>JBDSHF010000238.1:0-22440 GCA_039918595.1 Thermoanaerobaculia bacterium
TCACCGCCCGCTCCCGCTCAACCGCCTTACCAGATCCACCAGCTCGCCGGCGTCCAGGCTCTGCTTGGTCAGATAGGCGTCGGCGCCCACCTTGAGGCCGCGCAGGCGGTCCTCCGGGCGGTCGCGCGTCGAGACCACGATGATCGGCAGATGCGCGAAGTGCTCCATGCCCCGCAGGTGCGCTGCAAGCTCGAAGCCGTCCATGCGCGGCATCTCGATGTCGGTGACCACGCAGTCGAATTTCTCCTCGCCGAGCAGCGACAGCGCCTCCTCGGCGTCCCCGGCGGGCACCACCACGAAGCCGGCGTCCTCCAGCAGGCGGCGCTCCATCTCGCGGGTGACCAGCGAGTCGTCCACGAGCAGCACGCGCACGCGGCGGATCACCGTCTGCGGCCGCGCCGCCGGCAGGGCCCGCAGATACTCGCGCTGCGACAGCATCGACGGCGAGAGCACCCCCACCGGCTCCCCCGAGGCGAGCAGCGCCACCCCTTCGAGCAGCCGGTCGGTGGGCGCCCGCCGGGTGATCGGCCGCACCAGCACCTCCTCCTCCCCCTCGACCGTGTCGACGGCGATGGCGAGCGTCTGCCCCGAGACCACCCCCTCGAGCAGGAGCTGGCTGTCGGCGGGCGGCTGGCCGTAGAGCCGGGCGAGCGGCACGAAGGGGACCAGCCGGTCGCCCAGGTTCACCAGCGTCCGGCCGTCGCGCTCGACCACGGCGCCGGCATCCATCCGCGTCGCCCGGCGCACCACCGCCGCCGGCAGGGCGATGCGGAGCTGCCCGACGCGCAGCAGCATCACCGATTCGCCGCGGCGGGCCACCGGCACCTCCAGGATGAACGTGGTGCCGCGCCGGGGCTCGGTCTCGACGAAGACCTCGCCGCCGACGCGGTTGACGGCGGTCGCCACCACGTCCAGCCCGACGCCGCGGCCGGAGATCTCCGAGACCTGCTTGCGGGTCGAGAACCCCGGCGCGAAGAGCAGGCGCAGGGCCTCCTTCTTGCCCATGCCGGCGGCGGTCGCGGCGTCCACCAGCCCCATCTCCACGGCGTGCTGGAGGACGCGCTGGATGTCGATGCCGCCGCCGTCGTCCTCGATGATCAGGCGCACCCGCGGGCCGTCGGCCAGCGCCTTGATGCGGATGCGGCCGGCCCGCGGCTTCCCCCGCCCCTCGCGCACCTCGGGGGACTCGATGCCGTGATCGACCGAGTTGCGCACCAGGTGGAGCAGCGCCTCCTCCAACTCGCGGGCGATCCGGCGGTCGAGCCGGGTCTCCTCCCCCTCGAGCTCGACCTCGACCTCGCGCTTCAGCGAGCGGGCGAGCTCGCGGGCGTAACGGGCGAAAGAGAGCAGGAAGCCGCGCATCGGCTGCAGTTGCAGCGAGAGCATCTTCTCGAGCTGCTCCTCGGCCGAGCGGATCAGCCGCCGCTGCCCGCCCTCCAGCTCCACCGCCACCCGCCGCAGCATGGTGGCGAGCACGGCGAGCACCTGCGTCGGCTGCGGCTCGTGCAGGCCGTCCTCGGCCAGCCGGGCGAGGTCGTAGATGCGGTCGACCACCTGCCGCCCGGCCACCGCCATGATCCGCACCTGCGTGGCCCGCTCGGCCACCGCGTCGAGCGCGGCGACGTCCACCCGCACGTCGCCGCTGGCGGTGGACGGCGCGGTTTTGGCGGAAGAGGCCGCGGCGGCAGCCTCCTTCGGCGGAACAGGGTCCTCCGCCCGGGCGGGGACAAGCCCCGCCCCTACATCCATATCTTCCGAAGTTTCCGTAGGGGAGGGGCTTGTCCCCTCCCGGGTGGGGGGTGGCTCCTCTTCGACCGTAGGCAGAGCAGCCGGCGCCGCCTCCACGATCGCGGTCACCGAGGCGTGGAGCAGGGCGACCAGCTCGGCGTCGATCGGCGGCTCCGAGCCGCGGGAGACCGACTCGACCAGCGACGACAGCTCGTCCACCACCCGCGTCAGCAGCGGGATCATGCCCGGGCGCGCGGCGTGGAGCACCTCCTCGGCGGCGTGGCAGAGCTCGGCGAGGGCGCCGATCCGCATCATCCGCCCCGCCCCCTTCAGCGTGTGCAGCTCGCGCTTGGCCTCGACGACCGACTGCGGATCCACCTCCAGCCGCGGGACGCTCGACGCCAGCCGCTCCAGCCGGTCGCGCGCTTCCTCGACGAAGAGGGGGATGAGATCGGCGAACTCCGTGTCCAAAGCTGCCCCAGCGTCAGATCTTGGTCCAACTGTCGACGTTGACGTCGAGGCCGAGCACGCCTTCCAGCTCGCCCCCCTCGTAGATGGGCGTCGAGGCGGTGAAGATCGGCCGTCCCGAGAGCAGCGAGTTGAAGAGCGGCGTCAGCACCGTGTGCCCTTCCTTGACCGCCGACTTGTACCAGGGGCGGTCCGAGAACCCCTCGCCCGTGCGCACCGCGCCCGGCACCTCGCGGTCGCCGACGATCTGGCGGTTGACCACCAGCGCCGTCTGCCCCCGCCGGCCGTCGTAGAAGTAGAGGCACTCGACGAACCCCTGGCGGTGCACCAGGTCCTCCAGCAGCCGCTCGATCGCCTCCCAGTTGCCGAGCCGGCGCCGCACCTCGCGCGACCAGAGCTCGGCGGTGTGCTTGAGCGAGTGGGCGGAGTCGAGATGGAACGACTGGGCGAGCATCTGGATGATCAGCCCCAGGCGGTTCAGCCGGTCGGCGGTCTCGGTGAAGTGCTTCAGGCCGTCGGCCATCCGCTGCACCACCTGGCTGACCTCCTTGAGGGTCAGCACCACCTCGTCGGAGGCGGCGTTCTGCTGCTGGGTGGCGAGCGAGATCTCGCGCGCCACCCGCGCCGTGTCGCTGGAGGCGCCGCGCAGGTCCTCGATCGCCGAGGCCGCGGCGCGCGCCCGCTCCAGCACGCGGCCGGCCTCCTTGGACCCCTCCTCGGTGGCGACCACCGTGGTGCGGATCGAACCGGCGAACTCGTCGAGCAGGTTGCGCACCGACTCCACCGACTCCTGCGAGCGCTGGGCGAGCCGCCGCACCTCCTCCGCCACCACCGAGAAGCGCCGGCCGTGGTCCCCCGCCGCCGCCGCCTCGATCGCCGCGTTGAGCGACAGGATGTGGGTCTCCTGGGCGATCTCGGTGATCAGGTCGAGCACCCGGTAGATCTCCTTGGAGCGGGTGCCGAGGATCTCGGCGCGGCTGGCGATCCCCGAGATCCGCTTCTTGACCTCCTCGACGCCGTCGACCGCCTCCTCGACGGCGCCCTGGCCGGTATTGCCGCTCTCCTCCGCCGCCTGCGCGAGGTCGGCCTGCGACGAGGCGTTCTCGGCGATCTGCGAGGCGGTGCGGGCAAGCTCCTCCATGGCGGCGGTGATCTCGACCACCGACGCCGCCTGCTCGGAAGAGCCCGAGGCGAGCTCGGAGGCGATCTCGTTGACCGAGTTGGCCGCCGAGGCGACCTCGATCGAGCTCGACTGGATCTGCTGCGCCAGCACGTCGAGCGAGTTGGTGGCGTTGGCGAGCGACAGCGCGAGCCGTCCAGGGAGCGCCCGCGAGGCTTCCGAGCAGTTCACCAGGTCGCCGGCCCGCAGCCGGTCGAGCGCGGAGACCAGCGTGACCTCGATCCCCTCGCGCCGCCGCTCCGAGCTCTCCACCCGCTTGCGCAGGTTCTGCTGCGAGCGGTAGACGACCTTGGCGTAGAGCGCCAGCGTGCCGATGGCCACCAGCAGGAAGGCGTTGAACATCCAGTTCTGGCCCCCCCCCGCCTCCACCACCATCAGCAGCACCAGGCCCGACACGGCGATGCCGCCCAGGATCATCATCCCGGTCAGGGCGTGATTAAAGGATTTGCCGGCAGAACCGGTCGCGTCCGTCATGCGTCCTCTCCTTCATTCCATCTCAAAGCGGCAGGCACCCGGAGCGGGTCCACCACCACCACCGGCAGTCCGCCGTGCACCGCCATCCCGGCCGGCGACTCGGGCCAGAACCGCCGTAGCGCGGGGGCCGCCGGGAGCACGCGCAGGCCGGTCACCACACCCAGGATCTCGTCGGCCGCCAGCACCTCGCCGCCCACCGTCAGCCGGTACCCCCTGCCGTTGCGGGCCAGGCCGCTCACCGCCTCGTTGGCGATCCCCCAGACACCGCCGGCGCGGCGCACCAGCAAATAGCCCGCGGCTTGCGGCGCGCTCAACATCAGCGCCCCAGCGCGTCGAGGTTGAGAATGCGCACCACCTCGCCGCCCACCGGTGCCTCCCCCTGCAGGAAGCCGCCGTCGCTGGCCGCCACGATCGACTCCGGCGGCACGTGCACCACCTCCAGGGCGGCGTCGGCGGTGAAGCCGATCATCTCCCGCCCCTCGATCGGCCCCACCCAGACCACCACCGTCACCGGATACGAGGGGTTGGCCCCCGGCGCGGCGTTGACCAGGCGGGCCAGATTGAGCACCGGCAGCGGCTCGCCGCCGAACTCCGCCAGCCCCTCCAGCTCCCCTGCCGCCCCCGGCAGCGGGTGCACCGTCAGCGCCCGCACCACCCGCCGCACCGCCGCCAGCGGCAGCGCGCACGAGTACTCGCCGGCCCGCACCAGCAGGTGGGTGCCCTCGCGCCGGGTCTTGCGTTCGGCCTTCTGCTCCATCAGCGGCTCGATCACGGCTCAGATCCTCGTCCAGCCGGTGACGTTGATGTCGATCCCGAGCACCGCCGCGATCGAGCCGTCGCCGTTGCGCAGCGGCGTGCAGACCGTGAAGCAGGCCTCCGAGTTCTGCATCGATTCATAGGGGGGGATCAGGGTCGTCCGCCAGTGCCGCGATACCGCCTTGAACCAGGGGCGCGAGCGCACGTCCGTCTCGCGCACCTTGGCGGCGAGCGACCGCTGCCGCTCGTCGAGCAGGTTCTGATTGAAGCTCAGGGCCAGCGTGCCGCCGTCGAGCGCCATCAGGTAGCCGAGCTCCACGAACGGCGCGTTGTGCACCAGCTCGTCGAGCTGCCGCTCCTTCTCCGGCAGCGTGGGGAGCGACTCGATGCGCCGCGCCCAGTCCTCCACCAGGTGCTTGAGCGAGCGCGGCGAGTTGAGGTGGAACGACTGCGCCAGGAGCTGGATCTCGAGGCCGAGCTGATTCAGCCGGTCGGCCGTGCTCGACAGGTTCTTCAGGCCGCCGGTCATCCGCTGCACCACCAGGCTGACCTCGCGCAGCGTCATCACCACCTCGTCCGAGGCGGCGTTCTGCTGCTGCGTGGCGAGCGAGATCTGGCGCGCCACCCGCGAGGTGTCCCCCGAGGCGCCGCGCAGCTCCTCGATCGCCGCCGCCGCGGCCCGCGAGCGCTCCAGCACGCGGCTCGCCTCCTTGCTCCCCTCCTCGGTGGCGACGATGGTGGCGCGGATCGAGCTCGAGAACTCGTCGAGCAGATTGCGCACCGACTCCACCGACTCCTGCGAGCGCTGGGCGAGGTGGCGCACCTCCTCGGCCACCACCGAGAAGCGCCGGCCGTCGGCGCCCGCCGCCGCCGCCTCGATCGCCGCGTTGAGCGACAGGATGTGCGTCTCCTGGGCGATCTCGGTGATCAGGTCGAGCACCCGGTAGATCTCCTTCGAGCGGGTGCCGAGCGCGTCGGCGCGGCTGGCGATCGCCGAGATCCGCTTCTGCACCTCCTCCACCCCCGAGACCGCCTCGAACACCGCCGCCGAGCCGGCCTCGCCGCTCGCCTCGGCGCGCGCCGCGAGCTCCGCCTGGCGCCCCGCGTTCTCGGCGATCTGCGACGCCGTGCGCGCCAGCTCCTCCATCGCGGCGGTGATCTCGACCACCGACGCCGCCTGCTGCGACGACCCCGAGGCGAGCTCGGAGGCGATCTCGTTGACCGCGTCGGCCGCCGAGGCCACCTCGATCGAGCTGTCCTGGATCTGCTGCGCGAGCAGCGACAGCGACTCGCTGGCCGCCTCCGAGATCTGCGCCAGCCGTTCCGGGAGCCCCTGCGTGTGATCGATCGAGCGCACCAGGTCGCCGGCGCCGAGCTGCTCGAAGGCGGCGATCAGCTCCCCCTCCAGTTTCGACCAGCGGTCGCGCCCCTCCGGCAGGCGCTTTTCCAGGTCGCGGAAATAGGGGAACACCCAGAGCCCGTAGCAGACCACCCCGGCGAGGCCGATGGCCAGGAACAGATGCCGCGGCCACCCCGGCGCGTCCACCGGCGAGCCGAGCGCCAGCAGGAGATAGCCGACGAGCGTCAGCCCGACGACCAGGATCCAGCCGAGCATGGCGTTCTCGGTATAGCGCCCCGACGGCGCCCCAACCATGGGCTCAGCCGATATGACGGCGGGAAGGGTCGACTCTGCGTCCATCCTCGTGCTCTCTCCTTGGCTGCCGGCGAGCCGCTCGCCCGGCCGGGCGAACGGATTCCCGGCAACGGCGATCGATTCAATGTCCGGCGCTTTCAGCGCTTTCAAACGGAGCGTGACCCGTAGGATAGGGAATTCGCTATCCGGGAGCAAGCCGCAAAGGCCTGCCGCGTTGCCCTCTGGGGCGTCCTGCCCTGCGAATCCTCACCCTCGGTCCCTCTCCACAAAGTGGAGAGGGAGGGCCTTACGCCGAGTTTTTCCGTTGGGCGAGGCCTCGCTGCCGCTCCCCACAATCCTGCTGCCGAAGGGTCCTCCCTCTCCCCGCGGGAGAGGGACCGAGGGTGAGGATTCGAAGGGCAGGACTCCCCAGAGGACATGGCGCCCTGAAGAGCAATCCTGAAGAGCCTTCCGCCACCCACCAGTTGAATCCCCGCCCGGATGGGCTTACAATCGACCCCAACAATTTCGCTTTTTCTTTAGTCGTACACGGGCTTGAGTTGCTTTGACGCCCCTGGACCGCCGGGGGTGTGCACGATTCACGTTGTTTTTCAGGGAGATGTAACCGTATGAACCGTAAAGTCTTCGCTCCGTTGCTCGGCCTCACTCTCCTGGCGGTACCGGCGGCCTATGCCGGCGACGGCCACACCCTCCATGGCGTTGGCGCCGTCAACAGCTCCATGGGCGGCGCCGGCGTCGCGCTGCCCATCGACACCCTCGGCGGCCTGCTGCTCAACCCGGCGCTCGCCACTCAGCAGGACGGCAGCCGCTTCGCCTTCAGCGCCGAGTACAACACCGCCACCAACGCCCTCTCCAGCTCCGTGCGGACCCCGGTCGGCACCTTCAGCGGCAAGACCGAGGACTTCGGCGACACCGCGCTGATCCCGGCTTTCGGCTTTGTGCATCACACCCGCGGGTCCAACTTCGCCTACGGCATCGGCTTCCTCGGCCTCGCCGGCTTCGGCACCGACTACCCCCAGGACTCCACCAACCCGATCCTGGCACCGCAGCCGCGCGGGTTCGGCCGGGTCTACTCCAACTACCAGCTCCTGAAGGTGCCGACGGTGCTCGCCTGGAAGCTCTCCGACGCCTTCTCCTTCGGCCTCTCGCTCAACGTCGCCCGTGCCACCCTGGAAGCCAGCCCCGCCGGCTTCGCCAACCCGGACTGCTCGGGCCCGCAGGGTCCGTGCTACTTCCCGAGCGTCAACGGCGACAGCGCGTGGGGCTACGGCGCCGGTGTGGGCATCCACTACAAGCTCAGCCCCTCCTTCGCCCTCGGCGCCTCCTACAACTCGAAGACCAAGTTCCAGGACTTCGTCTGGCACACCGGGGGAGCCAACCCCGGCCTGCCCAGCTATGGGGTGAACCGCAAGATCACCCTGCAGCTCGACCTGCCCGCGCAGGCGGTCGTCGGCCTCGGCTGGACCCCCACCGAGAAGCTCGCGGTGGGCATCGACGGCAAGTGGATCAACTACGAGAACGCCGCCGGTTTCAAGGACGCCCTGGGCTTCAAGGACATCATGGTCGGCGAGATCGGCATCCAGTACAAGGCGACCGACAAGCTCGCCGTGCGCGCCGGCTACAACCACAGCGAGGTGCCGATCCCTGCCGAGCGGACCTTCCTCACCGTCGAGGTGCCGGCGGTCTTCGTCAACCATTACTGCGTCGGCCTCGGCTTCCACGCCACCGACAACATGACCCTCGACCTCGCCTACTACCAGGTCCCGAACAGCTCCATCACCGGCCCCTTCCTCGGCCCCACCGGCCCGGTCCCGGGAACCTCGGTGACCACCCGCAGCGGCATGAAGTCCGTGGTGGCAACGTTCAACTTCGCGCTGCCGTAGTCCAGGCAGCCTTGTGATCTCGTGAGGGCGGGGAGAAATCCCCGCCCTTTTTGTGTTTGAGGCCCAACGGGCCGCCCTCCCTCAGCCCAGGGCAACGCCCTGGGATACGGATCGAATCCGACGGGCCTTGCCGCCCGGGCGATCCGGATACGGCCTCGCCGCCGCCCTACGGAACCCCGCTAAACTAACCCCGCGTCACTAACCCCACCCCCCCGTCCCCGTGTCCTCCCACCATGTCCTCCACACCCATGCCCGGCGATCCGGCCACCCCCTACCCCCTCCCGCCCATCCCCTATCTCCGCCTGAGCCTCGTCCTCCGCGCGCTCACCCCCGCCCGGCTGCCGCCGTACAAGGGCTCGACGCTCCGCGGCGCCTTCGGACATGCCCTGCGGCGGACGGTCTGCGCGATGGGACCCGAGCAGCCCTGCGAGAGCTGCCGGCTGCGGCAGGCGTGCGTCTATCCGCGGATCTTCGAAACCTTTATCGAGGGAGCACCGCCCCCCTTCCTGCGCGGCCTGTCGTCGGCCCCCCGGCCCTACGTCTTCGAGCCTGGGGACGACGACCGGCAGGACTTCGCCGCGGGCGATCCGCTGGCCTTCGATCTCCTCCTGATCGGCCAGGCCGTGGACCTCCAGGCCTACGTGCTGCTCGCCGTCGAGCGCATGGCAAGGTCCGGCCTGGGCGTCGCCCGCACCCCCTTCGAGCTCGCCCGCGCCGAGTTCCGCGCCTCCGACGGCACCGTCCACACCCTCTTCGAGAACGGCCGCGCCACCGGCCCCGCCGCCCCGCCGTCGTTTCCCACCCACGACGGCCTCGATGCCGGACGCCTCACGATCCGCCTGCTCACGCCGCTGCGCTTCAAGGAGCGCGGCCACCTCTCCACGACCCTCGATTTCCGCTCCCTGGTCCTGGCCATGGTCCGCCGCACCCTGGAGCTCGCCTGGTTCCACGTCCCCGGAGCCGCCATCGACTGGACCTTCCGACCCCTCCTCGACCGCGCCGCCACCCTCCGCTCCACCCCCAACCTCGCCTGGCACGACTGGGACCGCTACAGCAACCGCCAGCAACGCAAAGTCACCCTCGGAGGCCTCCTGGGAACCCTCCACCTCGAAGGCGATCTCACCCCCTTCGCCCCCCTCCTCCGCACCGCCGAGATCCTCCACGTCGGCAAGGGAACCACCGTCGGCCTGGGCCGAATCGCGATCGACTGACTCCGCTTTTGCAGTTCTCCCTCTTCTCCCGGAGGCCGGGGGGGAGGCTCCCCCGCCGATCGATAAAACGCCTTGCCGATCGATCGCCAATCCGGATATCGATCCAATGCTCCGCCGATCCATACGACAGGTCGCGGATGCATCCGGCGAGCCGCCGATCCTTATCACCGCCCGCCGATCGATAGGACAGGCCGCCAATCCTTACAACCGGCCGCCGATCCGCACAACGCCCCGCCGAGCGGTACGACGCCTCGCCAATCCATCTGAAGGACCGCCGATGCTTCGAACGATCCGCGGATCGATACAACGCTCCGCCGATGCTTCCAACACCTCGCCGATCGATACGACGGACCGTTGTCTGCATCCAACACCCCGTACATCCTTGCAACGCTCCGCCGATCGATCGGCAAGCCGTTCGATCGATCCGAAAGGCCAGCGGACGCATCCGTGAGATCGTGCCGAGGAATCTTTTTGGGTATGAAAAAAGGGGACGTGCGGAGCACGCCCCCAAGACCTACCTTCAGGAATCCTGCGTCAGGCTACAGAGAGGAACCCGTGGGCGGATGGACCGCGGGCGCTCCTGGGGCCTCCGGCTCCGTCTTGGCCTTCCGATTCCGGCCCCGGAACGGCCTCATGCCGAACTCCGCGAGCTTCTCGGCCCGGATACCGAAGTGCTGCTTGACGCCCGCCCGCAGCAGGTTCGCCAGCCGGTCCCCCTCGACGATGGCCGTCTTGAGCGCCTGGGATGCCTGCTGCTTGGCCGCCATCTGGGCCGCCTGGGTTGCCGCGATACCCCGGGCCTGCGCCATCATCGCTTGCAGCTTCAACCGGGCCCCCTCCAGATGCGCAAGCTCGCCTGCGTTTGCAGTCAGCCGCTCATTCAGCCGCTCCCAGTCCTCCACCTTCCCCTTGTACGTCGTTTCCGTGGACATGGCCTACTCCTCTTTTTTGAGCCCGCGGGCCCGTTAATCCCGCGCCTTCAATGGCGCCGGAGCCTGAATCTCCACCGGATTCCCCGCGGCTCGTCGATCCTGCTCCCCCTGAGTCGCCGCCGCTGTTGCCAAACCTGAAGAGCCCATATCGTCAACGATGTTGTCTTTTCTGTCAATATCCCCGTTGATATGCTTGCTTAATCCGGTATGATGTCCCCATCTTGAGAGAGGAAGGTATGCCGAGAGATCAAACGTCCAGGAGCGCCGCCGGGAGCTCTGGATCAAAACGCTCTCGAATCGAGCACACCCCTTCGACGAAGGCGGTAGAGACGTTCCAGGTCCTATACGACACCCTTGCGGAGGCCATGGGGACCGCGGAACGTCTCCGCCGGAGGGCATACCGCCGCCCAGGGCACCACCCCACCAGGGCATACCCATGCCAACCAGAGCCCCGATGGGAGCCCTTTCAATTGCCGCGCTGATCGTCGTGCCTTATGATGTACTTGGCGGTCGCCGGTGCAGCACTCCGGCCAGGAGCTCAGAGCGCACGTTCTTTGAAAGCAGAACCCATGCCTGACAAGAAGCATGCCAAGCTCAAAACGCCATTTTGACCGGGAGGTAACGGAAACGTGCGTAACCTTCTGAATCTCCTGGGGATAGGGTGCGATCCCACCCCTCTGAAACTGCTTGCCCAGCCCCATAATTGGGAGCCTCACCTGGGGGTAACGGAAATCGGCCTCGGAACTTCAACGCTTCAAAGGGCTTACGAGGCCCGCTGTCGGAATTGCCCTGATCTGTATTGAGGGATTGAGACTTCCTCCTAGTAGTCAGGCGTGATGTTACGAAAATGACGGTCGGAATTGCCCTGATCTGTATTGAGGGATTGAGACGCTCGAATGGGAACGGAGGGGGTTGGGTGGCACTTCATGGCCGTCGGAATTGCCCTGATCTGTATTGAGGGATTGAGACAATTACAGCCCTCAGCGGCCTTCATCAGGAACACCGTCCGTCGGAATTGCCCTGATCTGTATTGAGGGATTGAGACCACCACGGCAGCAGGCTTACCCGCCGCTCGGCCGAAGCTGTCGGAATTGCCCTGATCTGTATTGAGGGATTGAGACTTTCTTCGTCGTTGCGGAGTGCGAATGCGGCTTGTATATGTCGGAATTGCCCTGATCTGTATTGAGGGATTGAGACCCGTAGCGGCAGCCGTCGAGGCATCCCCACGTGACGTTGTCGGAATTGCCCTGATCTGTATTGAGGGATTGAGACAAAATGCTGCAAACGTTTGCTCTGCAAGATGTTGCAGTCGGAATTGCCCTGATCTGTATTGAGGGATTGAGACTATTTCCTCCTGCGGATACTGCCCCTTGAACCCGCCGGGTCGGAATTGCCCTGATCTGTATTGAGGGATTGAGACGGTAATGACTGCACATTCAAACTGACGTGCAAACTGCGTGTCGGAATTGCCCTGATCTGTATTGAGGGATTGAGACGAATTATCGCCGATCGCAACATATTGAACACGCACGGTCGGAATTGCCCTGATCTGTATTGAGGGATTGAGACTCTGTCTGGCTGCCGCAGCCTGCCGTTTGGCACATCGTCGGAATTGCCCTGATCTGTATTGAGGGATTGAGACTCACGTGGTTCTCCTTTGCGTTGTTGACGCTAGCATCCTTGTCGGAATTGCCCTGATCTGTATTGAGGGATTGAGACCGAGACTTGCGAGTAGAGCTGGTCATCGATCGTTTTCGTCGGAATTGCCCTGATCTGTATTGAGGGATTGAGACGCTGGGCGGTCGAATTGCCGGCGGTGTTCTCCCTGAACGCCGTCGGAACTGCCCTGATCTGTATTGAGGGATTGAGACGGGTTCGAAGGTTTCCGGTTGCCCCGATAGCCGATTACGTCGGAACTGCCCTGATCTGTATTGAGGGATTGAGACGTCCACGTGGTGCCGTTGCAGTAGCAGAGTGAGTTGTCGCCGTCGGAATTGCCCTGATCTGTATTGAGGGATTGAGACGACGCGTGTATTCGCGAACCACGAGGGGCTGCAGGCTGTCCCTGGTAAACGTAGTGTCGGAATTGCCCTGATCTGTATTGAGGGATTGAGACTTCTGCGCCATGCTGTCGAGGAACTCGGGGCCGTTCGTCAGTCGGAATTGCCCTGATCTGTATTGAGGGATTGAGACACGACGCCTAACGCTCGAGCTAAGGTCTTGAGCCGCTCGGTCGGAATTGCCCTGATCTGTATTGAGGGCTCCAGTCCCGCAGGGGCGGCATGAATTAGCCCGGCGGCGTGAGCCCCGGGGGAATCAACCCAACCCCACCATCCAGAGCCCCGCAGGGGCGACAGGAAACCCCAACGCGGCGTTCCACCCCTGCCGCCCCTACGGGGCTTGGATGAATCTTGATCCACCCTCTTCCCGGACCTCACGGTCCGGGCTAATTCCTGACGCCCCTGGCGGGGCTTGAAATGTACGGCCTTCCCCGTGCCCCGCCTCCCGAATTCCTTCCCGCCGCAACATTGCACGCCTCTCTCAACAAATCCGCGCCCTCCCGTGTCTTGATTCGAGAACCTCCCGATCCCGGTTCGCCCGAGAACCGGTGAGGCCCGCCACGCCATGCTCGATGAGCTCACCTCCAGAGGCACCCTCTACGCGGCCTTCGACCGTGTCCGCGAGAACGGCGGCTGCCGGGGCTCGGACGGCGTCTCCGTCGAGGACTTCCACGAGAACCTGGACTTCGAGATCGACCACCTTCAGGACCGGCTGCTCCGGCGCCGCTATCACCCGCTCCCCCTCCTCCGGTTCCAGGTTCCGAAAAGCAACTCCAAGCTCCGGACGCTCTCCGTGCCGGCCGTCCGCGACCGGGTCGTCCAGACCGCCGTCTATCAGCTCACCCGGGAGATCTTCGAAACCGAATTCGAGGAGTGCAGCTACGCCTTCCGGGAAGGGCGATCGGTCAAGGACGCCGTCCACCGCATCGACGAGTTGCGGCGGCAGGGTTTCCGCTGGATCCTCGACGCCGACATCGAAGGCTTTTTCGACAACATCGATCACGACAAGCTGATCGCGCGCTTGCGCCGCCTCTCCCTCGATCCCTACGTCCTGGCTCTCTTTGAGCGCTGGATTCGCGCCGAGGTCTACGACGGAACGCGGATCGTCCCCCTGGCCCGCGGCATCCCCCAGGGCTCCGTCGTCTCCCCCATGCTCGCCAACCTCTTCCTGGACCAGCTCGACGAGAACCTCGCCCTCTTCGGCCAGACCCTGGTGCGCTACGCGGACGACTTCCTCGTGCTCTGCAAAACACCCGAGGATGCCTCCCAGGCGCTGGAATTGACGGATTACCTCCTGGAAGAGCTCGATTTGAGGCTGAACCGGGAAAAGACCCGGACCACATCCTTCGATGAGGGCTTCAAGTTCCTGGGAGCCATCTTCTTGAAAGCGGAGATCTACCTTCCGTTCGATCGCTCCAAGCCGGAGAGGAGCACACCTCATTTTCCGCCGCCGCTCGATCTCCTCACCTATCTCGAGCTGAAACACCTGGAGCTGCCCCATGTCGGTGCTCTACCTGACCGAGCAAAGATCGATCGTCCGTAAGACGAGCGACCGCCTGATCGTGGAGAAGGATCACGAGGTCCTGCTGGAGGTCCCCTGCCTGAAGCTCGACGCCGTCCTGATCTTCGGCAACGTACAGGTGACCACCCAGGCCCTGATCGAGATGCTCGACCACGGCATCGAGCTCGCCTTCCTCTCGATGAGCGGCAAGCTCCGCGGCCAGTTGACGCCACCAAAGGCGAAGAACATCCCGCTGCGGATGCGGCAATATGATCTGGCGCGCTCCGAAGCCTTCTGTCTCCGGCTCGCACGGACGTTGGTCGCCGCGAAGATCGGCAACTCTCTCGCGGTGATCTCCCGCTTTCGCGAGAACCACCCGGAAAAGGTCTCCAAGGAGGAGATCCGGGAGCTCCGGGAGCGCGTGGCCGGAGTCAACCAGGCGGCCTCTCTGGAAAGCCTGCTCGGGACGGAGGGCTCAGCGGCGGCGCTCTACTTCGCTTCGCTCGGCAAAATGGTGCCCGCCGAGATGGGGTTCGACGGTCGGAACCGGCGTCCGCCTCGCGATCCGCTCAACGCCCTCCTCTCCTTTGGCTACGTGCTCGTGGGGCAGGAGCTGCAGTCGTTGCTCGACGCCATGGGGTTCGATCCATATCTCGGCTTCTACCATCAGATCGACTACGGCCGCCCCTCCCTCGCGCTCGACCTCCTGGAAGAATTCCGCGCCCCGTTGGTGGACCGCTTCAGCACCTCTCTGCTCAACACGGGAGTCCTCCACAGAGACGACTTCTTCACCACTGCCGAAGGAGGGGTCGAGTTGCACCGAGATGCGATGAAACGATACTTCACGGCCTACCAGAAAGAGCTCACCACGCCGCTATCCCTCGGCGGCGAGCAACTTTCCTTCCGACAGCTCTTCCGCCGCCAAGCCGAGCGCCTCGCCCATGCCTTCATAGACAACGCTCCATATGAGCCGTTCCAATTGCCGTGCTGATCGTGGTGTCCTATGATGTTCCCGACGATCGCCGGCGTACCCGTCTGGCGCACGGGCTCAAGGACTTTGGAGAGCGGGTGCAGTACTCGGTCTTCGAGTGCCGCCTGGACAAAGACGAGCTGGAGAAGCTCAGCCGGAGGGTCCAGGCGCTCATTGATCCTGAGAAGGATCGCGTACGGATCTACCAGTTCTGCCTCAGTTGTGAACGGCAGATCGAGATCCTGGGGCCCGGCAAAGTGATGGAAGACCCGGATCTCTACGTTCTTTGAAAACTCATGCCTGACAAGAAGCATGCCAATCCCAAGACGCCATTTTGGCAGGGAGGTAACGGAAACAAGCCTAACTCCTTGGAGAATCTGGAGATAGGGTGCCGAATCCACTCCCTCGAATGGCGTGCCCACCCCCGGGAATTGGGGCCGCACGAGGGGTAACGGAAATTGGCCTCGGAACCACAACATTCCAAAGGGCTTACGAGGCCCGGGGTCGGAATTGCCCTGATCTGTATTGAGGGATTGAGACGAAGTCGTAATCACCAGATGCCGTGATTGCTCGAACGTTGTCGGAATTGCCCTGATCTGTATTGAGGGATTGAGACGCGCCGGTCGGGCAGATCATTGATCCGCCGTCCACGCCGGTCGGAATTGCCCTGATCTGTATTGAGGGATTGAGACCGTGATGCTTGCCTTGGTCAAGTAGGCAGCGGCGAAAAGTCCGAGTCGGAATTGCCCTGATCTGTATTGAGGGATTGAGACTTCTTACGAGTACTCGCGAGGAAGAGGGCTAGGAATTGTTGTCGGAATTGCCCTGATCTGTATTGAGGGATTGAGACAATCGAAATCGAAGCATCCTTCACCTTAGCGAAGGTTGCGTCGGAATTGCCTTGATCTGTATTGAGGGATTGAGACATCCCGGCCTGCACGACGACCAGAGAGTGATAGATGTCGTCGGAATTGCCCTGATCTGTATTGAGGGATTGAGACTTCCCACGAGGTTGCCCCAGGCGGAAGGACGGTATTGCTCCTCGGAATTGCCCTGACCTGTATTGAGGGATTGAGACGATATTCTGGGAAACATAGACTTCTCCATACTCTGCCCTCGGAATTGTCCTGATCTGTATTGAGGGATTGAGACTTCTCTGCGCGTTCGTCGTTAACTTCCTCTCGCAGATCGCGTCGGAACTGCCCTGATCTGTATTGAGGGATTGAGACTCGTTGCCCCACTGGTCGACGAAACCGGTCGTGAAGCTTCTGTCGGAATTGTCCTGATCCGTATCGAGGGATTACCACCCCAGCGTCAGCACGCATGGCCCAACACGCATAGGCTTGAGCCAACCCAACCACCCGGGGTAGGCTAGCTCCGCAGTCAATCTAAAAAGATTTCACCCTTCAGAGGCGGACGCCTTCTGCAAAGGAGAGGTGTGTGAGGACCTTACTCGCAGGCGTTGGGGTGATGTTGTGGCTGGTGGCGCTGGCGGGTTCCGCAGAGGCGGCCGTCACCGCGAGCCATCTAGCCGACTCCTCGTCCGCTCTGGCCCTAGTCAACGCGAACGGCGGGGCGGTTCGGGTGACCACCGAGGCGCGGATCGGTGGCGGCAACGACTGGGAGATGGGGCTCCGCCGCGATCCGCTCGTCCTCACCGACGGCACGGCGGTCACCGCGAATTTCGAGGCCTGGAACAACGGCCACTCCATCCCCTTCCTCCTCTCCTACGACGGCCGGAACCGGGTGACCCTGACCCTGGCCCACTCCACGGTCGTCAATGGGTCCTCGTTCAGCGTGACCGGCGACTTCAACGAGATCCTCATTCCCACCCGGGCGGCCGGCGTCAACACGAGGGCCGTGGTCGGCGATCTTCTCCTCAACGGGCAGCCGGTCAGCGGCTCCTCCTCCGCGATCAACTCAGGCACCGACGTCCAGGACGTGCTGAGGATTCAGGGCGCCTCTCTATCGAACGGCTTTCTCCTCTCCGGCACGATCACGATGCACTGGAAAGGGGCGAAGCCCAGGGGCTCGCAACTCGACGCGCAGATCTGGCTGGCGAAGGTGGTCCAGGCGCCTTCGGATACCCAGCCGCCGGCGGTGTCCTTCACCGCGCCAGCGGCGGGGAGCCTCCTCGCCACGGCCACCCCGGCGATCGCCGCGACGTTTTCGGACGCCGGGTCCGGGATCGATCTCGCTTCCCTCCGATTCCTGCTGGACGGCACAGACCGGATGGGGCAGGCCCAGGCGAGCGCCTCCGTCCTGAGCTTCACCCCCTCGACCCCGCTCGCCGAGGGCGGGCACACGGCGCAGGTGACCGTCCGCGATCTGGCGGGGAATCAGGCTCAAGGGGCGGTGAGCTTCACGACGGATACGGTTTCGCCAACGATCACGTTCACTTCTCCGGCTGAAGGAGCTTTCGTCAAGACGGCCACGCTCCCGGTCACGGGAACCGTCTCCGACGCCAGCCAGGTGGCCGCCGTGAAGGTCAATGGAATTCAGGTCCCGCTCGGTAACGGAGGGTTCCAGACTTCGGTGCAGCTCGTGGACGGGCTCAATGAAATCCTGATCAATGCCCTCGACGCGGCGGGCAACCAGGGGTTCGCCTCGCGGTTCGTGACTCTCGACACGACGCCGCCCCAGCTTCTGGTCAAGAGCCCCGCGGCAGGGCAGATCGTAAACCGTCAGCAGATTCAGGTTTCCGGTCAGGCCACGGACGATCGCGAGCTCGCGGAGGTCACGGTGCAAGGGAGCGCGGTCCCGGTTTCGGCGGATCTGTTCGAGACCACGGTTCCAGTGGCCGCGGGCGGCAATTCGATCTCCGTGCGCGCGGTGGATCGCGCGGGGAACGAGACCGTGACGCAGGTTGCCGTGAGCCGCTACGACCTGCCGGATGTCACGATCACCTCCCCGCGGGACCTGAGCTTTCTCTCGGCGACGACGGTGGATGTGAGCGGCACCGTGAGCGATTCCGCGGCTCAGGTCACCGTCAACGGAACCCCCGCCACGGTCGCGGGGACGACCTTCACGGCTCCGGGCGTGCCGCTCATCGAAGGGGGGAACATTCTCACCGCCACCGCGACCGATGCCCACGGGCACATGGCGACCGGCAGTATCAACGTCGTGCGGGACCTGACGCCGCCTCACCTCTCGGTCCAGTACCCGCCGGACGGCTCCACCGTCTTCGAGCCGGCGGTCACCGTCTCCGGGATGGTGAACGACATCGTGGCGGGAACGGTCAACGCCGCTCAGGCCACCGTCACGGTGAACGGCCGGCCGGCCACGGTCGCCAACCGTTCCTATGTGGTGACCGGAGCTCCGCTGACGCCGGGCGACAACGTCCTGTCCATCGTGGCCACGGACGCGAGCGGAAACACCGGCGAGGTGAGGACCACCGTCCGTTTCGAGCCGCCGGCCGGCCCCCGGATCTCCGCGGCCTCCGGCAATCTTCAGGAGGGTGTGATCGGGACCGCGCTTTCCCAGCCGCTGATGGTCACCCTCCTCGATGCGGCGGGCCAGCCGGCGCCGGGCAGGACGGTCCTCTTCAAGGTGCGAGGCAGCGACGGCAGCCTCGACGGCGGCAAGCGGCAGATCGCGGTGGCGACGGACGCCTCGGGCCACGCTGGAGCCCATTTCACGCTTGGCTTGCGGGCGGGAGCGGGGAATCAGGCGGTCGAGGCCTCCTCCGTGGGTTTCCAGGGGACGGCGGTGTTCCTGGCGACGGCGCGGCCCGGTCCGCCCACCTTCCTCGTGGTGGATTCAGGAGACCAGCAGGTGGGGATCGCCGGCCGTCTCCTCCCCCGCCCCCTGGTGGCCGTGGTCACCGATCGCGGCCACAACCGGCTGGAGGGGACCGCGGTGAGGTTCAGCGTCGGGCAGGGCCGGGGCCGGTTCGAGAACGGCCTTCAGGAAGCGCTGACCTTCTCCGACAGCGATGGGCGCCTGATCCTCCCCTTCGAGCTCGACCCCGAGGAGGGGATCGCCAACAACATCGTGGAGGCGAGGATCGACGGGCTGGACGCGAGCCCGGTCGCGGGCTTCGCCGCCTCGGGGCGGGCGGCGGGCGATCCGGCCGCGACCTCGATCAGCGGCGTGGTGCTCGACAACTCGAGCCGGCCGATCGCCGGAGTGACCCTGCGCGTCCTGGACACCTCCCTAACGGCGCGGACCGACGCGCAGGGGCTCTTCCGGATCCCCGGGGCCCCGGTGGGCACCGTCAAGCTGATCGTGGACGGCAGCACCGCCGAGCGCCCCGGCTCCTGGCCGGACCTCGAATTCGCGCTGACCACCATCCCGGGGAGGGATAATACGGTCACCATGCCGATCTACCTCCTCCCCCTCGACCAGCGCAACGGCCTGGCCGTGGACGAGACGCGCGGCGGCACGCTGACGCTGCCCGAGGTGCCCGGCTTCGCGCTGGAGATCGCGCCCGGCTCGGTGACCTTCCCGGGAGGCTCCCGGAGCGGCGTGGTGAGCGTGACGGTGGTACACAACGACAAGGTGCCCATGGTCCCCAACTTCGGCCAGCAGCCGCGCCTCATCGTCACCATCCAGCCCGCCGGAGCCCGCTTCGACCCGCCGGCCCGCCTCACCCTGCCGAACGTGGAGGGCCTCACGCCGGGAGCTGTCACCGAGATGTACTCCTTCGACCACGACCTCGGCCACTTCGTGAGCATCGGCCCCGCCACCGTGAGCGAGGACGGCTCGGCGATCGTCTCCAACCTCGGCGTGGGGGTCCTCAAGGCGGGCTGGCACTGCTCCGGAGATCCGGCGGCGGGCGGAACGCCGGAGCATTGCGCGGATTGCCTGAAGTGTGTGGGAATCAAGTGCGTTCCGGATGCAGGCGCGTTTTGCCACACTTGCAGGCCAGGAACTGGAAAAGCTTGCGATGGGGAGGGGAATTGCAAGACCGGTCGAGAGTTGATACCGAAGATCTGCGATCAGCTTAGCATCGATAGCACGAACCATCGCGAAGTCCAGTGCTCGGATGATCCGGAGGAAGGGCAACCAGGCGACTGTGGAGGTGTAATGAGAATTGACTACACCAAAGTTATCCATAGTTGCGACAGCGTGGATTTAAAAGGCGCTCAGATCACCGAGCTGCTCATCCCCGACCACGTTTGCACTCCGCTCAACTTCCCCCTGAGACAAGGTGGTGAGTTCACCATCAGGGAAGGGAACGTTGTTTCAGGCACTAGCGACGTCTACAGCCTCTGCGTTTCAGCCGAAGCCCTGCCGCTTCCCTACCATTGCACAGAAACGTACACCCAAAAACAATTCATTGATGGTTGTGTCCGGACGGTTACTATCTCCTTCGAGATTATAAGAACCGAGACCGGCTGCATCACAAAGATGGTTCGGCACTGATGATGCGCACTCATAACTACTGCTTCGCTATTCTTCTGATCGCCGCTCCGTGCGGAGGGGCTGCGGCCCCTCCAACTCCTTCGCATTCTGTGCTGGCTGTCAATAGTGCGCCCTCCTGCTGGTGGCTAGATGCGCGCGGAGAACAATTGCTGGAACGCCGTATAGATCTTCTCTTTCTACCTGAAGTCAAAGTCGGGGTTGCTGTTGCGGCGCTCTCCGACAAAGCCAACCTGCCGCTGTCGTTCATCCCGGCCGACCCTGTGGAGACGGTGAGCCTTGATCTGCACGACGTCACAGTACGGCAAGCTCTAGACGCCCTTGTAAAGCGTACCCCTCGCTATCGCTATGACATCATTGCTGGTCGCTTGGTGCTCTATCCACGCGATCCGAAGTGGGAGATGCAAGTCAGGGACGTGCATCTGGGGCCTGCTCCGCGGCGACGAATGACTAGTCTGCTGGCAAAAGAACTTGGCCGGCAGTTGCCGGGCTTCGACAAGTTTGCAGGGACCTGGGTGCTCGGCGATCCGAGAGATTATATCTACCAGGACGTGGTTACAGTTACTGGATCAGGTTCTGTTCTAGAAATTCTGCTTCAGCTGCTTGGCAAGCGGCCATCAGCTTACCTCATTTTAGATAGAATCGAGAGAGCGCTGGCCACGACCATCTCAGTGAGCTCCGCTGAACAGCTTCAGTCGCTGAAGCTCACAGCGCCCACCACAACCCTTCGGCAGCGCGACCAAGCGGTGCAGTTGAAGCTCATTGGCGTCCTCAGGTATGGCGGCGTCGGCAGGGACCTGACTGCCAATGACTGTAGGACGGCCTACAAAGTCAGCGACGAACGGGTTCTTACCGTCAGCCCAGACGGACTCGTCACCGCCTGCGGTAACGGCGTTTCCCGCGTGAGCGCAGAAATCGATGGCTCGGTCGCCGAGATTACAATCAGGGTCGATTTCCCAGAGACGTCAGGCAATCCGTCCAGGCAAAGAGAGCACGAATGAAGCCGGCAGCAATCAATCCGTGTTTTTTGTCATCGACAGGGCTCCCGTGGGAGGACTCTCTTTTTCCCTTGGGCTCTGTCTCCGCAAATGCCAGATTTTACAACCAAGAGGCGAAATATTCATGCTAAAGCGGATACTTGATGATTTGCGGTCGGTAGCTACGTGCCTGTTGATCCTTGTCGCTTCCAACCTTTCTGCGGCCGACGCTTGGGGAAAGAGTCCCGTGTCGGGTTGTCAATGGAGCGGTCCGCCGCCCGAGTGGGTACTGGCGAGACCTCTGCCCGCCGGCCCGCCTCATCCTGACGAACGTGGAGGGCCTCGCGCCGGGCGCCGCCACCGATGGAGGAATGATGGTGTGTAATCGCTTCACTCATCCGTCGAAAAAGCAGCAGCAGAGGTGAAGATCATGTGGCGCAAGAGCTCCATTGCCAAGTTCCCTCTTTCTCAGGCTCTTGCGCTTAGCACGATAGCAATTCTCTCCTCAGCCCTATATGGGATTGCCATAAAGGTCGATAAGGTCCCCGTATCTATGGTAGTAGAGTATCTGCGGACCCATGAATGCGCAGCCGTTTCCTTCATAGATTCTGGCCAACGGAGTGCCGTGAGCATGAACCTTCGAGATGCGACCGTAGAAGAAGTACTATCCAAGATAGCGGCTCAAAGCTCCACGTATCGCAATGAGAATATCGCGGGCCGGAATGTTCTCTATCCAACAGCTCCAGAGTTTCAGGCAACCGTCGACAACGTGGATATTCAACACCAAACCAGACAAGAGGCGACGGAGCTCTATGTAGACCTACTAAGGCTTGCGGTACCGGCCTTTCCCAGGCTAGTGCCGCCAGTACTCTTCGGCGATAACAGAATGCCAGTCTATAGTGATAAAGTGACTCTTCGATCAAAGGGGCGAGTGATCGAACATTTCGTCGACCTGCTTGGCAAAGATCATGGCTTGTACTTTAAATTTATAAAGGCGCGGTCGGGTTTGCCTGCTTTGGAATTTGAGAGGCTGTCGTGTGGGGCTGCCCTGTCGCAAAAGACTTCGGCTTGGCTCGGAAAGCATTGAGCGAAGGTCACCGCGAATGCTAAGGGTTCGTCACAGAATAACTGCACCCGTTCCAGGGCTCAGCCCTAAGAGGGTGTTTGGGAAGTCATTTCGGAGCCAACCGTCCGAGCATCAGCCGTATCATGGCTAATCTGATCATTGCCTCGCTGGTCTCGGTAAAGGCTTCATAGTCCTTGCTCAGCCTGCGATAGCGCC
>JBDSHF010000239.1:0-17980 GCA_039918595.1 Thermoanaerobaculia bacterium
CCCCGCCGAGCGGCCGGTGACCAGGTCGTTGGTGCCGGAGACGGTGGTGGCGAGCTGCTTGATGCCGCCCGAGGTGGTCGACTGCGGCACGCCCCGCTCCCACTGGCCGGTGGTCGCCGTGTCCGTCGCGCTCGGGTTGACCGTCCAGCCCAGGGAGGTTTCGAAAGTGTCGGAGAAAACGGTGACCGGCGGCGGGGGCGGCGTGCCCCCCGCGACCGCGTTGCCGGTGACGATGAGGGCGAAAGGCTGAGCGCCGTTCGGCACGTTGAAGGAGCGCACGGTGACGGTGTACACCCCGGCGGCCGGGGCCGCGAGGAGCACCTGCTCCAGCGTGTTCCTGCGGTCGGCGCTGCCGCCGGTCGCCGAGACGCCGCCCGAGAAGACGTTGCCGCGCCAGACCGTGCCGGTCGGGCCGGTGACGATCAGATCGAGATCGTTGTTCAGATTGACGCTCGCCGCCGGGGTGGAGGGGAAGTCGGTCCACGCGAGGGTGGCCTTGAACGCCTCGCCGGCGGTGACCGAGAAGGTGAAGGTCCGGTCCTCATTGGTCGAGCCGGTGGCGAACGGGGTGGCGTCGTCCTTCACCCAGAGCTTGCGGGTCTGGCCGGTGAAGAAGAGGGCATTCTCGAGCAGCACCCTCCCCCAACCCTGGCAGTTGGCGGGCAGGGCGGTGGTGCCGGTCATGTTGACGGCGGAGTTCACCAGGGTCGCCCGCAGCAGGGCCGCGGAGGGGGTGAGGGCGTTCGTCGAGATCTTGCCGCCGGTGGGATACCAGCCGTCGGTGTAGTACTGGCGGATCAGCGCCGTCAGGCCGGCGGCACCCGGAGACGCCATGCTGGTGCCGGACATCGAGATGGTGGTGCAGTTGTTGGTGGCGGTGTTGGTGTCATTCCGCGCCGAAACGATGCTCGACCCCGGCACCGTGATCTCGGGCTTGATACGGCCGTCGGCCGTCGGGCCGCAACTGCTGAAGCTGGCCATCGAGTCGGCGCTGGTGCCGCGCAGGGTGGCGCCCACCGCGACGACGCTCTTGGCGGTGGCCGGGCTCCCCACCGAGCCGGTGCCCGGCCCCGCGTTGCCGGCGGCGAAGAAGATCAGGAAGTCCTTGTGGTTCCACATGAACTCGTCGACGTCCTGGCTGGCGGCCGTGTAGTTGCTCTGCACGGCCGCGTTCTCGTTGTCCCCCCAGGAGTTGGTGTGCAGGCGCGCCCCCTGGTTGTAAGCCTGCTGGAAGATCGGATTGAGATCGACCACCGGGCAGCCGATGCCGGGCAGGTCGCCGCAGTTGTCGACCTGGTAGCCGGCGTCCTGGATGACCAGCTTGGCGCCGGGCGCCATGCCGTCCGCCGTGTCGTGGGTCAGGAGATTGGCGAAGTTGTCCCCCCCGACCGTGCCGGCCACGTGGGTGCCGTGGTTCTGGGTGTCCCACTCGGTGCTGGCGATGCCGCCGGCGCAATCGGTGGACCAGAGGAAGTCGACGGCGACGATCTTGCGCTGGGCGGTGTCGACGACGGTGCCGCCGTTGCAGGCATTGGTGGGGGGAAGGCCGCGGGCGGTGTCGCGAAAGTAGCAAGAGTCGGGATCGATGCCGGTGTCGATGATGCCCACCGTCTGACCCTCGCCGAAGATCCCCTGACTGAAGATCGGCGTCGTCTGGCCGCCGGAGAGGCCCGACTGGCCGACCCAGACGGTGGTGTCGTTGCGCAGTGTGCGCCGCCCTTCGAGATCGATCCAGAAGACGTCGCGCAGCCCGGCGAGCGGCTCGCGCAGGGCGGCGATCTCGGCGGCGCTGAGCAGCAGGCGGACGCGGGAGAAGAGAGGGTTGTGCCGCGAGCCGACGACCCCCTTGATGCCGAGGTCACGGATCTTGCGCACCACCTCGCCGAGGTCGGCGTCGGGGTAGACCTGGACCATCACCGGCCGGATCTCCCCACCGCGGGCCTTGTCTTCCGCGACCGCCGCGATCGCCGGGGAGATCTTGTAGAGCGGCTGATAGGGGCCGGACCAGCTCGCGCCGAGCTTGGAGAGGTCCGCCGCGCTCCGCTTGCCGGCGGGCATTTTCACCAGGTAGGAGTAGTACGGCAGGTAGGTGTAGACCGCGAGGCTCGCCTGGCGCAGGGCCGCGATCTGCCGGGCGTTCGGCGGCGCGGGGAACTTCACCAGCACGATCTCGTCCTCGAGGGAATCCTCGGGACGGACGCGCAGAGCGGCTGAGACCTCCGGCTGCGGCCGGCTGGTGTCGATCACCCGCGAGCTGAGCGAAATGAGGGTGGACGCCCGGGCCTCGAGGCTCGCCGAGGCCTCCTGCGCGGGGAGACGGAGACAGACGGCGACGAGCAGCAGTGACGAGACACTCCAGACCTTCCTCGATCCAGGCATGCGCCCTCCTTGGGGAAAAGAATGAGACTTACATAAGAGCTGGTGCCCTGGAAGGCCGGGAGGGGACAGTGGCGGGCGCTTCGGTTACAATTCCCAGGTACGGAAACAAACACTCTAAAAACCCGATGAAGAAGTATCTCCGGTTCGTCCTGGTCCTCCTGATCCTGCTGTGCTGTGTCGGCTGCGACCAGGCGGTCAAGGCGATCGCGAAGGGGGCTCTCGCCTCTTCGCCGCCGATCCTGTTCCTCGACGGCGCCGTGCGGCTCCAGTATGCCGAAAACCCCGGCGCTTTCCTCAGCCTGGGAGCGGAGTTGCCGGCCGGCGTGCGCTACCTCTTCGGGGTAGTCCTGGTGGGCGCTACACAGCTCGCCCTCTTCGCCTTCCTGATGCGGACGCGGAGCCTGACCACCGCGCAGCGGGTCGGCTTCTCCCTCTTCCTCGCCGGCGGCCTCGGCAACTGGATCGACCGCCTCGCCAACGACGGCCGGGTGATCGACTTCGTCAGCCTCGGGCTGGGCCCCCTCCACACCGGCATCTTCAACGTCGCCGACGTGGCGATCACGGCGGGGATCGTGATGGTGCTGACCGCCCGCCGCGATCAGGCCCTGGCGAGCGCCTAGCGGCGGAAAGGCAGAACAGGGACGTACACGGACGTCAAGGACCTACAAGGACGAGAAGGCCGAGAAAGCCTGGCCTCGGCGGCCTCCTGCTTGTCTTTGCTGTCCTGTACGTCCTTGTACGTCCGTGTACGTCCGTGTACGTCCGTGCTTTCCGAAGCCGCCCGCCATCCGGCAGGAACATCCGCCGCGTAGATCGAGTTGGAAGGCACATACGAGGAGAAAATCCATGAAAAGAACTCTCAATCGGATCGGGATGCTGCTGGCCGGTCTGCTGATCGCCGGCCTGCCGGTTTTCGGCGCCCCGGCCGCCCCCGCCCGCCAGACCGCCCATGCGACGTTCGCCGGCGGCTGCTTCTGGTGCATGGTGCACCCGTTCGACCAGCTCCCCGGCGTGATCTCGGTCACCTCGGGCTACACCGGCGGCCCCAAGAAGAACCCCACCTACGAGGAGGTCTCGGAGGGGATCACCGGCCACGCCGAGTCGGTCGACGTCGTCTACGACCCGGCGAAGATCGGCTACCAGAAGCTGCTCGACGTCTTCTGGAAGAACATCGATCCGTTCGCGAAGAACTTCCAGTTCTGCGACCACGGGACGCAGTACCGCTCGGGCATCTTCGTCCATGACGAGGAGCAGAAGCGGATCGCCGAGGCTTCGCGGGCCGAGGTGCAGAAGCGGTTCAAGCAGACGATCCAGACCGGGATCGAGCAGGCGTCCACGTTCTGGCCCGCCGAGGGGTACCACCAGAACTATTACAAGAAGAACCCGGTCCGCTACAAGTTCTACCGCACCCGTTGCGGCCGCGATCACCGGCTCGAGGAGATCTGGGGCAAGAGCGGCGAGTAGCGATTTGTCAACGCGCGCCGGCCCGCGAAGTTGCCGGATTCGGAGACTGGAGTAAGTCCGGGTTACAATTCTGATCGATCCGATGAAAGCCCGGCTTCTTCCGCTGCTGCTGGCCGCCGCCCTCGCTGTTCCTGGGCCAGCGCGCGCCGCGGTATCGCCGTTCGGCCCGGCTCCCAGCGTCGTGGAGCCCACGCCGCCGCGGCTCCCCACGGACCCGAACCGCTGGCTGCCGTGGCGCGTGTTCACCTGGCGCGACGGCGTCCAGCCGGGCAACCCCGCCCTCGCCCAGGACCTCCAGGGGTATATCTGGGCGGATGGACCGATCCGTTACAACGGCCGGACCTGGCAGAAGGTCGCGGTTCCCGGTGAATCGTTTCCGGCGCGCTCCTGGTCGCTGCTCGCGGCGCGCGACGGCAGCCTCTGGTTCGGCCGCGTCGAGGGGGGCCTGCTGCGCCTGCGCAACGGCGTCTGGAAGCGGTATGAGCCGGGTTCCGGCGTGCCGGCCGGGCAGGTCGGCGCGCTGGTCGAGGATGGTCAGGGCGCCCTCTGGGTAGGGACTTCCGGCGGCCTCGCGCGCTGCCGCGACGGCCACTGCGCCGAGGAGAAGACCTTGCGCGGGGAGAACGTGCGCGCCCTCGTCGTGACACGGACGGAGGCGGGCCGGCCCGCCCTCTGGATCGGCACCAGCCGCGGGCTCCTGCGCCTCGACGGGATCGACGGCCCATTCCCCACCCTCTCGCCCCGGTTCGACGACCGCGCCGCGCTGCCCGATCTCTCCATCCGCGGCGTCGCCGAAACCGTCTCCCCCGAGGGCTCCCGTACGCTCTGGGTCGCCACTGAAAACGGCGTGGCCCGCCTGCGCGACGGCGCCTGGACGCGCTATGAAGCCCGCTCCGGCTTTCCCCCAGGCCCGGTCGTCACGCTGGCGGTGAGCCACTCGGCAGCCGGGCGGCCGGTGGTCTGGGCGGGCAGCTTCCGCTCGGGGGTGATCCGCTTCGAGGAGGACGGCCGCTGGGCGGCCTACGACACCCGCTCGGGGCTGCCGGTGAACCTCGTCTTCAACCTGCTGCTGACGCCGAGCGCCGCGGGCCGGGAGCCGACTCTCTGGGCGGCCACCCCGGCCGGCCTCGCCCGCCTAGAGTCCGAGCACTGGAGCGCCATCGACTCGCGCCGGGGGCTGCCGAACGAAGTCGTCATCAGCCTCGGGGAGGCGCCCTTCCCGGACGGGCTCGACACCTACTGGATCGGCACGGTCGGCGGCATGGTCCGGCTCACCCCGAAGGGCTGGGAGCCGTTCTCGATCTCCCCGGCGGAGCCCACCGTGGCCCTCTCGGCGCTCACCACCCGGGAGGAGGACGGGACAGCGGCCTTCTGGATCGGCTCGGTGGACGGCCTCCATCGCTTAGCCCACGGGATCTGGACGACCCTCACCACCGGCAACTCGCCGCTGCCGCACAACTGGATCCAGTTCCTGCTCGCGGTGCCTTCCGGAACGGGAACCGCCCTCTGGGCGATCACTCCCCGGGGGTTGGCGCGTCTGGAGCGGGGGCGCTGGACGATCTTCCCCACCAGCAGCCCCGGCCTCGGCAACCAGGTCCGGACGCTGGCGCTGACGCCGCTGCGAAATGGCGGCGCAGCCGTCTGGGCGGGCACGGAGCATGGAGTGGGCCGGTTCCAGGGGGAGGCCTGGGAGAAGGTCGCGATTCCCTGTCTCCCCAACCCGGTGGTCCTGACGCTGCGTCCCGCGCTCAACCCCGACGGCAGCGGCTGGCTCTGGATCGGCACCCGTGGGGGCGTGGCCCGCCTGGGGCTCGACGCCGAGGGGCGCCCGCGCGGGGAGTGCCAGGCGCTCACGGGCCAAACCCGGCCGGCGCTCCCGCAGCCGCTGGTCAACGGGATGCAGATCGACGCCTGGGGGCGGATCTATCTGTTCACCGACTGGGGGGTGAGCCGCCTCACGGTCGCGCCCGGGCGGGGTCTCGAAACCGCCCGCGTGGAGTCCTTCGACGCCGGCGACGGCCTGCCCGGGATGGATTTCAACGCCTCCTTCGTCGACCACCTCGGCCGGATCTGGGGGGGCGCGACCGGCGGCGCCGCGGTCCTGGACCCCGCCCCTCCCATGCCCGCCGCGACGCCACGCCAGCCGGCGCCGCTGCGGCTCGAGCACGTCCTGGTGGCCGGCCGGGAGCGTCCGCTCGCCGCCGGCACGGCGCTACGCCACGACGAGAACAGCGTCGAGTTCCAGTATGCCCTGCTCAGCTACCGCCGCGAGCACGCGACGCGCTACCGGACGCAGCTCGCCGGCCTGGAGGACCAACCCTCGCCGTGGACCGCCGAGGGCAGCGCGGTCTACACCCGCCTCCCCGAGGGGAAATACACCTTCCGCGTCTGGGCGATGGACGGCGAGGGGGCGCTCTCCGGGCCGATCGAGATCCCCTTCCGCATCCGGCCGGCGCCCTGGCTCGCCGCCTGGGCGCTCGCCCTCTACGCGGCGGCGCTCATCGGGCTCGGCTACGGCGCCAGCCACGTCAGGACGCTCGCCCGCCGGGCCGCCATCCTGGAAACCGAGGTCGCCGAGCGCACCCGCGAGCTGGCCGCGGCCAACCATCAGCTCGAGCTCGCCTCGCTCACCGATCCGCTGACCGGCCTGAACAACCGCCGGTTCCTCAGCGTCAGCATCGAGCCGGACGTGCGCCAGGCCGTGCGCAGCTCCCTGGACGCCGGGGCGGCGCCCGAGCGCAACGCCGACCTGATCTTCTACTTCCTCGACGTCGACCACTTCAAGCAGCTCAACGACCGCGCCGGCCACGCCGCCGGCGACCAGGTGCTGGTGGAGATCGCCGGCCGGCTGCGCGAGGCCGCCCGCGACACCGACGCGGTGCTCCGCTGGGGGGGCGAGGAGTTCCTGATCGTCAGCCGCTGGACGGGCCGCCAGACCGGCGAGGTGCTGGCCGAACGCCTGCTCGACGCGGTGGCGGCAGCGCCGTTCGCGATCGGACCCGATGCGGGCGTGCGGGTGACCTGCTCGGTCGGCTGGGCGCCCTACCCCTGGCGGCTCGAGAGCCCCGAAGCCGTTCATTACGAGCAGGTGATGAGCCTGGCCGACCGCGCCCTCTACCTGGCGAAGCGGGAGGGGCGCAACCGCGCCGTGGGCGTGCTGCCCGGGCCAGACGGCACGGCGGTTCCGGAAGGCCCCCTCGAGGAGCACCAGGGGGTCTCCATCCTTCTGGTGCGCTCCCTGGGCCTTGCTGAAACAGAGGCCGGCGCGAGAAGGCTCGCGCCGGCCGGATCCCAGGCGTAACAGGCAGATCTTACAGGTTGCGCAGGGCGGTGCGGAAACTCTGATTGATGCTCAGCCGCTCCATCAGGAGCTCCAGGCGCCGCGGGACCGCCGACGGCGAGGCTCCCGAGCTGGCGGTGGAGAACGCCGGCTGGCCGACGGGGACCGGCGTCGTCGGCAGATAGGTGGGCGGCCGCCGCAGCTTGGTCGCCTGCTCGTAGGCGTAGGCGTACTTGATCAGCGTCGGCTCGCTCCACGCCGTGCCGATGAAGCTGAGCCCCACCGGCAGCAGGCCGTCGACGAAGCCCATCGGGACGTTGACGATCGGGTAGCCGGCCACCGCCGACGGATAGGTGCTCGAGCCCCCGAAGTGATCGCCGTTGATCAGATCGGTCGTCCACGCCGGGCCACCGCTGGGCGCCACCAGCGCCGTCACGTTGTTCTGCGCGAGAGCGGCGTCGATCCCCTCCGCGCCCGCCAGCCGGTGCCCGACCACCAGAGCTTCCTGATATTGAGCCTCGGTGAAGGTGTCCGACTGCGCGAGCTCGAAGTACTCCTGGCCGAAGTACTGCAGCTCCTGGCTGGCGTGGGCGTTGTTGAAGGCGATGGCGTCGGCGAGCGAGTGGATCGGCACGCCCGTGCGGGTGGCGAGATAGGCGTTGAGGTCGCGCTTGAACTCGTAGATCAGCACGATGATCTCGGACGAATCGTTGAGCAGCGCGTCGATGTCGGGGAGGTCCGCCGGATCGACCAGCGTCGCGCCGGCGTTGTGCAGGGCCGTGAGCGCTTTCTCGAAAAGCGCGTCGGTCTTCGCGCTATAGCCGGTGAAGAAGGTGCGGAGGACGCCGAGGCGCGCCCCCTGCAGGCCGTTGCGGTCGAGGAACTGGGTGTAGTCGGTCGAGAACTTGCCGGCGCTCGCCGCGGTCTGCGGGTCGCGGGGATCGACGCCGACCAGCGCGCTCAGGACGGCCGCGGCGTCGGCCACCGTGCGGGCGTGGGGGCCGACCGTGTCCTGGGTATGGGAGATCGGGATCACGCCGGCGCGGCTGGTCAGCCCCACCGTCGGCTTGATGGCGGCGACGCCGTTGTTGTTCGCCGGGCAGATGATCGAGCCGTCGGTCTCGGTGCCGAGGCCGGCGGCCGTGAGGTTGGCCGCCACGGAGGCGGCCGAGCCGGAGCTCGAGCCGCAGGGGTTACGGTCGAGCACGTAGGGGTTGCGGGTCAGGCCCCCCTGGCCGCTCCAGCCGCTGGTGGAGTTGAAGCCGCGGAAGTTGGCCCACTCCGAGAGGTTCGTCTTGCCCAGGATCACGGCGCCCGCCGCGCGCAGCCTGGCGGCCACGGTGGCGTCCTGGTGGGGCGGATCCCCGATCAGGGCGAGCGAGCCGGCCGTCGTCGACATGCGGTCGGCGGTGTCGATGTTCGCCTTCAGCATGATCGGGATGCCGTGCAGCGGGCCGCGCACCTGCCCCTGCTTGCGCTCGCGGTCGAGCTGCCGGGCGATCCGCCGCGCGTCGGGGTTGACCTCGAGAACGGAGTTGACGGTCGGGCCGCTCTCGTCGATCGCCTGGATCCGCTCCAGGTACATGTTGACCAGCCCGAGAGAGGTGAGCCCGCCGCGGGTCATCGCCGCCTGCATCTGGACGATGGTAGCCTCCTCGAGCTGGATCGCCGCCTCGCTGATGTTCGGCAGCCCCTTGGTGTCGGCGCCGGCCTCCGAGACGCCGACCAGCCCGGCCAGGGGAACCCCGGCGCCGGCCACGGCGCCCAGGCGCAGGAAGTCTCGCCGGCTCACCGCGCCAGAATTCTTCGCTTCCTCTCGCTTCGATTCATCACGATCTTCGGGCATGACGATCTCCTTTGCGTACAAAGATGTAAGGACTACGCTGTCGTGCAAACCACCCGGGAGGAGGGCCCTCCGGACAGATAAGAAAATACCTCAATTCTCGTGAGTCCATCCAGAACCTTCCGCGGTTCACCCCGGCGCGGTCGCCCGCTCGAGGGCGGTGAGATAGATCAGGGCGTGCTCCCGGGTCTCGCCGCACATCTCCTCCGACGGCCGCAGGCGGGCGCAGACCTCGGGTCGCTCCGGGTGGCCGAAGATCCGGCAGAGATTGCCGTCGGTGAGCTGGACGCAGCGGACGCCGGCGGGCTTGCCGTCCGGCATCCCGGGGATGGGCGAGGAGATCGAAAGGGCGATGCAGCAGGCGCCGCAGCCGGCACGGCAGTTCATGGTGAAGAAAGCCTCACGGCAGAGAGGATAGCGCTTCGGCCGCCGCCGCCGGCCCCAGCTCCAGCTCCCAGGGCCCCTGCCGGGTCGGCTCCCGCAACGCCCGCTTGAGGACGGCGAGGAAGCGCGGGCGCGGCCACTCGACCGCGCCGAAGCTCGCCAGGTGGTCGGTGTACGCCTGGCAGTCGACGATCGTGAAGCGCCAGTGGAGCAGGTTGGCGAGCAGGGTGGCGAAGGCCACCTTCGAGGCGTTCGGCTCCTCGGCGAACATCGACTCGCCGAAGAAGACGCCCCCCAGCGCGATCCCGTAGAGGCCGCCGGCGAGCTTGCCGTCGCGCCAGGCCTCGATCGAGTGGGCGATCCCCTCGGCGTGGAGGGCGGTATATCCGGCGATCATCTCCTCGGTGATCCAGGTGCCGTCCTGCCCCGGCCGCGGCCGCGCGGAGCAGGCGCGGATCACCGCCTCGAACGCCGTGTCGGCGCGGACTCCGAAGGCGCCCTGCCGCATCACCTTGCGCAGCGACCGCGAGACGTGCGCCTCCTCCGGCCGCAGCACGAAGCGGGGGTCCGGCGAGAACCAGAGCAGCGGCACCCCCTCGTGCGGCCAGGGGAAGATCCCCCGCGTGTAGGCGGCCTTCAGCGTCTCCGGGTCGGCGTGCCCCCCGACGGCGACGACGCCGTCGGGCGAGGCCCAGCTCACGGGGGGGAAGAGGGTGCGGCGGCGCAACGGCATATCGGGGGAAGGGTATGCGCTGTTCCGCGCCGGAGCAACGATCTTCATGGCAGCGCCCTTGCAGCGCCCTTGCCTGCGGAAGAAGAATCGCGAGGCGCCGGAGGTCCGGCACTCGATCTCAAGAGGAGGTGCACCTTGGCCCTGATCGACCAGATTCAGCAGCAGCTTGACGATAATACGGTTTCACAGCTCAGCCAGCAGCTCGGCGCCGACCCGGACACCACCCGCCAGGCGGTTCCCGCCGCGCTCTCGGCCCTGCTCGGCGGGCTCTCCCACAACGTCCAGCAGCCCGGCGGCGCCCAGCAGCTCGAGAACGCCCTGGCGAACCACGGCGGCGGCGGCGGCCTCCTGGACAGCCTCGGCGGCCTCGGGGGCCTCCTCGGAGGCGGCGGCGGCACCACGGACGGCGGCGGCATCCTCGGCCACATCTTCGGCGGTCATCAGCCGGCGGTGGCCAACCAGGTCGGCCAGCGGACCGGGCTCAACGCCGGACAGGCGGCCCGCCTGCTGATGCTCCTCGCACCGTTCGTGCTCGGCTATCTCAACCGCGCGCGGCAGCAGCGGCAGCAACAGGCGCCGGCAGGGGACCTCGGCGCCGGCACCGTGCCCGCCACCACCGGCCCGATGGGTGGCGCCATGGAAAGCTCCGCCGGGAGCGGCCCGTTCGGGGGGATCACCGACATCCTCCACGGCGAGCGGACGCGGATCGATCAGGCCCACCCCGAGCACAGCGGCATCCTCGGGGACCTATTCGACCGCAACCACGACGGCCACGTCATGGATGACATCGCCGGCATGGCCGGCGGGCTCCTGCGCGGCGGCCGGTAGGGCTTCCGGGTCGTGGGGGAGGGGCTTGTCCCCTCCCCCGCATGTGAAGTCTCCACCCCTTCTCGTTACCCTTCTGTAACAACTGAAATGTTTTTCTCGCCTCTCTCATTCGTATAAGGAGAGAGGGCTGCGTCCAACGCCGGACCGCGGTTCCCTTCTCTCCATGGGAGATCCAGTGATGGCCAAGAAGAGTCAGGGAGTCGATGAGACCGCCATCCCGGGGCAGGGACAGCCTCTCGATGAACATCCGCGCCCCCGCCGCGCCCGTTCGCAACCGGCGGCGCTCCAGACCGCCGCCGCCGAGGCCAAGGCCGCGGCGCCGCCGGCCGCCGATCACCAGTGCACCCCTACCAGGATCAAGAAGACGGGGAGCAACGGCGACGAGAAGAACATCAAGGGGGCGGACGGCAAGCCGAGCTACGCCGGCAACTTCAGCAAGGGCCTGCCTCACGACACGTTCGGCGAGGTCGACCGCGCGGCTTACAAGACCCTCCTCCATGCGCTCGACAACGAGACCGACTTCGACAAGATCACCCTCGGGCTCGGGCGCAAGCTGACCAACCCGCAGGCGGGCCTGGCGACCGATCCGGAGGGGCCCGATCCGAAGGATCTCGAAATCCTCGCCGCGCCCAAGCTCGAGAGCGCCGAGGAGGCGGCCGAGGGGGTGGAGCTCTACTGGATGGCGCTGCTGCGCGACGTATCGTTCACGGACTTCGCCACCAACCCGGACGTCGCCACCGCCGCCGCCGAGATCTCCGGCCTCGCGGATTTCACCGGCCCCAAGATCGGCGGCCAGGTGACGCCGCAGACGATCTTCCGCGGCTGCGAGATGGGGGACCTCGCCGGGCCGCTCGTCTCGCAGTACCTGCTCCACGAGATCGGCTACGGCCCGCAGACGATCTCGCAGAAGATGAAGACCGTCCTCCCCAACCACGACTATCTGACGGCGTTCGGCGACTGGCTCCAGATCCAGAACGGCGGCAGCCCCGCGACCGGGGACGACTTCGATTCCACGCCGCGCTACATCCGGACCATGCGCGATTTCTGCCAGTGGGTCCACGTCGACGCGCTCTACCAGGCGTACCTCAACGCCTGCCTGATCCTGCTCGACAGCGGCGCGCCGTTCGACGCCGGCAACCCCTACGTGAAACCCCACCCGGACGAGAAGACCCAGATCGGCTTCGGCACCTTCGGCGGCCCGCACATCCTGAGCCTGGTCACCGAGGTGGCGACGCGCGCCCTCAAGGCGGTCTGGTATCAGAAGTGGTTCGTGCACCGCCGGCTCCGCCCCGAGGCGTACGGCGGCCTGATCCAGGTCCAGTTGGAGGGGGTCGGCGGCGTCAAGCGGAATTACCAGATCGATCCGCAGATCCTCAATTCCCAGGCGCTGGCACGGACCCGCGCCAAGCACGGCTCCTTCCTGCTGCCGATGGCCTTCCCCGAGGGGAGCCCGACCCATCCGGCCTACGGCGCCGGGCATGCCACGGTCGCCGGCGCCTGCGTGACCGTCCTCAAGGCCTGGTTCGACGAGGATGCGCCGCTCCCCTTCACACCCAAGGTGCCGAACGCCGACGGCACCGCCCTGGTGGACTACACCGGGCCGGACGCCGGCAGCCTCACCGTCGGCGGCGAGCTCAACAAGTTGGTCGCCAACATCGCGATCGCCCGCAACATGGCGGGGGTCCACTGGCGCAGCGACTACCAGCAGTCGATCGGCCTGGGCGAGCGGGTAGCGCTCTACATCCTGCGCAAGCAGCGCCGCGACTACAACGAGAAGGGTTGGTCCTTCACCCTGCGGCGGTTCGACGGCACGCAGGTGACGGTCAACCGCAACGGCGTCTTCGACCAAAACGGCCATCAGGTGGACGTGTAGGCCGGTTTCCTCCCCGGCCCCTCTCCCCAGGAGGGGGGCCGTTTCCGCTACACTGAAACCTGCGGCAAACCAAAAGCATCCAAGCGGTCGTAGATGAAGGGGCGGCCCCCCTCGCGGGACCGCCGCCATTCCCTGGAGCCTTTCATGTCCTTTCCCCCGCAAAGCCCCACGCCGTCGTTCCCCTATCAGGTCGAGGCCCGCATCGGCGAGGGCGCCATGGGCGTCGTCTACCGCGCCGTGGAGCCTTCGCTGGAACGGCGGGTGGCGATCAAGTCGCTGCATGCCCAGATGCTGGCCGGCGAGGAGGCCCGCGAGATCCGGCTCCGCTTCCTGCAGGAGGCGCGGGCGGCGGCCGCCCTCTCGCACCCGGGCGCGGCGACCATCTACCGTATCGGCGAGGAGGACGGCACCCCGTACATTGCCATGGAGTGGCTGGAGGGGCAGACCCTGGAGGCGGTGATCCGCGACGAAGGGAAGCTCCCTGCCGAGCGGGCGGGACGGTTGATGATCGACCTCCTCGGCACGCTCGACGCCGCCCACCGCAACGGCGTCGTGCATCGGGACGTCAAGCCCGCCAACCTGGTATTGCTGCCGGACGGCCGGCTCAAGGTGACCGACTTCGGCATCGCCCGCCTCAAGGGCTCGAGCCTGGTGAAGACCCAGGCCGGCTTCGTATTTGCCACTCCCCGCTTCGCTTCCCCCGAGCAGCTCCGCGGCGAGGACGTGGACGGCCGTTCCGACCTCTTCGCGGCCGGCATCCTCCTCTTCCACCTGCTGACCGGCCGCTTCCCCTTCGCCGGCGCCGACTTCCTGCAGGTGGCGAGCGCCGTCTTCCGCGGTCCCCCGACGCCGCTGCGGTCGATCGACCCGGCGATCTCCCCCGCGCTCGCCGCCGTGGTCGAGAAGGCGCTGGCCAAGGACCGCGAGGCGCGCTACGGCACCGCCGCCGAGATGGCCATGGCCCTGGAGGCGGCGCTCCGCCCCGAGGCCAATGAGTCGACACAGATCCACCGGACGGTCCCGGCGGCGGCCTCCACCGCGCTGCGCGACCTGCCGGCGGAGACTTTCCGCGCCGCCGTCGCCGCCTTCGAGAGCTGGCCGGCGCGGGACCTCGGCGAGCAGCCCTCCCGTGGCCTGCTCGACCGCCTTCTCGACCGCCCGCTCCATGCCGCGCCCTTCGCCGGCGCCGCCATGCTGGGGAACGCCTGGCTGCTGATCGCCGACGGCCTGGTGCTGGGCGCGGTCGACAGCGGCACGGGCGAAGTGGGGGACGGCGTCCTCGAAGCGCTTCCCGAGCGCGCGCCGGCAGTGCTCTATCCGGCGCCGGAGGGGCTCGGGGCGGGGTGCGTGCGCGGCCTCGCGTCGCTGCTCCACCCGCCGCGGCTGCGCCATGAGGGGCTCGACTCCTCGTACGTGAACCTCGCCGCCCTCGCCGGCAAGCTGCTCGAGGAGGGGTTCGCGGGGGCGCTCCGGCTGCGCCGGAGCGACGCGCTGGGGACCGTGGTCTTCGACGGCGGACGCCCCGTGCTCTCCCTCTTCTCCAAGGGGTGGGACGGGGTGCCGGTCGAGCGCCCCTGGGACGAGTGGGTCTCGGGGCTCACACTGCGGGCCGACGTCGAGGAGCGGCGCCAGGTTCCCTGCTTCCTCTCGTTCCAGCGCGAGCTGCGCAACGCCGAGGTGGACGTGTCGCGCGGCGTGCCGCCGGCCGCCGGTCTGCTGGCGGAGGACCCGGTCCACCGCTTCCTGCGCTGGAGCCTCGCCGACCTCGCCATCTTCTTCCGCGAGCGCGACCGCACAGCGAAGTGGAAGTATCTGATCGAGTGGCTGGCCGACGTGCGCCGGGCGAAGCTCCATCACGACCTGCCGCGCGCGGGCTCGCCGGCCACCGACTTCTTCGACCTCGCCACCTTCGGCGAGGACGGCCGCGCGCTCCACCTCGCCCGCCGGGTGTCGCGCGGCACCCCCGAGGTGTTCGCGCGGTTCCGCGACGACGTGATCCAGGCCAAGACCGCCCGCCTGAAGACCGGGGACGTCGGCGGCGCCTTCCTGATCGCCCGCCGTTTTGACCCTCAGACGGTCGAGGCTTGGCGCGCCGAGCGCGCCAGCAGCACCGGCCGCTGGTCGTTCGGAGTCGAGGAGTCCTTCACCGGCTACGAGGGGTTCGTGCGCGTGGGCCCCCGCCGGGGGTTCCACCTGCTGCTGGTCGAGGAGGGGGATTCGGGGTTCGTGCCGGTGCTGTAGCTACAGCGCCCGCTCGATCTCCACCAGGTCGAGCTGCGCCCGCGCCAGATTGCCGCGGTGGCGGTCGAGGACCAGCAGCAGGAAGCGCTGGCCGGTGCCGACCGGGCGCACGAGCCAGTAGTGGTCGGCGGTGGTGACGAGCACCTCCTGGAGGGTCTCGCCCAGCCCGCGGTCGCGCAGGAAGCGGGAGACCGTGGCCGCGACCTCGGCGCCGCGCTTCTCGCCCTCCCCCGCAGCAGCGACGACGATGCCGGCGGTCTCGACGAGCAGGATCGCCTCGACCCCCTTCGTCCCCTTCCCCCGCTTCAGCCGCTCGGCGAGCAGGCGGCTCAGCTCCTCCGACCGTGGCGAGACGCCGGTCAGGATCTCGTCGAGGTCTCCATCATCGATCGCCGCCACCACCGCCGCCGGCTCCGCCCCCTTCTCGCGCTCGTCCTTGAGCCGCATCCCCTCCATCAGCAGGAAGCTCAGGGAGACGGCGATCTCGGGATCGACGGGCGGGCAGCCGTCCGCGATCTCGATGTTCGTGTGCTCCCAGGTGACGATCTCCAGGGCCGCCTCGCGGCCGCTCTCCTCGCCGCTCGCCGCTCCGACCAGGCGGCCGGCGCGGAAGTAGAGCTTCCCTTCGCGGTCGGTGTCGGGATCGGGGGAGCGGACCGACAGCGTGCAGGTCTTCCGCTCCATCTCCAGGAGCTGGAGAAAGGAGGCCAGGGAGATATTCTCGACCCGCCCCTTGACGCGCTGGGCCAGCATCTCGGCGATCTTGCGCTTCAGGTCCGGCAGGTTGAACGGCTTGGGGAGGCACTCGAACGAGCCGGCCGTCGCCAGCCGGGCGGAGGTGTCGGCGCTGCCCAGGGCCGTCATCAGGATCACCGGCAGCGCGGCATGGTTGCGGCGCAGGAAGGTCAGGAGCTCGAAGCCGTCCATGTCCGGCATCCGCAGGTCGGTCAGCACCAGGTCGACCGGCTCGGACTCCAGCACCGCGACCGCCTCGATGCCGTTGGCGGCGGTGGCGACCCGCACGCCGCGCCGCTTATCGGTCAAGCTCTCGGACAGGGCGAAGAGTACCGAGGGCTCGTCATCCACCACCAGAATCGTTTTCATGCCGGGCATCTTACTTCTCATCTCCAGAGCGGATTAGTATAGGGGGGCGATCCGCCGATCAGACTGATCCGACTTGACGCGCTTGGGCTCGACGCCGGCGCTTCGGAGGCACCTCATGAACCGCCGCCTGTCCGCGCTCCTCGCCCTCCTGCTCGCTCCCGCCGGCCTGGGAGCCCAGAGCCGGCCCGTTCCCGCCCGGGCCTCGGTCTTCGCGTCGGAACCGACATCGTGGCACACCGTGCGCCCGGGGGAAACGCTGCGGGGGATCACCGCCCGGTTCCTCGGCTCCTCCGCGCTCTGGCAGGAGATCCACCGCCTCAACCCCGGCATCGCCGATCCCGACCGGATCGCGCCCGGGCAGCGCATCCGCGTGCCGGCCGAGAAGTCGAGCATCCCGGCGGCGCGCCTCGAGCGGCTCTCGCGGCAGGTCGAGGAGCAGCCCTCCCCCATCCCCTGGCAGAGCGCCCAGGTGGGGGACATGCTGGTCGAGCGCGACGCCGTGCGCACGCGCCAGAAGTCCTCGGCGGAGATGCAGTTCCTGGACGGCGCCCGGCTGACGGTGACCGAGGACTCGCTGGTCTTCATCCAGCGCTCGGGCAAGACCCTGGCCGGCTCCCCGAAGAAGTCGATCGAGATCGTCCAGGGGGCTGCGGAGCTGAACGCGCAGGTGCTCTCGGCGTCGGCACCTCCCCCCGAGGTCGAGATCGTCCTCGGCAACACCCGGGCGACCTCGCGGCCCGACGGCAAGGGCCCGGCGCGCACCCGCGCCCGCCGCGCCGAGGAGGGGGGCGCCAAGCTGATGGCCTACGGCGGCGAGAGCGAGGTCGAGGCCGGCGGCGCCAGGGTCAAGGTACAGCGGGGTATGGGCACCTCGGTGGCCCCCCAGGGCCCCCCCTCGCCCCCCGAGCCGCTGCTGCCGGCGCCCGTCCTGGCCGGCCCCGAGCCGGACGCCGAGCGCGCCTGCGTCGATCCCCCCCTCTCCTGGCAGCCCGTCCCGCGGGCCGCCTCCTACATCGTCGAGGTCTGCCGCGATCCCGGCTGCGGCGCCCTGATCGACCGCCGGATCGGCGAAACGGCGACCGAATGGCGCCCCGCCTCGCTGCCGGTCGGCGAGCTCTACTGGCGGGTGACCGCCCGCAGCCTCTCGGGGCTCGACGGCTATCCGAGCGAGGCGATCCGCCTGGCCATCACGTCTGACCAGGCCGGCCCGCGGGAGGCTCTGAAGGCGGAGGGCTCGCTCCAGGTCGGCGGGCCGCAGGTGCGGGTGGGCGAGCGGCTGTACGTAGCCCCGTCCGCCACCGTCGAGGTTGCATCCACAGAGAAACCCATGCGCTGGCTCCCGATCCTCGGCGGCAAACAGGAGAGCGCCTGGCCGGCCACCTGGAGCCCGGGCGAGCACACGGCCGGCGCGATGGCCATGGACGGCTGCGGCGGCCGGGCCGCGATCGCGCCGGTCTCCTTCGTCGTGGACGCCGAGCCGCCGGCCATCCACTGGGAGGTGGGGGACCACTCCTCGCTCTCCGACCGCCTGGCGCCTGACGACGAGCGCGACCGGCGACGCCTGGGCGGCCGGCGGAGCGGCGGCCGTTCCGCCCGCGACGCCTGGAAGTCGCAGGCGGGCATCTGGCAGATTCCCCTCCCCTGGGTCACGGGGAAGGAGAAGGAGCAGGCCCTCGATCTCGCGGTGACGGTCCGCAGCGATCACCCCCAGGCGTTCTTCGCCGCGCCCGGGACGGCCCTGTCGACGAACGGCAAGGAGGCGGCGCTCGGCCAGAACCGCATCCTCTGGATCGACGCCGAGGACGCCGGGGCGGGCGTCGACCTCCTGACCTTCCATACCCGCGCCGACGG
>JBDSHF010000240.1:0-6598 GCA_039918595.1 Thermoanaerobaculia bacterium
AGGGTACGCTGTGCGCACCAGAAACGGTGATGGTGCGCACAGCGCACCCTACAAGCCACGCCTTCTCAGTAAAGTCCCCCCTCTCCCGGGCGGCGGGAGTGCGGTGGGAGAGGGGCCGGGGGTGAGGCCTCGGGGCGGGGGGCGCCCCCGGATCCCCAATCACCCTGTACCCTGGTCCACCCCTTGCACCTGCTAAACCACCGTGCCCAAAACCCCCCTCGCCACCTACCGCGTCCAGCTCCGCTCCGACTTCGCCTTTGACGATGCCGCCGCGATCGCCGGCTATCTCGCCGATCTCGGGGTGAGCCATCTCTACAGCTCCCCCTATCTGCAGGCGGCGCGGGGGAGCACGCATGGGTATGACGTGGTCGATCCGACGCGGGTCAACGAGGATCTGGGGGGCGAGGAGGCGCACGCGCGGCTCTGCCGGACGCTCGGCGAGGCGGGTCTCGGGCAGGTGCTCGACATCGTTCCCAATCACATGGCGATCACCGAGCGGCGCAACACCTGGTGGTGGGACGTGCTGGAGAACGGCGCCGCGAGCCGCTATGCCGCCTATTTCGACGTCGACTGGAATTCCCCCCACGCCCGTCTGCGCGACACGGTGCTGCTGCCCATCCTGGGCGACCACTACGGCCGCGTGCTGGAGAACGGCGAGCTGGAGCTGATGCGCCGGGAGGGGCGGTTCGAGATCCACTACCACGAGCACCGGATGCCGGTGGCCCCCCGCTCGCTCGACGTGCTGGTCGACCGGGCGGCCCGGCGGTGCGGCTCGCCGGATCTCGCCTTCATCGCCGACTCCTACGGCCAGCTCCCCCTCGCCACCGCCACCGACCGCGCGAGCATCGCCCGCCGGCACCGCGACAAGGAGGTGCTCGCCGGACAGCTCGTCCGTCTCCTCGGAGAGAAACCCGAGGTGGCCCAGGTGATCGACGAGGTCGTAGCCGAGGTCAACGCCGATCCTGACTTGCTCGACGAGCTGCTCCAGCGCCAGAACTACCGCCTCGCCTTCTGGCGCACCGCCGGCCAGGAGCTCGACTACCGGCGCTTCTTCGACGTTCATACCCTGATCGGCCTGCGCATGGAGGACGAGCGGGTGTTCGCCGACACCCATGCCCTGCTCTTTCGCTGGCTGAAGGAGGGGGTGATCGACGGCCTCCGCATCGACCATCCGGACGGCTTGCGCGACCCCGAGGAGTACCTGGAGCGGCTGCGCGACGAGGCCCCGGAGGCCTGGATCGTGGTGGAGAAGCTCCTGGAGCCGGGCGAGCCCCTGCGCGAGTCCTGGCCGGTGGAGGGGACGACGGGCTACGACTTCCTCAACCGGGCCGGCGGCCTGCTCGTCGATCCCGCGGGGAAGGAGCCGCTGACCGCCCTCTATGCCGAGCTGACGGGCGAGAGCGCCGACTGGCCGGCCCTGGTGCGGGAGAAGAAGCTGCTGGTCGTGGGGGAGCTGCTGGCGAGCGACGTCAACCGGCTGGCCGAGGTGTTCCTGGAGGTCTGCGAGCGCCATCGCCGCCATCGCGACTACACCCGTTTCGAGCTGCGCCAGGCGATCCGCGAGGTGGTCGCCTGCTTCCCGGTCTACCGCACCTATGCGCGGGCGGAGATCGGCGAGGTGTCGAATCTGGACCGCCACTACGTCGGCGAGGCGATCGAGGCCGCCAAGACCCATCGCCCCGACATCGCGGCCGATCTGTTCGACTTCTTTCGCGATCTCCTGCTGCTGGAGGTCCGGGGGGAGAGGGAGGGGGAGCTGGTGATGCGCTTCCAGCAGCTCACCGGGCCGGCGATGGCGAAGGGGGTGGAGGACACCGCCTTCTACAACTTCCACCGCCTGATCTCGCTCAACGAAGTGGGGGGGAGCCCGGGCGAGCTCGGCCTTTCCGTCGCCGAATTCCACCGCCTCGCCGCCGACACCCAGCGGATCTGGCCGGCGGCGATGCTCGCCACCTCGACGCACGACACCAAGCGCGGCGAGGACGTGCGGGCGCGGATCAGCCTGCTCTCCGAGATCCCGGAACGCTGGAGCGAGGCCGCGCGCCGCTGGTTCGAGATCAACGAGAAGCACCGCCAGGGGGATTTTCCCGACCGCAACGCCGAGTACCTGCTCTACCAGACTCTCGTCGGCGCCTGGCCGATCACGCCCGAGCGCGCGGCGGCTTACATGGAGAAGGCCACCCGCGAGGCCAAGGCCCACACCTCCTGGACACGGGCCAACCCGGAGTACGAGGCGGCCCTGCGTGGATTCGTCAACGCCGTGATCGCGGATCCGGAGCTCGTGGCCGACCTCGAGGCCTTCGTGGCCCCGCTGGTCGAGCCGGGTCGGATCAACTCCCTCGCCCAGACGCTGCTCAAGCTCGCCGCTCCGGGCGTGCCCGACTTCTACCAGGGGACGGAGATCTGGGATCTCTCCCTGGTCGATCCCGACAACCGCCGTCCGGTCGACTACGAGTTGCGGCGCCGCCTGCTCGTCGAACTGAAGAAGGGGATGACCCCGGAGGAGATCCTGGCCCGGATGGAGGAGGGGCTGCCGAAGCTCTGGCTGATCCACCAGGGGCTTCAGCTCCGCCGCCGGAACCCGGAGCCGTTCGGGCCGCATGGGGACTACGAGCCGCTCCGGGTTTCCGGATCGCGGGCTGACCATGCCGTCGCCTTCGCGCGCCGCGGACAGGTGGCGGTCCTCGTTCCCCGGCTGCCCCTGCGTCTCAATGGGGAGTGGCAGGGCTCCATCGTGGAGCTGCCGGCGGGCGCATGGCACAACGAGCTGACGGGGGAGGCGGTCGAAGGGGGGCGGCGAGCGGTGGCGGAGCTGCTGAAGCGGTTCCCGGTGGCATTACTGAGTCGTCATTGAGCGAGCCGTCATTAAGCCGTTACAAGATGTAGAATTCAGCAAGCCATGACAGACGACGAGATCGACGAAATCGACGAGGAAGTTCCGGAGCTCCCGCCGGAGGACCCCATCACCGCCATGCTGGAGGGGCTCGACACCCTCGAGGGGATCGGCGCTCCCGGCGAGGCGCCGCCGCCGGCCCCGGCGCTGAACCACCGCGAAATCGACGACTTGGTCAATGAGATTCTGGACGACGAGCTGAACCGGCTCAGCGGGCGGAAAGGCTAGCCAGCACCTCCGCGGCCAGATCCGACGTCTCGGGGTCCTCCTGGGCGTCGTTCGCGTTCGCCGGCGTCGGGATTCTCGCGCCCCCCTCCTCCGGCATCATCGCGTTCACCTCCATGCCGGTGTGCGTCTGGCGCTCCAGCAGCTCGACCGCGGAGTCGAGCGGCAGATAGCCCAGCCGCTGGGCGATGTCGATGTAGTAGCCGACCTCGCGCAGGCGGCGGCTGGCCTCGTCGAGCTGGCCGCCAAACTGCTCGCCCGGCACGGCGCAGGCGCGCGCGATGGCCGCGGCGGCCGAGTGGGCGGCCGACTCCATGCGCGCGGCGAGCGCGCTCGCTTCTCCTCCCGGCGCTTCTTCCTGGGGAATCCTGCCGACCGCCTCATGCACCGCGAGCACGAGCTCATGGACCTGTTGGAAGGCTGGAAGCGCCCGGTGATCCCTCATGGTGTCTCCTCTGCTGCGCCTGCGGGTTGTCCGTCCTTGCCGTCGGTCGCGGCTGCCGTCGAGCCGCCCGCCAGCGATGGCGACCCTCCACTCGATGGGAAGCCACTGACGGAGGAGTAAGTGCAAGATCCGAACCTGCCTTCGATCGCCCCCTTTCCGGCCTCGCCGTCGTACCGCCCGTGGAACGTGCCGTCGATCAGCGCGACGGCTCCGCTGGCCGGCGTCCGCTGCCGCACGTCGACGTCCGCCTCGCCCGCCGAGGTCACCAGGCCGCCGCTGAGCGAGCGGCCGGTCACGAACAGGCGGGCCTGATAGGGGCCGCTCCCCGCGTAGCTTTCGATCCGTACCGCCACCGTCGGCAGGTCGGCGTCGCCGGTGCGGAAGTCGACCTGCAGCCCGCCAACGGCGTGCGGCACGCAGAAGAACGAGCTCGTGCCCTGGAAGGCGGGCTGACCGGTCACGGTCAGCACGGCGCCGGCCGCCGCGGTCCCGGGGGTCTCCTGACCCGAGGCAGCCGCCGGCCGGGGCTCGGCGGCGGCGGGCCGCGGCGGCGCCTCCTCGGCGCGGCACGCGGCGAGGAGGAGCGCCAGCAGGACGATCGGGAGCGGGCGGGCCGGAATCTGCACGAGGTCGGGGCCGTCGTCGGGTCTACTCAGCCTGCTCGGCCTGCTCCTTGATGAAGCAGCGACGGAAGTTGCCGTTCAGCGTCCCCGTGCCCCCCTGCCCCTGGTAGGTGCCGTCGAAGGTGCCGTTGTAGAAGGTGCGCTTCTTGCCGCCCCCCATCTCGCGGCTCTTCACGTCGACCTTGGCGGTGCCGTTCCACTCCCGGGCGGCTCCCGAGGTCTCCTTGACCACCACGGCGGCCGTGTACTGGCCGTCGGCGGCGAAGGAGGGGAGGCGCATTTGCACCTGCGGCGCCCCTTCCTGGGTGAAGGTGACCTCCAGGTTCTTGTCCGCGGCCAGGTCGCAGCCGGCCGCGACGTCGCCGTCGAACGTCGTGGCGCCGGCGAGCGTCAGGTGCGCTTTCGGGCCGCCGTGCCGGCGCCCGCCGCCGCCGCCCTGCCTCTGGTCCGGCGCCGCCTCCTGGGCCTGGGCCTGGGCGGTCTCCTCCTGGGAAGCTTTGGTTTCTTTATCCGCCCCCGAGCCACAGCCCGCCAGGGGCAGGAGCAGGAGCAGGGAAAGTGCGGTCAAGGAGCAGTGTCGGAATACGGTGCGCGGTCTCATCGATCCCCCTTACGGAGCCCCAGGCTCCGGCGGTAGAAAAATTTTGCAGGAAGAATGCCACGGATTCGCGGCTTTGACACGTCACGTCTTGGTCAGCAGCCCCCAGAGGAAGGCCAGCCCCGCGAATCCCATCAGCCACCACCCCCAGGGGGAGCCGGCCGTGCCGGTGTGGATCATAACCCCGGCGATCAGCAGTCCCCCGGCCACCACGGTCCAGGACAGCCGGTGGATCGAGCGCTCGAGGCGCTGAATGGTCTTGCGGGCATCCGGGCTGAGGGCCGACTGGATGGTGAGGGTCCCCCGCTCGGCGCGGGTGAGCACGGCGTCCACCCGCCGCGGCAGGGTCAGCAGGGTCTGGAGCTGCGCCAGCCCCTCGCCGAGGATCTGCCGCCAGTCGCGCCGCAGCTCCTGGGCCGCCAGCCGCTGGGCGAAGGGGAGGGTCTCGGCCCAGGGGTCGAACTCCGGGTCGAGCTGGGTGGAGAGGCCGGCGAGCAGCCCCACGGCGCGGGAGGCGAAGAGCAGGTCCACCTGTACCTGGAAGGGGAGCTCGTAGAGGATGTCCCGGTACTGCCGGAAGAAGTACTCCGCCTCCGAGAAGGCGGTCTCCCGCAGGTTGCCGATCCGCACCCCCCAGAAGCGCTGGAACAGCTCCTCATGGACCTCCTCCAGGCGGCTCAGGTCCGCTCCGGGGAGCAGCACGCCGGCGGCGACGTAGGAGCGCACCATCCGCTCGGCGTCCCGAGTGCCGAGGGCGATCGCGTACTCGCGCAGCGCGCCGCGCAGCCGCTCGGGGATCTCGGCCACCATGCCGAAATCCACGAAGACGATCTGGAACGGCCGCTCCTCCCCGATCGGTGGCGGGGGCACCGGGGCGCCCGGCGCGAAGGGGGTCTCGTCGCCGACCGGCAGCGGGCGCACGAACAGGTTCCCCGGATGGGGGTCGGCGTGCACGAACGAATGCTCGAAGATCTGCAGCAGGTAGACCCGGTAGAGCACGCGCGCCAGCTCGGGCCGGGAGATGCCGGCGCGTTCGAGGGCGGCGAGATCGCTCATCTTGATCCAGCCGACGTTCTCCAGGGTCAGCGTCCGGCGGGCGCTCCAGTCCCAGAAGACCTTCGGCAGGTAGACCCGGGAGTCGGCGGCGAAGTTCGCCGCGAAGCGCTCGGCGTGACGCCCCTCGGCGATCAGGTCGAGCTCGGCGAGGGTGGTGCTGGTGATCTCCGCGCCCACGCGGTTGAGGTCGATGCGCCGCCTGATGGTCTTCGAGAACTTCAGCAGCCGGGCCGCCAGCCGCACCGCCGCGAGGTCGGTCTGGACCAGCACGTCGATCCCCGGCCGCAGCACCTTGACGACCACTTCCTCGCCGGTGGGCAGGCGGGCCGGATGGACCTGGGCGAGCGAGGCGGCGCCGATCGGCTCGGGGGCGACCCAGGAGAAGATCTGGGAGAGCGGGCGTCCGAAATCCTCCTCGATCTGGCGCACGACATCCGCGAACCGCTCCGGCGGCACCTCGTCCTGGAGCCCCGCGAGCTCCTGGGTGATTTCCGGCGGCAGGATGTCCACCCGCGTGGAGAGGAACTGCCCGAGCTTGATGAGGACGCCGCCCATCTCGCCGGCGAGGGCGCGATAACGCCGCGCGATCGCCTGATAGCGCACCAGCGGCGGCCGCCGGAACCGCCGCAGCCCGGGGACGTTGAGCACGACGTCCCACCAGACGACCTGGAGGAAGACGCCGGTCACGAAACGGCGAACCTTGCGATAGCGCCGGAAGTCGATCCCCGTGGCCATGGGGGAACCATGTCCCAACGGGG
>JBDSHF010000241.1:0-7114 GCA_039918595.1 Thermoanaerobaculia bacterium
TTCCCGGCCGGCAGCGTCTGGGTGGCCGAGCGCGAGGAACGGGTGGTCGGGTATCTGGCGGGCGCCTTCGACGAGCGCGGGCTCCATCGCGCCCAGGTCTGGCGGGTGGTCCCCGCCGCGGTGGCACGATCGCTCGCCCGCGGGCTGCTCTGGCGCCGGGAGCTCTGGCGCCTGCTCGCCGACCTGCCCGGCTTTCTCGCCGAAAGCCGCAAGGCCGAAGCCCCGGACGAGGAGGGGTATCCTGGACATCTGCACATCAACCTGCTCCCCGAATCCCGCGGCCGGGCGGTGGGGGTGCGGCTGGTGGAGCGTTTCTTCGAGGAAGCCCGGGATCATCAGCTCCCCGGGGTGCGCGCCGTGGTCTACGAGACCAACCAGCCGGCCCGCCGCTTTTTCGAGCGGCTCGGCTTCCGCCCCCTCGGCCGTCAGCCCGCCTTCAAGCCGCCGCCCGAGGATGGCGGCCGCGAGTGGAAGATCGTCTACGGCAAGGAGCTCCAGAGAGAGGATCTGACGGATCTCCGCTAGAATCGCCCGTCGTCGATTTTTCAGGAGACTCCATGAAGAGAACGTTCGCCACTTTAACCATCTTTGCGCTGGTTTTTTGCCAGATAGCCGCCGCCTCCAAGACCGCCGCTCCCAAGGGGGACCCGATCGCCAAGGCCAGGGCGCTGTTCGCCCGCTACGTCCAACTGGAGCATGCGTTCGATCCGACGATGGCCGATCTGTATACGGACCAGGCGGTGATCGTCAACAAGCGGATCTACAAAGACGGGAAGGTCACTTCGCTGCAGATCCCGGCCCTGCGCTACAAGCACGTCATCCGCACGGGCATGGCCACCGCCAAGACGCAGGGGGACATCAGCAACTACACCAACGACAGCTATGTCCCCGAGGGGAGCAAGGTGCGCATCAGCGTAACCCGCTACTCGGTGCTGAAGAAGTACAGCAGCCCGATGGCCCTCCTGGTCGGCCCGGACCCGACCGGCAAGTGGGTCATCTACGAGGAGAAGAGCGAGTCGCATCTGTAGGTCATTGAAGCGTAGGCCGGTGAAGAGGATCCTCGAAACCCCTCGCCTCGCCCTGCGCGAGATGTCCCTCGACGATCTCGATTTCGTCGCCGCGATGCTCGCGCATCCGGAGGTGATGCGGCACTACCCCCAGCTCTATTCGCGGGAGGAGGCTCGGGTGTGGATCGAGCGTCAGCTCGGCCGCTACGTCCGGGACGGGCACGGCCTCTGGCTGGTCCAGGACCGCGCCACGGGCGAGCCGGTCGGGCAGGTCGGGCTGGCCCTGCAGCTCGTCGACGGGGTGGAGGAGCCGGAGATCGGCTATCTGATCCACCGCCCCTTCTGGCGCCAGGGGCTGGCTTCCGAGGCCGCGCTGGGGGTGCGAACCTGGGCGTTCGACATCCGCGGGCTGGAGCGGGTCATCTCGCTAATCCGCCCCGAGAACCTCCCCTCGCAGGGGGTGGCCCGGAAGATCGGGATGGCTCCCGGGAAGCGCGTCCAGTTCCACGAGCTTGAGCACGTCGTGTTCGCGGTACGCCGTCCGCCTACGCCGGCTTGATGGGCTGGTCACTCAGCCACCGGGCGATGAGAGCGAGGAACCGCTCGAAATCGTTCAGGTGAGCTTGCAGAATCTGGTAGACGATTTCGTCTCGGACAACGGCCGTCTGGTACGTGACGAGGTTGCGGAACCGGGCAGCCTCCCGGAAAGCATCGACCAGATCTTCCGGGAGGATTCCCTGCTCGCCAAGGATCTCGAACGCCTCCGCCTTGCTTGCGGGAGCTCTCCAGCCTTCGCGGGAAATCAGATGCTTGGCGACGTTGTGCGACGTCTCGAAGAGCACGACCAACTCGCGAACGCTGGCATCCACGGCGTAAGGATCATTGAGGTACTCCTCGCGGCGTCGCCCGGCGATTCCCCGGGCTCGGCGCAGGTACTCCTCAATGAGTTGAAACTGCTCCAGCAGGTAACCCGGATTGACGTCGGTCATCAGCGTGCCGTAGCGGTTCCTGCGAGACGGCCGAGAGTCTGAGCCCACCGTAACTGGGAGCCTTCGCGGGCTTGGTGGACGGCTGCCCGAACGTCTTGGGTGTATCGCTCGACCGCGCCTGGGTCGCGCGTCCAGACAATCCGCCCCTGCTCGATCACATGAGCCTGATGAGAGAGGCTGCTCTCCCGGAGCAGCCTCAGATCGACACCTCGCCCTGTTGCCCTCTCGAGGGCATCCATGAGTCTCGCCTGATTAGGCCAGCCTAGAGGATGTTCCAGGCTGTCCAAGACCGCGATATCGAGATCGCTATCGGCACGGAAGAGCCGGTCGAGGGCACTGCCGTAGAGGAATACCGCCACGACTCCCTCCTGATCCCAACTCTGCGCGACACGCTGAACGACAGAGGCGATCTCCTCGCTTCTCCGGGCGACGGTGCTTTCGGCGGCATCCATGAAGTGGATTATAGGCTGTAGCCCGCCTACGCCGGCTTGAACGCCTCCTCGACCCGCCCCTTGGCCTCTTGGCGCGGCCCGGGCTCCTCCTCGCGGACGAGCTTCGAGACCTTCTGCCGCAGAGCCGCCATCGCCTCCCGCTCCTCGCTTTCGCTCAAGGGGAACTCGTCCGTCTGCACGGCGACCGGCGGGACCGCGCCGAGGCTCTCGGCGGTGTTGCGGACGACCGTCGTCCAGTTCCAGCGCTTGAGGGCGGAGCCGAAGGGGAGCATCGCGAGGGCGTCCGGCACGGTCGCCGGGCGGTCGCAGGTCTCGACCTCGAAGCGGAGGTCGCTGCCGGGAACGCCTATAAAACGGAACGCCACCGAGCCGGCGAGCGGGTGGCCGGCGACGGTCACAAAGGTCATCGCGGCGTCGGCGATCTCGGCGATCCGCACCTGCACGTTGCCGCGGAATGGGAGGGCGAGGGTCAGCGTTTCTCCCGTCTCCAGCCGGGGAGGGTTCGCGGGCTCGCCGGCGTCGCCCATCGTGCTCTCCGGCACCAGCTCGAAGAAGCGGCGGCGGAGCTCGGAGAAGAGGTCGGACGGCGAGCGTTGAACCCCGGTCAGCCGGGCGTGGTAGATGCGCCGCGTCAGCGGGCCGGTGCCCTCGGCCGCGATCTGCTCGGGCTGGCTGGTGGCGAGGCGCCCGGAGGTGCAACATCGGTTCCAGCGGACCCCAGTCCCGCCGCCCGGCCGGTGGCCCAGGCCCAGAGGAAGTTGTAGCCGCCGATGGGGCCGAAGGCGTCCAGGATCTCGCCGCAGAGGAAGAGGCCCGGGTGGCGGCGGCTCTCCAGGGTGCGGGGATCGACCTCCGAGAGCGCAACGCCGCCGCCGGTGACCTCGGCCTTGCGGTACCCCTCATCACCGGTCCAGGGGAGCGGGTGCTCGGCGAGGGCCACGACCAGCCGCCGGCGCTCTTCGCGGAGGAGCTGGGCGAACCCGCGGGAGCCGTCGACCCCGGCGTCGGCGAGGAGCGCCTCGGCGAGGCGGTCCGGCAAATGCCGCCGGAGCAGGCTGATCACGGTCCCCGCACCCTCGCGCAGGATCCCGTCCCAGGCGGCGGCGTCCAGCTCCGTCCACTGCACGAAGAAAGGCTGTGGCGGTCCGCCGGCCAAGCGGGAGCGCACCGCGAGATGGGAGAGATCGAGCACCGCCGGGCCGCTGTAGCCGCGATGGGTGAAGAGGAACCCGTCGTGGGCCATGGCGGTCCGCTTCGGCCCGGGCGCGCGGAGGGTCACGGTGCGAGAGATGCCGGCGAGCGGGGCATAGCGGGGAGGATCGAGCGTCAACGGCGTCAAGGCCGGATAGGTCGGATGGACCGTGTGGCCGAGGCGGCGGGCGATCGCGAAGCCGGTGCCGTCGCTCCCCGTGCCCGGCAGGGAGAGCCCGCCGGTCGCGAGGATCACGGCCGCGGCGGGGATCGCCTCTTCGCCCGTCAGGCGCACCGTCCAGGGGCGGCCTTCCCGGGGAGCCTCGAGATCCTCGACCCGAACGTCGAAACGGATCTCCACGCCGCGCCGCCGGGCGAGACCCATCAACCGGTCCCGCACCTCGCGCGAGCTGTTCGAGATGGGGAACAGCTTGCCCGTCTCAGGTTCCAGGGCGAGGGGGATGCCGGCTTCCTCCTCGAAGAACCGGCGCTGCTCGGGCAGCGGCCAGGAGCTCAGGATCTTCCGCAGCGTGTTGGGAGAGGAATCGGTGACGAACCGGCCGGCATCGACGGTGGAAGGGAGGACGTTGCACCGCCCGCCGCCGCTGACCAGAATCTTGCGGCCGCCGTCGCGCGTGCGTTCCAGAAGCAGGACGCGTCTCCCTCCTCTGGCCGCGAAGATGGCCGCAAGGAGGCCCGCGGCCCCGGCGCCGACGACGACGGTGGAGAGGTCGGCTCTGTCGCGGAGCTTCTCAGCCATCCTGGGATTGCTGGCCAAGGATCCGAATCATTTCCTCCGGGGAATGGGCAGGGAGGCGGGCATGATGGAAATCGGAAAGATTTCTCGTCACGATCGCATCAGCTCCCACCTGCAGGGCCGCCTCATGGAGCACAGAGTCTTCGAAGTCGGAAAAATCAGACTCCAAAGCGTTCTCCAGAATGGGACGATTGACAGGAGCGATTTCGAAGAGCACCAGGAGCTTGCGGACCTCGGTGAGGGCTTTCTGGGCTCCGAGGGCCTTTGCCGCCAGATAGTGAATCGTGGTGATAGTCGTCGCGCAGAGGTAGCCTGCCAGCTCTCCCGTTTCAACTCGCGAGAGGATCTGTTCCGAGGCTTCGGCGAAGGGGGCGCGGTCGAGAAGGAGGTCGAGGACTACATTGGTGTCGAAGAGGACCCTCAACGGTGCCTTTCCTCAAGGTGGCGGCGGTAATCTTCTTCCGTGAGGCCGCTCTCCCGCAGGACTCCACGCAGGGAGCTCACGATGGGGGTCGCCGCCGCCGGTTCCCGCGATGGTTCCGGCAATCTCTGGAGGTACTCCGCGATCAGATCGGAGACGGACCTTCCCGTTTTCCGGGAAAAAGCCTCGGCCCGTTCGATCAAATCCCGGTCAAGCTTCAGAGTGAGATCCGCTAGCATCGATCGTCCTCCCTGCTGGGACTGTAAGTCAGTTCCCCAGGAGGGTCAACGCGCCGGCTTTCCCAGCGAGCCGACGAACTCCTCAACCAGCTTGTTGAACTTCTCGGGCTCATCGACGAACAGGGCGTGGCCCGCCTGGAAGACTTCCATGCGCGAGCCGGCGATCGCCGCGTGCATCTTCTCGTAGGTCGCCATAAAGGGGTTCTCGGTGACGGCGAGGAGGGTCGGCTTGTCGATCCGGGCGAGCGCCTTGGAGCCGTCCCAGGCGAGGGTGCCCACGAACAGGGCGATGGCGGTGTCGGTCGGGGTCTGGAGCGATTCGTCGAGGACGTGCTTCAGATACGCCTCGCTTTGGGGCTTCTTGTACATCGAGCGGACAAAGGACTCGGTCAGCGCGCGGCGGTTCTTCTGCACCTGTGCGATGTACTGGAGCGTGCCGGCGACGCGCTGCGGATCGGCAAGGTCGCCGACGGCGCCGTCCACGAGCACCAGCCCGGCAATCTGGCCGGAGCCGTAGAAATCGATGTAGGCCGCGCACTCGGCCGCCGCCATGGACCAGCAGACGAGCGTCGCCTGGTTGAGGTGCAACTGGTCGAGAATGGAGTGGAGATCGGCTCCGCGGGCGATCGGATAGCTCCCTTCCGGAGTCTTCGACGACCGCCCCTGCGACCGCGGATCGTAGGCGACCACGCGATGCGACTTCGAGAAGTAGGCGATCTGCCCCTCCCAGATGTCCGCCGCCATCGTCCACCCGGGGATGAACACGATCGGCGACCCCTGGCCGGCCTCGAGATAGTGGATCTTCGCCCCGTCGGGCAGCGTGAGGAAGGCGTCCTTCACGGCGGGCTTCGCTTCGCAGACGGGCACGGTCGCGAGGAGGGCGAGCAGGACGGTGGCTGCGAGGGATCTTGATCTCATTCCGTTCTCCTTTGAAGCCGCGAGATTCTATCCATTTCTTGCGAAGAGCGAGTCTGCCGGAAGATATAGGGCCGGTACAGTAGAATCAGGGGTATGGATCTCCTGGATCGCCTCCGCCAGCACGCCTCCGCTCTCCCTGAAGTGAAGCTCGCCGTGCTCTTCGGCTCGACGGCTCGGGGCGAAGCGCGGAAAGGGAGCGACGTGGATCTGGGGGTCCTTCTGGACCCGGACACTCGGGAGGTACGCAGTAAGGTGCTGGTGCAGCTTGACCGTGCCGCCGGCCGGGAGGTGGACCTCGTCTTCTTAGATGAGGCCCTGCCACTGCTTCGATTCGAGATCTCCCGGGACGGCGTGCTTCTCTTTGAACGACAAGAGGGGCTTTGGACCGGTTTCAAAGTGAAGGCGATGGTGGACTGGTGGGACTGGGCGCCCACCATACGGAGGATTCATAAGACGATGATTCAACGTCTGCGGGAGAGGGTGAGTGATGGTTAGGTTTGACGTCGTCCAGAGAAAGATTGGCCGGGCATCGGCTTGGCTCGGTGATGCTGAGACGATCCTGATGCGATCGGCCGAGGAGTTTCTGAAAGATGTCAAAGAACGGGATCTCGCGAGCTTCTATCTCTTCCTGGCGATTCAAGAGGCCATAGATCTCGCCTCTCACTGGGTTGCCGACGAGAACTGGGGCTCACCTGACGACGCGGGCTCGACGTTCCTGGTCCTGGCCGACCGGAAGGCGATCGATCGCGAATTGGCTGAGCGGATGCGCGATGCGGTCGGTTTGCGCAATCTCATCGCCCACGGATACTCCTTTGTCGATCATGCGCGGATCCATCGCGAATACAAGGAGGGCGTCGCCAACCTCCGCCAGTTCCTCGCCGCGGTAGCGGATAAGGCTGGCCTGTAAAGCTGAGCCCTCACCGGAAATCGTGGCTGGGCACCGCCACCAGCTCCTTGAGCGACCAGAACTTTTTCCCCTTCACCGAGATCGTCCCGTCCCGCTTCTGGAGGACCCCTTCGACGACGAGGCCGGGGGAGCCCACGATCAGCTTGCGGTGCTGCACGAGGAGGTCCGGGGGGATCACGGCCTGCGACATGCCGGTCTCGTCCTCCAGGGTGATGAAGAGCAGCCCCTTGGCG
>JBDSHF010000242.1:0-4614 GCA_039918595.1 Thermoanaerobaculia bacterium
CGGATACGCGCTGGCTGCAGACCGCCTTCTCCGAGATGCTGACCACCGAGCTGGCGGCCGGCGGCAAGATGCGGGTGATCCGCGGCGAGCGGGTCGCGCAGGCGGTGCGCTCGCTCGCGCTGCAGGATCCCGGCAGCCTCGGCGCCGCCGACCTCCAGCGGCTGCACGACACGCTCGGCGCCGACCTGGTCGTCGTCGGCGCCTTCCTGCCCATCCAGGGGCAGATCCGCCTCGATCTGCGGGTGATCCAGCTCCCCGCCGGCGAGACCGTGCTCTCGCTGGCCGAGCGCGGCACCCAGCAGGGGTTGTTCGACCTGGTCTCGCGGACGGGGGAGAAGCTGCGGGATTCGCTGGGCGTCGCCGCGCTGTCGCCGAAGCAGGTCCAGGAGGCCGAGGCCCTGCGGCCGTCGAGCCCGGATTCGTCCCGGCTCTATACCGAGGGGATCGCGCGGCTGCGCGCCTTCGATCCCCCGGGCGCGCTGGCGTCCCTGCAGCAGGCGGTGAAGGCGGATCCGGGCTCGGCGGTGATCCGCTCCGCCCTGTCGCGGACCTGGTCCGAGCTGGGCTATGACGCGAGCGCGATCGACGAGGCCCGCAAGGCGCTCGACCTCGGCCGTTCGCTGCCGCGCGAGGAGCGCCTCGCCATCGAGGGGCGACTCTACAAGGCGAGCAAGCAGTGGAGCCGGGCGAGCGAGGCCTACCGGTCGCTCTGGACCTTTTTCCCGGACGACGTCGAGTATGGGCTGCAGCTTTCCGAGAGCCTGATGCTGGAAGGCAGGGGTGCCGAGGCGGCGGCGACGCTCGCCGCGCTGCGCAAGCTGCCGACCCCCGCGGGCGAGGACCCGCGCATCGACGTGGCGGAGGCGAGGAACGCGCGGCGGCTCTCCGATATCACCGGCGCGCTGCGCGCCGCCGAGAGAGCGGTCGCGAAGGGGCGCCAGTCCGGCCAGAGCCTGGTGGTCTCCCAGGCCCTCATCTATCAAGGGGACGCTCTGCTAACGGGGGGCAAACCCCAGGACGCGGTCCGTCTGTTCCGGGAATCCGCGGAGCTGGCCAAGAAGGCCGGCTATCAGTGGGGGATCGGCATGGCCGCGGCCAACGTCGGGACGGCCCTGCAGGCGCAGGGGGACCTCGACGGCGCCGAGAAGGCCTACTTCGAGGCGCTCGTCATCGCCCGGAAGATCGGCAGCGCCACAGCCATCGCGGCGCAGCTCCAGCTCCTCGGCGCGCTGCACCGCGACCGGGGGGAGCTGAGCGAGGCGCGGAAGTTCCTCGACCAGTCCCGCGACTGGTATGTGAAGATGGGCGAACGCCTGTATGAGGCCCAGGTGCTCGACGCCGGCGGCGCCGTGCTCGTCGCCCAGGGGGATCTTGCCGGCGCGCGCCAGCACTTCGAGCGCGAGCTCGCTCTCAGCCAGGCGCTCGGCAACCCCGTCCAGGCCGCCTTCGCGGTCAAAAACCTCGGGAAGATCCTCGCCGTGCAGGGGGAGCTGACGGCGGCCCGCCGCCGCTACGAGGAGGCTTTCGCCGCGTTCCACAAGGCGGGCGACGCGAGCTCCGCCGCCGAGTCGATGGCGGACTCGGCGGGAGTCTCCGCGCAGCTCGGAGACCTGCGCGCCGCCTGGGAGCGTTCGGCGCAGGCGCTGGCCGCCAAGCAGCAGGTGGGCGACCGGATCGGCGCCGGCCGGATCTTCGGCCTGCGCTCCCGGATCGCCTACCAGCTCGGCGACCTCGCCGCCTCCCGTACCCTCGCCGACGAGCAGCTCCAGACCGCCCGCCAGACCGGCGCGCGCTCGCTCACCGCCCTGGCCCTTCAGAACCGCGGCCGTGCCGAGTACGCCGCCGGGAACCTTGCCATAGCGCGCTCGGAGCTCACGGAAGCCCTGCGGGTGAGCTCGGCGCTGGGCGAGGAGCTGCGGGCGATGGAGATCCGCCTCGATCTGGCCGCGCTCGCGCTCGCCGGGAACCAGGCCGGCGAGGCCGCGGCCCTCGCGCGCCAGGCCGCCGCCTGGTACCAGCAGCGTGGCATCCCGGGCGGCGAATCCGAGGCCCTCGCGGTGGTCGCCGAGTCCCTGCTGCGCCAGGGGCTGCGCAGGGAGGCGCAGGCGATGGCGGCACAGGCGCGCGTCCGGCTCGACGCCAGCGAGGACCGCGAGCTCCGCGTCACCGTCGGTATCCGGTTGGGGAAGATCGAAGCGGGCACGGGGAATGCCGCCGAGGCGCTCCGGCAGCTCCAGCGGGCGGTCGCCGACGCCGCGAGCTTCGGGTTCGCCACCGCCGGTCTCGAAGCCCGGCTCGCCCTCGGCGAGGTCCAGCGCGGAGCCGGCGATCCAGCGGCCGGCACCACCCTGTCGGCGGTCCGCAAGGAGGCCGCGGCCCGCGGCTTCAAGCGGCTGGCGCTGGCCGCCGGCCCGGAAAAGCAAGGGACATAAGGGACGCCAGGGACAGCAGGAGTCCTTTCCGTCAGAAGTGGGTCATCTCCTCTTCTCTCCAACCCCCATCTCCTCCAGCAGTGGCCCGGCCGCGTCGCCGTGGAGGGCCTGCATCAGCCAGAGCATGTAGCGCACGTCGACGCTGATGTTGCGAGCCACCTCGGGGTTGTAGCCGAAGTCGTTGGCCACGTTCTCCCAGACGCGATCGAAATTGACCCCCACCAGCTCGCCGCGGCCGTTGACCACCGGGCTCCCCGAGTTGCCGCCGGTGGTGTCGGCGTCGGCGAGAAAGTCGACCGGCACATCCTTCAGCTTCGGGTCCGCCCAGCGGCTCGCGGGGGCCTTGGGCGCCGCCGCCAGCAGCTCGGCGGGAGCGTTGAAAGGGGGCGCGCCGGTGTTCTTCTCGACCACGCCGCCGACCGTCGTCTGCGGGCGCATCCAGGCGCCGTCGCGCGGGCTGTACCCCTTCACATGGGCGAAGGCGACGCGCAGCGTGCCGTTGGCGTCCGGGGCCACGGGGCGGCCGGCGTGGGCGATCACGGCGCGCTGCCAGCGGGGGCGCAGACGCGAAACGGCGCCCTGGAAGCGGTCCTCCTGCTCCTTGAGAGTGAGCAGCTCGCGGTCGAGCGCGAAGGCGAGGTCGAGCAGCGGGTCGTGGCGGCCGCGGAGCTGCTCCTCGCTCTCGTCGAACATCCGTTTGCGCTCCGCGAGGTCGGTGACCTTCGTGTGGGCGAGCAGGTCGTCCACCCGGGCGCGGATCGCCTCGTGGTTGCCGGCCAGGAAGCTCTCGACAGCCGGTACGCGATTCCCCTCCGGCAGGGCGGCGAAGCGGGCGAAGACGTCGGTGAGCAGGGCGGCGTCCGTCGGTGCGTCGAGGCGCTTCTGCTCGCGCTCCAGCCGCTCGCCGAGCCGCTCGCGGTTGCGCTCCTGGTAGTCCGGCTCGCGCTCCAGGTCCGGCTTCGCCTTCTCGCCCGCCCAGCGGGCCAGGGTGAGCGCCAGGTCGAGCGGCTTGGGACCGGACTTCATCTGGGTCAGCAGGAAATCGCGGTCCCAGGTCCGCCGCCGCTCGGCGATCCTCCGCGCCAGCTCGTCGTGCGCCGCCAGGGCCTCCCGCTGCTCCGGACGCTTCGCCGCCCATGCGAGGATCTCCTTCTCGGCAGCCGTCTTCTTCTCCAGGATCTGCCCGCGGCGGATGCCGGCCACCTGACCGCGCGCGTTCTTCTCCTGGTTCGCGAGCCCCTTGATGCGGTCGGCGAGAGCGATGCGCACCGCTTCATCCGTCTTCGAAGCGGTCTCCATCCTGTCGATCCAGGAGCGGTAGAGCTCGGCACGGCGCGGGTAGAAGAGCTCCGCCCGCTCGCGCATCTCGGCCTCGGTATAGGAGCGGAAGGTCAGGCCGGGATAGCCGGCGACCATCACGAAGCTGTCCGGCTCGACGCCGCGCGGCGAGACGGGGAAGAAGTGCCGCGGCTTGTAAGCCACGTTGGCCTCCTCCTTCGGCGCCGGCTGGCCGCCGGGGCCGGCGTAGACGCGCAGCAGGGCGAAGTCGCCGACGTGCCGAGGCCAGCTCCAGTTGTCGATCTCGCCGCCGAAGTCGCCCACGGCTCCGGGCGGGGCGTAGACCAGCCGCACGTCCGGAAACTCCAGGCTGTCGATCAGCACGTAGCGCAGGCCGCCGTCGAACGCCGCCACCTGGCAACGGTGGTGCTCGGTCTTCTCGCACGCGGCCACCATCTCCTTCTGCTTGCGCTCGATTGCCCGGAAGCGCGCGAGGTCGTCCGCGCCGGCGGGCACCGCGGCCTCGACCTCGCGGGTGACGTCGGTCATGCGATGGGGGATCGTGGCGCGCACGCCGGATCCCGGCAACTCCTCGGCCGGCGTGCGGGCGAGAAAGCCGTGGGTGATCAGGTCCCGCTCCGGGGTCGAATGCTGCTGCAGGATCGAGAACGCGCAGTGGTGGTTGGTGACCATCAGCCCTCGAGAGGAGATGAAGCCGGCCGAGCACCCCTCGATCTTCACGGCCGCGTCGAGCAGACCGGCGCCCTCCGCGGTCCACAGCTTCTGCGGCGGGATCTCGAGGCCCAGCTCGCGAAGCCACTTCGGGTCGTGCTGCAGCACCTGCTCGGGGGTCCACTTTCCTTCCACGGCGAAAGCTCCTGCGCATACGGCCCAGAGGCCGAGG
>JBDSHF010000243.1:0-7996 GCA_039918595.1 Thermoanaerobaculia bacterium
AAACCGCATGAAAAGACTTTCGATCTGTACCCTGCTTCTCGCTCTTCTCAGCTTCGGCGCTCCGGCCTGGGCGGCCAAAGTCACGATCTGTCACGTGCCGCCCGGCAACGCCGCCAACTTCCACACCATCACCATCAGCGACAACGCGCTCCCGGCCCACCTCGGCCACGGCGATCTCGTGGGCGCGTGCTCCGCGAACTGCAGCCAGCTCTGCAATGACGGCAACGCCTGCACCATCGACGCCTGCGATGCCGGCGGGCACTGCGCGGCCACCCACCCGCCGGTCAACTGCAACGACAGCAATGCCTGCACCACCGACTCCTGCAACCCCGCGACCGGCTGCGTGAGCGCGCCGAAGACCTGTGTGGACGGCAATCTGTGTACGGTCGATTCCTGCGATCCGATCACCGGCAACTGCGTCTTCCCGCCCGTCGCGTGCTCCACCGACCAGACCTGCAACCCGGCGAACGGCAACTGCGAGTCGTCCGGCGTCGACAATTGCCTCTCCGACCCGTGCTTCCGCGGGACCTGCGTCAGCCAGCCCAACGGCTTCACGTGCCAATGCCCGCCCGGGTATACCGGAGACTCCTGCGAAATCGACATCGACGAGTGCGAATCCAACCCGTGCCTGAACGGGGATTGCACGGATCAGGTCAACGGCTACCAGTGCTCCTGCCTACCCGGGTTTACCGGGCCCAACTGCGAAATCGAGGCTTCTCCGACCTACAACTGCACCGATCGCAACCCCTGCACTCCCGAGAATATCTCGGACGGGAATTTCTACTTTGCCGCCGATGATCCGCACCAGTTTATCCAGTGCTCCCCGAATGGGGGCTGCTTCATCATGCGGTGCGGGCCAGGAGAATCCTGGGACCCAAGCAGCACGGCCTGCAATCCCTGACCGCGTAGCTGAAACCGCCTCTCCCGCCGCCGGAGGCTCCCCTCCGGCGGCGCGGGCGGGCCGCCCTTCAAAAGGAGCCCTGTCATGAAGCGTCTCGCCATCCTGCTCCTGCCGCTCGCGCTCCAGGCATTGTCCGCGGCGGCCGCGGCGGCCGAGGCTCCGGAAAGCCCTCCGGGCATTCACCTCGCGGTCACCGCCTGCGGCGATCGCCTGGAGGAAGCCCTGGTCATGCTCCAGTCCGCCGCGCGATCGGCCCGCGGCCCTCTCAACCTCCACATTTTCGCCGACGACGAGCTGCGCCCCCGGTTCCAGGAACGGCTCCAGGCCTGGCCCGCGGAGGTTCGCAAGAAGATCGCCTGGACGCTCTATCCGATCAGCTACCCGGGCGTCGAAGACGCCGAAAAATGGCGCGGCCTTTTCAAGCCCTGCGCCAGCGAACGCCTGTTCTACCCCTACCTGATCGCCGGCACCGACCGCGTGCTCTACGTGGACACCGACATCCTCTTCCTGCGCCCGCTCGACGATCTCTGGCGCCAGTTCGACCGTTTCAAGCCCGCGCAGCTCGCCGCCCTGGCGCCCGAGGGCGAGGTCGCGGCGCTCAACTGGTACAAGCGCTTCGCGAAGCACCCGTACGTCCAGCCGCTCGGCGTCAACTCCGGCGTCATGCTGATGGATCTCAAGAAGATGCGCGAGGCCCGCTGGCGCGAGCGGATGCTCGCCTACCGCAAGCAATACACCGCGATCCCCTGGGGCGACCAGGATCTGATCAACATTTTCTTCGCCGAGTCGCCCGAGATGCTTTCCGTCTTCTCCTGCGACTGGAACTTCCGTCCCGACCACTGCACGTACGGCAGCAACTGCAAGGCCGCGGAGGAGAACGGCGTTTCGATCGTCCACGGCAACCGCCAGTCGTTCCATGGCGACAAGCAGCCGACCTTCAAGGCGCTCTGGGACGCCTTCGCCGCCCACGGCCTCGAGCCGGGCGCGGACGCCCTGCTCAAGTCCGTGCAGAGCAATCTCGCGGCCGTGGCCGGCAAGAGCGCGTGCGGCAAGGTGAGCAAGCTGCTCACGGCGGGGCTGGAGAAGGACGCCGGGGAGGACCCCGACTTTTATCGCGACGTGGCCGCGGCGCAGCTCGCGCCCTGGCGCCAGACGGGCATTCGCCGCGAGGACCTCGACAAGACGCGCGCGCTGCCCCGCCCGCTGGTCAAGTACCAGGTCCTCGGCGGCCGCCTCTACCGCGATGAAAAGTGTTACTTCCCGGCGCGCTGCGCGGGCATCGAGCACTTCCTCCTGGAGATCGCGCCGGAGCTGCCGGACCTCGAATTCCTGGTCAACGTCCAGGACCATCCGGTCACCTCCATCCGCAACCCGCTGCCGGTCTTCTCCTTTTCCAAGATCCCGTCCGAGCACGCCGACATCCTCTATCCCGCCTGGGCCTTCTGGGAAGGCGGGCCGAACCTCCAGGTGATTCCGGACTGGCGCTGGGACCTGACCCGCCGCGACCTGCTGGACGCCGGGGACGCCATCCCCTGGGACGAGAAGAAACCGGTCATCTTCTTTCGCGGCTCGCGCACCAACGAGACCCGCGATCCCTACATCCTCTACGCGCAGAAGCATCCGGATCTCTGGGACGTCCGCTATATCCTGAACCAATCGCAGCAGCAGACCGACTATGTGAAGAAAGTCCTGAAGCTCGCGCCGGCCGAGCCCGTCTCGCCCCGCGACCACTGCGCGTACCGCTACCTCCTGAATTTCGACGGCGTGGCCGCGAGCTTCCGCCTGAAGAACGTCCTGGCCTGCGGCGGGCTGGTCTTCTACGTCGACCCGAGGTGGGTGGAGTTCTACTATTCCAAGCTCGTCCCCGGCGAGGACTACGTCCCGTTGAGCCTCGACGTCGACGCGGCCGCGCGCACCGTCGAATCGCTGCGCGCCGACGATGCGCGGGCGCGGAAGATCGCCAGAAACGGCCGCGACTTCATCGCGAAGCACCTGACCCTGGAGCACGTCCGCCGCTACTGGCTCGACCTGCTCCAGGACTATGCGTCCCTCCAGAAATTCGAGCCCCGGCGGGATCCGAGCCTCATCCTGATCCAGGAACCGATTGAACGGAAAACAACCCATGCGCTGTAGTACGACCATCTCACGCCTTCTGATGTGTGCCCTGCTCGCAACATCCTCGCATGACAAGGAGATCCCCATGAAGATTCCCATGAAGATTCCCATGAACGATTCGTTCCCCGTCCGCGGCCGGAGGGCCGTCCTCCTCGCGGTGGTGCTGGCGATCCTGCTGGCTCTCACAGGCTCGCCGGCCCGAGCCCACGACGAAACCCCCGGTGCGATCGAGGCCTATTTGCACGGCCTGGTCGACGACGGTGCCCTCACCGAGGTGCAGCACGAGTACATCGACCACCACTACGCGGCCGGCCACCTGAAGAAGCTCGTTCGGTGGCTGGATGCTCAGGAGAGGGGAAAGAAGCTCACACACGACGTGAATCTCTATGTCAAGGCGCTCCTCGGCCTCGCCGCCCCGGACCCGGCCCCCCGCGTGGCGGCGCCGGCCAATTACACCGGCAATGGCAACGTCACCAAGCTCGGCCAGATCAACGTACAGCCGCCGAGCCCCTACTATGGCGACAACTCCTCGACCGGCACGCTCTACAACGGCATCTGGGGCTATGCGGCCGGCGTACGGGAGTATGCGCTGCAATGCAACAGCTTCGGCCTGCACGTCATCGACGTCACCGACCCGGCCGCTCCCTTCCAGGTCCAGTACATCGACATGTCGGGCGGCGTGAGCCCGCCGAAAGGCCGCATCTGGCGGGACGTCGACATCCACCGGGATCCTGCTTCGGGAAAGACCTATGCGTACGTCGGTGCGCAGGCGAGCGGCAATTTCTGGGTCGTCGACCTCTCCTATCTGTCCGATTCGGCCCCGCAAGGGGTCGATTCCAATCCGATCCCGCCGGCCGGCATCGCCGACCGCGGACGCACCAACTACGGGCACACCGTCTTCGTCAATGACGGCCTCGGCCTTCTATTCCTGAACACGGCCAACAACGCGTCCACGCTCGGCTGCCAGATCTTCGATCTGCTGCAAAATCCTTTCGATCCGCCGCTCCTCCCGAGCTGGACCGGCAGCGGGCGCGACTGCCATGACAGCTTTGCCCGGTCCAACGTTCCGGGGTCGGGCGGCAAGGACCTGCTCTACTCGTCAGAGGGGTACGGGATCCGCTACAGCATCCTCGACATCACCAACGTCCGCACCGCCGGCACGCCCACGCTCGTGGGAGAGACGCCCACGGTGTCCGGCATCTACGCCCACAGCAACTGGCTGGACGACGACTCGCACTATCTCTACGCGTTCGACGAGTTCAACGTCCGCGACATCGGCGTCTACGACGTCTCGAACCCGGCCAGCCCGGCGCAGGTGGGGACGTTCCAGTACTCGGGCGATGCCACAGCGAATTCCCGCGTCCACAACGGCCAGGTGCGGGGAAAATACTTGTTGACCGCCTACTATGAAGCCGGTTTCCGCGTGTTCGACGTCTCGAATCCCGTAAACCCGGTGGAGGTCGGAAAATACGAGACCTGGCGCGATCCCGACGGCGACGGCACGTTCAACAAGACGATTACGGGCGCGTACAACGGCGCCTGGAACCTCCACGTGTTCCTGCCGTCGGGCAACGTCCTCGTGTCCGATATGAAGTCGGGCACGTTCATTTTCCGGGTCGACCCCATCGCGGCGCCGGGCGCGTCGAGCGGGCTTGCGGCCACGCCGGGCAACGGCCAGGTCGGCCTCACCTGGACCGTGGCGGGCGGCGCCACCGGGTCCACCCTCTCCCGCGGCACGACGAGCGGCGGGCCGTATACGGTCGTCAAGACCAACCTCGCCGGCACGAGCACCACCGACACCGGCCTCGTCAACGGCACGACCTACTATTACGTCGTATCCGGCACCAACGCCGAGGGCGAGGGCGCCGCTTCGAACCAGGCCTCGGCGACGCCCTCGGTCCCGACCGTCGCCACCACCACCACCGTGAGCTCCGCGCCCAACCCCTCCGCCTTCGGGCAGTCGGTCACCTTCACCGCCACCGTCACCTCCGGCTCCGGAGTGCCCGCGGGCAGCGTCACGTTCTCGGAGGGGGCGACCGTCTTGGCCTCGGGCGTCACCGTCAACGGCGCCGGCCAGGCGGCATTCAGCACCACAACCCTCGCGGTGGGCAGCCACGTCATCACCGCCTCGTTCACCGGCGGCAGCGGTTGGGGCAACAGCAGCGGCAACGGCGCGGCGCAGGTCGTGAATCTTGCGGCCCCCACCTCGACCGCGGTCAGCTCCTCGCCCAACCCCTCCGCATTCGGACAGTCGGTCCTTTTCACGGCCACCGTCACCTCAGGCTCCGGCGTGCCCGCGGGCACCGTCACGTTCACCGAGGGGGCCACCGTCCTGGCTTCCGGCGTCACCGTCAACGGCGCCGGCCAGGCTTCGTTCAGCACCGCGGCCCTGGCCGCGGGCAGCCATGTCATCACCGCCACCTTCACCGGCACGAGCACCTGGGGCAACAGCAGCGGCAACGGCGCGCCGCAGGTCGTGAACCCCGCCCCGGTGACCGTGACCTTCACTTCCGTCGCCGCCCAGGACGGCTGGGTGCTGGAGTCGGGCGAGACCACCAACGTCGGCGGCTCGATCAACGCCACCACCAGCAACACCAGCGCCCTGCGGGTGGGCGACAACAACCAGGACCACCAGTACAAGAGCGTCGTCTCGTTCGACACCTCGTCGATCCCCGACGGCGCGACCATCGTCTCGGTCACCCTGCGCCTGCTACGCGGCACGGTGTCCGGCACCAACCCGTTCACCACCCACGGCACCTGCTGGGTCGACGTCCAGGGCGGCAGCGGCTTCTCGGGCTCGACGGCCCTCGCCACCGGCGACTTCCAGGCCACGGCGACGGCGGTCCAGGCGGCGAGCCTCAGCAACGCCGCATCCAACGGCACCTGGTCCACCGGCAACCTCTCCGCCGCAGGCCTTGCCGCACTCGACAAGACCGGCACGACGCAGCTGCGCGTCTACTTCAACCTCGACGACAACGACGATCTGGGCAACGACTACGTCGGCTTCTACTCGGGCGACAACTCGACCTCCGCCAACCGGCCGCAGCTCGTGGTGACCTACCAGTAGCGGCGAGCTCATTCGACGCAGCCGTAACCTCGCACCGCCAGGAGCCGCGACTCTGTCGACCCGGGAGAACTGATATGAAACCGACGAACCGACCCTTCTTCCCAGTCGCCATGCTCCTGGCGGTCTTCCTTTGGATCCCTTTGGCGGGTTGCGCCAGCGCGCCTGCCCAGGCCGGCGCCGAAGACCTCCATGCGCTCTTCCTGTTCACCAACGTCGACCGCAAGCCGGACCTCCAGGCGAAATTCTCGATCTGCATCGAATCGCTCTTCCGGCACCTGGAGCTGCCCGCCGGGACCCGACTCACCCTGCATTTCGTCGCGGACCCGGGGAGCAAGGCGTACGGGGAGAAGTTTCTCGCCGCCTACGAGCGCCCCGGCGTCCGCTTCGTCTTCCACGACAAGGACGAGTGGACCCGCAAAATCTTCCCCATCGTCGAGGACATGCAGAAGCATTTCAGCTCCGGAAAAGGGTCCTACTACAACGATTCGATCTTCTTCCTTTCGCTCGGCATGCATCGCATCCTGCCGCCGGAGATCGAGCGGATCGCCAAGCTGGACTTCGACGTCCGTTTCGAGGCCAATCTCTACCTGCTCTTCCAGGAATTCGACCGTTTCGGACCGCAGAGCCTGATCGGCCTGGGGCCGGAGCTGCAGCCGGTCTACCGGCACGTGCTGTGGAAATACCGCGAAGAGCATCCGGAAACCCGGCTCGGTTCCCCACGGCCTGAGGGCTTCCAGGGATTCAATGCGGGAGCCACGCTGCTCGACCTGGGGAGACTCCGCAAGTCCGAGGTCTTCAACCGCGCGCTGGAGCCGCAAGCCGTCGCCGCCCTGGTCGAGAAATACCATTTCAAAGGCCACCTGGGCGACCAGGACTTCTACACGCTCCTCGCCCTGGAGCACGAAGAGCTCTTCTACCTGCTCGACTGCGCCTGGAACCGCCAGCTCTGCACCTGGTGGAAGGACAAATACGAGGACGTCTTCACCGCCTACCACCAGTGCCCGGGGCCGGTGAGGATGTACCACGGCAACTGCAGCACGCCGATCCCCGCGGCGGCCGCACAACCGTGACCAACTCCACTTGGCGATCCGCGGCGACGGATTTCTCGCGGCCTTCAGGCCGCCCGCCCGAAGAAGCGCCTGGCACTTCCTCCGGCACTTCCTCATAGCACTTCCTCGGGCTCGGCACTTGGTCTCCTCCCCCGGCTCGGCGTTGACGGCCATGCCTAAGGATGTTACCGTGTAGATGCCTGTCTACACGTGGGGAATTCTATGGCGCTGAACATCAGAAACTCCGAAACCGAGAAGCTGGCTGAAACACTGGCCAAGCTCACGGGCGAGACGAAGACGGAGGCTGTGACCCAGGCTCTCCGGGATCGCATAGCCCGGCTACGCCGCGAGCGTACCCGGCGGCGCCTCGCCGATGAGCTTGACGAGATCGCCACGCATTGCGCACGGCTGCCCGTCCTGGATTCGCGGACACCCGACGCGATCCTTGGATATGACGAAAATGGGTTGCCGCGCTGATGGTCATCGATACCTCGGCTCTCCTGGCGATCCTCCTTGACGAGCCCGAACGTCGCACATTCAACGAGGCCATCGAAGCCGCTGAATCCCGCAGGATGTCGGCGGCCATCTTCGTCGAGGTCTCAATCGTCATCGAGTCGCGCTTCGGTGCCGAGGGTATTCGCGACCTCGACCTGTTCATTGAAAGGGCAGGAATCAGCTTAGTCCCTGTGGATTCCGATCAGGCCCAGATGGCGCGCCGGGCCTACAGTCGGTTCGGTAAGGGGCGGCATCGGGCCGGGCTCAACTATGGTGACTGCTTCTCGTACGCGCTGGCCATGGTGCTTGGCGAGCCGCTGCTCTATAAGGGTGATGACTTCGGGCAGACTGACGTCACTCCGTTCACTG
>JBDSHF010000244.1:0-3045 GCA_039918595.1 Thermoanaerobaculia bacterium
CCCGGGATTGAAATCCCGGGCTACCGACGGCCGTCCCTCCGGGACTACGGAGGCCTCCTGATGATCCCGGGAGGGATCACTGTAGGTAGCCCGGGATTTCAATCCCGGGCGAGGAACGCGCAAGGACAACATCGCATGAATCGACACCGCATCCGCCAAGCCCTCCTCTTCGCCACGCTCCTCCTCGCCTCTCCTGCCTTCCCCCAGGAGCCCGCCCCGGAGCCGGGGAGCCTGGAGGCGAACAAGGCGGTGGTCAGCCACTATCTTCAGATTTTGGGCGGCGGCTCTCTCGACGAGCTCGATCAGGTGATCGGCTCCGACTTTCTCGACCGCACGCCGGGGGCCCCGAAGGTGCAGGGACCCGGCTCGATCCGCGATTCGCAGAAGCGCGCCCGCGAGCTGTTCGAGGAGATCCGTTACAAGGTCGGCGATCTCGTCGCCGAGGGGGACCGCGTCGCCGCGCTTTATACGGTCCGGGCCACCCGCAAGGCGGAGGGCGGAGCGGGCAAGCCGGTCGAGGTGATCGGCATCACCCTGTTCCGGATCGCCGACGGCAAGATCCGCGAGACCTGGATCGTCAACGATCAGCTCGAGCTCTTCAGTCAGCTCGGCTTCACGATCCAGGCGCCGGGAGCGCCGCCGTCCAAGCTGGCGCCGCCGGTCAAGGCGCCAGCCAAACCGCCGGTCAAGCCCCCCCGGTCCTGAGCAGGTCGACCGCCTCCTCGCGCGTCCGTATCTTGCCGTCCACCTGAGCCTGCCGGACCACCGTGAGGGCCCGCCCCACGTCCGGTCCGGCGGGGACTCCGAGCAGCTCCTGGACCTCGACGCCGGTCAGCAGGCGAGGCGGATCGAACAGCGCCTTGCCCTCGCTGCGCGCCAGCTCCACCAGCGGCCGCAGCGTGGCCCGCCAGGGCTCGAGGGCGGCGGTGCCGGTGGCGCGCGCTCCCAGCGAGGCGGCGACCGTGGCCCAGAGCGGGCCGGCGCGATGGAGGAAGCGCCGCCGGCCGAGGTCGCTGGCCGGCAGCTCCTCCCAGCCGAGGACGAGGGCGACCTTGGCGGCCTCCTGGCGGGTGAGGTAGCCGGCGTCGCGGAAGCGTTCCAGCCGCTGGAGCGCCCCGTGGCCGTCCTCCTGGGAAGGCAGGGACGGCAGGTGGACGAAGGTGGCGGCGAGGCGCGCGGCCGGCGCGTCGACCCCGTCCGCGGCGCCGGTGTCGAGCTGCCGCAACTCGCGGACGCGCTCCGGCAGCGCCTCCAGCTCGGCCAGCGCTCCCGCCCGCTGTCCTGGCTCGCCGGGCCGCGCCAGCCAGAGACCGGGGTAGACGTCGAGCGCCATCAGCAGGGCGAGCCCGCGATGGATCTCGGGGTGCGCGAAGAGCATGGTCAGCTCGTCGCGCACCCGCTCGGCGGCCACGCCGGCGAGGCCGGGCGCGGAACGGCGGGCGAGCAGGAGGGTCTCGGGCTCGGCGGCGAAGCCGGGCAGGCGCAGCAGCAGGCGGGGGAGGCGCAGCACGCGCAGCGGATCGCCGGTGAAGCTCGCCGGGGTGGTCGCGCGCAGCAGGCGCCGCTCGAGGTCGGCGATGCCGCCGAAAGGATCGATCACCTCCTCGCTCCGCGGATCGAAGGCGAAGGCGTTGAGGGTGAAATCGCGCCGCGCGAGGTCGTCGTGGAGCGACATGCTCTCGCGGTCCCAGAGGTCGACGGTCAGCTCGCCGGCGACCAGCCGGTAGGCGGCGAACTCCTTGCCGCCGAGGAGCACGAGGCGGGCCGGCAGCGCCGCGGCGAGCCGCTCGGCGATCTCCCGGCCGTGGCCGGCCACGACGGCGTCGACGTCGTGGATCGGCAACCCCAGGGCGCGGTCGCGGAGCACGCCGCCGACGAGGTGACAGTCGACCGGCGGCTCGAACGCTCCAGGGGCGCAGGCGTCGAGCAGCGCCCGCACGGCGCGGTGGTGGAGCAGGAGGCGGAACGCCCGGCGGATCATCGCTCCATTCTATGCGGGTGTTACACTGGAAAGATGATACCCCGTGGGGTCGCGACCTTTCTGGTGAGCGGTTTCCTCAGCCTCGGCGCGGTGGTTTGGAGCGCGCCCCTCAGTCCCCAGATCGCTTCCGAAACACAGAGTCCCGAAACGCAGCCCCGTTTCGAAGGGGAGATCGACGTCTCTCTTTCCACGATCGTGGTGCGGGCGGTCGACACCTGGGGCGAGCCGATCCTGAACCTGCGGCCGGAGGACTTCCGGGTGCGGGCGGGGAAGCGGGAGATCCCGGTGATCGCCGCCGACTGGATCTCCGGCGGCGAGCCGGCACCGGCCGCTCCCCAGGAAGCCGCCGCTTCCGTCCTGGAAGCGGAAGAGGTGGCGGCGCCGGCCCCTCGGGCCGCCGGCCGGCTGGTAGTCTTCTTCGTCCAGGCCGACCTCAACCCCACCCGCATCAGCGGCCAGCTCCGCCTGCGGCTGCACACCCGCGAGCTGCTCGCCTCGCTGCCTCCGGAGGACCGGGTGGCGGTGGTCTCCTACGACTCGCACCTCAAGCTCCGGCAGGACTTCACCCGCGACCGCGACGCGGTCTACGACGCGCTCGATCAGGGGATGCTCTGGGGGGAGGAGCCGGAGATCGCGCCGGACGGCCCCGAGTCGTTCGCCGCCCACTTCGACTTCGCCGACGCCCGCCGCGCCGCCTCGCCGGAGCGGGCGCTGGAGGTCACGGCGCGGGCGCTCCAGCCGTTCCCGGGCGAGAAGACGATGATCTTCCTCGGCTGGGGCCTCGGCAGCTACAGCAGCCAGGGCGTGCACATGAAGCCCGCCTTTGGGCCCGCCGTGCGGGCCCTCACCGCCGCCCGCGCCTCCGTCTTCGTGCTCGACGTCACCAGCGCCGACAGCCATTCCCTCGAGGTGGGGTTGCAGGGGGTCGCCGACGCTACGGGCGGGCTCTACCTGACGACCTTCCGCCTGCCGGGCCTGGCCATCCGGACACTGGCGCGGGCGATCTCCGGCTATTACGTCCTGACCCTCGATCCGTCGCAGCTCCCGGAGAAGGTGGGCCGGGG
>JBDSHF010000245.1:0-22501 GCA_039918595.1 Thermoanaerobaculia bacterium
CCCTCCTCCGAAGAAAAATCGAGTTTGGAGCCTAGCACAGGGTGGCGGGTGGTTTGAGCAGGCCCATCGAGAGCTCTGAATGTGGCATGCCGATTGCTATTTGCGATTCGTGCCGAGTCGATGCCGCAGTGAAGCGCAAGGCCGGCCCAAGAGGAGATTGAGATGTTCAAGGTCGAAGATGAGCTGACGGAGTCGGCCCTTTGCGTCGGAATCATCGCGGCGCTGATCTGGGGGGTAGGCCTGAGCCTGTACGGTTTCCATCAGTCGTCGGGTGAGGTCGCCTGGATGACCTGGGGCGTCCAGCTCCTGGGCGGCATCCTCGCCTGCCTGATCGTGCCGCTCGTCTTCGTGCGTGGCCGGGAGTGGGTGCTGGCACGGATTCAGGCGCCCGGCACGCCGCTTCAGCGGTAGGCCTGTCAGGCCGGCGCGGGGTCGATCCCCGCGTCCTTATATGTGACTGATCAGTCCTGATCTACTGCCGCGGGGTCCCACCCGAAATCTCGGATCAAGGATTCCCGCTCTACGTGACGCGATGCCATCCGGAGCCAGAGCTCCCGCTCAGAAATTTCCTGGCCGTGCCGAGCGCGAAACCGAGAGCGGATACTTTCTTTATCCTCATCCACAGCGCTCTGCCACATCTGGCAGACCAGCAGGAATTTTTCCCCAAGATCCATGTTCCGGTATCGTTCCAGCTCGGCCTCTTCATCTTCATCGGGAACTTTCGTCTCGCCCATGACCAATTTTTCTCTCCTGGACCAAATTACCATGGTCCCGGAATCTCAGCTTCCCTCTTCGACGTTAGACTCCCTGCATGGCCGACCCGGTTTGGGAGGATCTGTCACGGATCCTACGCAGTAGTGCGCCCTATAAGTCCCTCCTGCAGGGGCTCGGGGACGTGGTGCGCCTGCCGCTGCCGGCGGCGGCGTGGGTCGGCGAGCTGCTCGCCCGCGACCTCGGCCGGCCGATCCTGGTGCTGGTGCCGCGCGAGGCCGATGCTCTGACCTGGATGGAGTCGGCGCGCCTGTTCGGCCGCGAGGAGGGGGTCGTCTACTTCCCCGCGCCGTCGCTGACCCCCTACCAGGAGACTGAAACTTCCCTGATGGTGCGCGCCCAGGAGTCGGTGGCGCTCGACTGCGTCGCCTCCGGCCGGCTGACCACCGTGGTGGCGACCCCGCGCGCTCTTTTCCGCCGGCTGCCGGGGCGCGAGGACTTCCTCCGCTCGGTGCTCACCATCCGCCCGAACGAGGATCACCCCATCGAGGAGGTGGTCGCCCATCTCACCCGCCACGGCTTCCGGCGCACCGACCTCGTCTACGAGGTGGGGGACTTCGCCGTGCGCGGCGGCATTCTCGACTTCTTCCCTCCGGGCGAGGAGACCCCCATCCGGCTCGACCTCTTCGGCGACACCGTGGAGTCGATCCGCTGGTTCGACCCCCAGTCGCAGCGCTCCGAGGACACGCTGGACTCCATCCGCATCCTTCCCCTCTCGCTCTTCCCCGCCGGCGCGGACGAGGCGCGGCAACTGGCCGACCTCCTCTCCGGCGGCCAGACCGCCGATCCGGACTGGGGGCCTGAGGCCGCCGAGCTGCTGGAGGCCCTGAGGACGCGCGGCGAGTTCCCCGGCTGGGAGAACTACCTGCCGCTGCTCGCCCGCGAGACTGTCTCGCTCCCCGAGGTGCTGGGCCAGCCGCTGGTGTTCGCGGTCGATCCGCCGGCCCTCGAGGGGGAGGTGGTCCACCACGCCGAGCGGCTGGAGGCGGACTTCGCGGCGCGCCGGGAGCACGGCCGCCTGGCCGTGCCGCCGGAGATGCTGGAGGAGCCGGCCGAGCGGGTGCGGGAGATGCTGGAGACGGCGGCGCTGAGATTGCGCGATCTCGTCATGAGTGGCGGCGAGGGGAAGGGGGCGGATTTTCACGGCACGCTGACCGACCTCTTCCATGGCCAGATCGCGCGCTTCCCCCAGGAGGTCGCCACCGCCCGCTCCCGCGGCGAGCGGTGCATCGTGGTGGTCTCCCCGGCGCACCGGCGGCGGATCGAGGAGCTGCTCGAGGGGCGGGAGCTGCAAGTGGGGCGCGGCGGCGTCGAGCTGGTGGCCGGGGAGATCGGGCGCGGCTTCCGGCTGCCGCCGGCCGGCGTCGTGGTCTACGGCGAGCAGCAGCTCCTGGCGCAGGCGAAGCTCCAGCGCCGGCCGGGGCGTTCGCGGTTCGGGCCGTTCCTCTCCGGCCTGCGCGACCTCAAGGTGGGGGATTTCGTGGTCCACGTCGACCATGGCATCGGCCAGTTCGTGGCGCTGCGCTCGGTGGGCGGGAGCGGCGACGGCCTGGGCGGGCTGCCGCCGGTGGTGCGCGATCTCGCGGCGGGCGGCGCGGCGGCCGAGACCGAGGTGATGGAGATCTCCTACTCCGCCGGCAAGCGGCTGCTTCTCCCGTTGTCGCGCATCGATCAGGTGCAGAAGTACAGCGGCATCGAGGGGGTCGCCCCCCGCCTCGACCAGCTCGGCGGCACCTCGTGGAACAAGACCAAGGCGCGGGTCAAAAAGGGGATGCGCGACATGGCCGGGGAGCTGCTGAAGCTCTACGCCGAGCGCCAGGTCGCGCGCGCCCCGGCGATGCCCCCGGATACCGACATGCTGCACCAGTTCGAGGCCGCCTTCCCCTACGAGGAGACGCCGGACCAGTTGGAGGCGATCGCCACCATCCGCGAGGACCTCCAGCGCGAGCGCCCGATGGACCGCCTGCTCTGCGGCGATGTCGGCTACGGCAAGACCGAGGTCGCCATGCGCGCCGCCTTCAAGGCGGTCGACGGCGGCTATCAGGTGGCGGTGCTGGCGCCGACGACGATTCTGGCCGACCAGCACCTGGAGACCTTCCGCAAGCGGTTCGCCGGCTTTCCGGTGAACGTCGAGATGGTGTCGCGAGTCCGCTCGCCGGCCGAGATGCGGGAGCTGAAGAAACGGCTCGCCGACGGCAGGATCGACATCCTGATCGGCACCCACCGGCTGCTCTCGAAGGACATCCAGCTCCCCAAGATCGCCCTGATGATCGTCGACGAGGAGCAGCGCTTCGGCGTCGCCCAGAAGGAGCGGCTGAAGCAGTTGAAGAAGAACGTCCACGTGCTCGCGATGTCGGCGACGCCCGTGCCGCGCACGCTCCAGCTCTCGCTCGCCAACGTGCGCGACCTGTCGGTGATCGAAACGCCGCCGCGCGACCGCATGGCGGTGGAGACGGCGATCCTCCCCTACAGCGACAACCTGGTGCGCGAGGCGATCGAGTTCGAGCTGGAGCGCGGCGGGCAGGTCTACTACGTCTACAACCGGGTCGAGTCGATCGAGGACCGGCTGGCCAAGCTGCGCGAGATCGTCCCCGGCGTCCGCGTCACCGTCGGCCACGGCCAGCTCGACGAGGAGGAGCTCTCCCGCCGCATGCACGCCTTCACCCGCGGCGACTTCGACGTGCTGCTGGCGACGACGATCATCGAGAACGGCATCGACATCCCGAACGTCAACACCATGATCGTCCACCGGGCGGACCGCTTCGGCCTCGCCCAGCTCTACCAGCTCCGCGGCCGGGTCGGGCGGAGCAACCAGCTCGCCTACTGCTACTTCACGGTGGCCGAGGACCGCGTGCTCTCCGAGCAGGCCAGGAAGCGCCTCGCCGCCCTGCGCGAGTTCTCCGACCTCGGCGCCGGCTTCCGCATCGCCGCGCGCGACCTCGAGATCCGCGGCGCCGGCAACCTCCTGGGGGGCGAGCAGAGCGGCCACATCGGCACGGTGGGCATCGAGACCTATCTCAAGCTGCTCGAGGAGACCGTGCGCGAGCTGCGCGGGGAAGTGGTCGAGGAGGCGCCGTCGGTGGCGCTCGACCTGCCGGTGGCGATGTCGATCCCGGCCGACTACGTGGACGACGCCAACCTGCGGATGGAGCTCTACCGCAAGATCGCCGAGGAGCCGGAGCGCGAGATGCTCGCCGAGCTCGTCGACCGCTTCGGCCCGCCCCCCCCGTCCGTCGAGGCGCTGGTCGAGGTGGCGGCCCTCAAGCGCCTGGCCGAGTCGCTGCGCGTGCAGTCGATCTCGGCGAAGGCGGGCGATCTGGTGATCCGGCTGCGCCGCGACGCGCGGGTCGACGTCGAGCGGCTGATCGAGATGGTCTCGACGATGCCGGGGGCGAGCTTCAGCCCCACCGGGGTGCTGATCCTGCCCGGCGGCGGCGGCCGGCAGCTCGTCGCCACGGCGCGCCAGACGCTGGAGTCGCTGGCGCAATGATCGCCATGACCGCCATGACCGCGACGCGCCTCGGCTGCGGCGTCCTGCTGCTGACGGTGGCCTGCCAGCGGGCGGCGCCGGTCTCCCCGGACGCCGTGGCGAGCCTCGGCGGCGCCGAGGTGCGCTACGCCGAGTTCGAGCGGTACGTGGCCCGCAACGCCGGCGAGACCGGGACCGCCCTGGGGAGCGACGTGCTTTCGGAGCTCCTCGATCAGTTCCTCGACGAGCGGCTCCTGGCGCGGCTGGCCGCCGACCGCGGGCTGGTCCCGCCGGCCGCGGCGCCGCGGCAGGCGACCGACGCTCTGCTCACGGCGGACCTGCGCGGCGAGGCCGGCGCCCGCGATGGTGCCCGTGATATTGCTCGATATTACGAGGCGCACCCGCAGGAGTTCGCGCGTCCAGAGCGGGTGCGGCTGCGGCAGATCCTCACCCAGGATCGCGCGGCGGCCGAGGCGGCCCGGCGCGAGATCGTGGCGGGAGCGGCGTTCACGGAGGTCGCGCGGCGCCTGTCGAGCGGTCCGCGGGCCGACTCGGGGGGGTACCAGGGGGAGCTCGCGCGCGGCGACCTGCCGCCGCCGTTCGCCGACCTGATCTTCTCCCTGAAACCGGGCGAGGTGAGCCCCGTCGTGCCCGCCGACTATGGATTCCACCTCTTCCAGGTGATCGAGCGCGAGCCGGCGCAGAGAGTGCCGCTCGCCGCCGCGCGGGAGGAGATCCTCGCCCGGCTGCGCCAGCAGAGCGCCGACCGGCTCCTGCGGGAGCTGGTCCAGGCTGCCCGCAGCCGATACAATGTGAAAGTTCATGAACGGAATCTACCGTTCGGATACGCAGGTTCCTATAGTGATGAAATCCATGCCAAGAAGACTCGTTAGCCTGTCCCTTCTGCTCGCCCTCTCGCTCGCGCCGGCGATGGTTCCGGCGCTGAGCGCCGAGGTGCTCAACCGCGTCGTCCTGCGGGTCAACGACCAGATCTCGACCCTCTACGACTACCAACTGCACCGCGAGGAGATGGTGCGCGACATCATTCGCCGCGAGCAGGACGGCGACGAGCGCCAGCGGCTGCTCAGCCAGGCCGGGGAGGTGGCCTACGCCGATCTGTTCCGCGAGCTGCTGCTGCAGTCGCGGGCCGACCAGCTCGGCGTCGAGGTCACCGACGCCCAGGTCGACGCCGCCATGGGGCAGCTCAAGCAGAGCTACAACCTGAAGAGCGACGAGGAGTTCAAGGCGGCCCTGGCGCAGTCCGGCATGACCGAGGCCCAGCTCCGCGCCCAGTTGCGCGGCCAGCTCCGGGTGCAGGAGGTGCGCGGCCGCGAGGTGCAGAGCCGGGTCAAGGTGGACGAGGAGGACCAGCGCCGCTACTACCGCAAGAACCTCGAACAGTTCCGCCAGCCCGAGCAGGTCCAGCTCCGCGAGGTCGTGGTGCTCGACGAGGGGGGGCTGCCGACCGCCGAGGAGCGGCAGCGCGCGGCGGCGGAGATCCGCGCCAAGGTGCGGTCCGGCGGCTCGCTGGCCGACGCCGTCGCCGGCACCACCACGAAAGGGGTGACGAGCGCCGCCATCGACCTCGGCTGGGTCTCGCCCGGCGATCTCGACAAGAACCTGGAGACCGCGGTCTGGAAGCTCCCCAAGGGCTCGCTCAGCGAGCCGGTCCAGGCGCGCGGCGGACTCCACCTGGTGCAGGTGCTGGATCGCCGCGAGTCGCGCATACCGCCGTTCTCCGAGGTCCAGCAGGCGATCCAGACCCGCGAGCAGGAGCGGGTCTTCCGCCAGGAGATCGCCAAGTACATGGTGGAGCTGGAGAAGAAGTCGCTGATCGTGGCGAAGCCCCCGGCGGAAGCCGCCAACTTCCGCCGCCATCTCACCGTCACCGAAGCCGCCGGCGACGAAGGAGGGCTCAGCGGCGGCATCCCCGCGGCGGCAGCGGCGGCGACGGGTTCGGCGGCCCCGGCGTTGGATGCGGCCACGCCCCCCGCCACGATCACGACCCCGCCGACGGCGACCACGAGCGAGCCTACCGCGCCGGGCACTCTGCCGGTTCCCAAGCCGGTCGATCCCTCGCCGGCGCCGGTGGCCCCGCCGCCGTCCTCGACCGAGCCGCCGCCGGCGACCCCGCCGCCCGGCGTCTGAGACCTTCCCCAGGCTGCTTTCGAACGCCCGCGATAACCTCGCGGGCGTTTCGTTTCTCTCCGCAAACCGCTCTTCCGCCTCGCTTGCGCGTGCTTTTCGGAGATTTGCGAGGCTCTGGTGGGCGATGGTGGATAAAAATGGACAAAAGTGGAGTGAACTGCTAGGCTTTTCCCCGCAGTAAACCCTTTTTTTGGGGGCGGGTCATGTTCCGCGGAAGCGCTCCAACCAAGATCGACGACAAGGGCCGTCTGAAGATTCCGACGGATTTCCGGCGGCTCCTGGAGGAGCGCTACGGCCCCGATCTGTTCGTCACGTCGGTCCAGGGCGATTCGGTGCTGCTCTACCCGCTGGCGGTCTGGGAGGAGATCGAGTCCCGGCTGGCGGCGATGCCGTCCACCGACCGCACCAAGACGCGGTACCTCGAGCGGGTGAACTACTTCGGACAGCAGGTGCGGCTGGATGTGCAGGGGCGGATCCTGGTCCCGCAGATCCTGCGCGAGAGCGCCAGCATGAACGGCGACGTGGTGGTGAGCGGCCAGCTCAACCATCTGGTGGTCTGGAACCACGAACGGCTCGTGTCGCGGCTCTCGGAGCAGCCGTTCACGGACGAGGACTTTCATGCCCTCAGCACCCAGGGGATCTGAGCGCGCCACGGAGGGAGGCCGGTCGCGAGCGAGCCTGAAAAGACGGTCGTCCAGCATGTGCCGGTCCTTCTCGCCGAGGTCCTCGACTACCTCGCGCCCCAGCGCGGCGGGATTTTCGTCGACGGGACGCTGGGGCTGGGCGGCCACTCCGAGGCCCTGCTGCGCGCCTCGCCGGACGTCCAGGTCGTCGGCATCGACCGCGACGCCGCGGCGCTGGCGCGGGCCGGCGAGCGGCTCGCCGTCTTCGGTCCACGAGTGCGCCTGGTGCAGGCGAACTTCCACCAGATCACGGATGCGTTGGCAGGCCTTGGAATCCATGGCGGGATCGCGGGTTTCCTGGCCGATCTCGGCGTTTCTTCGCTGCAGCTCGAGACGCCCGGGCGGGGCTTCAGCTTCCGCCTCGACGGGCCGCTCGACATGCGGATGGGTTTGAGTGACATGACCGCGGCGGACCTGGTCAACCAGGCCTCGGAGGGAGAGTTGGAGACCATCTTCAGGGACTATGGCGAGGAGCGGCAGGCGCGGCGGATCGCCCGTGCGATCTCCCGTGCGCGGACGGAGAAGCCGATCGAGACCACCGGTGAGCTCCAGCGGCTGGTCGCCGGGGCCAAGGGGGCGCGGGCGGCGCGCGAGGAGCGGATCGATCCCGCCACCCGCGTCTTCCAGGCGCTGCGCATCGAGGTGAACCAGGAGCTGGCCGGCCTCGAGCGCTGCATCGAGGAGACGGTGCGGCTGCTCGAGACCGGCGGCCGGCTGGTGGTGATCTCCTACCACAGCCTCGAGGACCGGATCGTCAAGAACACGCTGCGCGACCTGGCGCGCGGCGAGGTCGACCCGGTGACCGGGCGCTCGCGCTCGGAGACCCAGTTGATCGAGGTGCTGACGCGCAAGCCGGTGCGGCCGACGGAGAGCGAGCTCGACCTCAACCCGCGCTCGCGCTCCGGCAAGCTGCGCGCGGCCCGGAGGCTCTGAAGGCGTTGCGGAATGCCTATGCCTTCACGCGGCCGGTGGCCAACTCCTATCTCGTGCGCGAGCGCGACCGGCGCCGCGTGCGCGAGCTGGCGCTGGTCTTGCTGGTCGTGCTCTGCCTCGGAGGGGGTCTGCTGGCGTACACCTGGATCCATCTCGAAGTGACCCGCACGGGCTACCGCATCGACAAGCTGGAGCGCGAGCTCACCGCGCAGACGCGCGAGGAGCGGCAGCTCCGGCTGGAGGCGGCCTATCTGGCCAGCCCCTCGCAGATCGAGCGGCGGGCGGTCAAGGAGCTCGGGCTGCAGTCGCCCGTCCTCGAGCAGGTGATCTTCTGGGAGGAGCTGCCGTGAGACGGCGGCTCGGCATCGTCGCCGGCTGCGGGATCTTCTGGATGCTGCTGATCGGCGCCCGCTTCTACCACCTGCAGGTGGTCCGTTACGAACACTACTCGAACAAGGCCGAGCGCCAGCAGCAGCGGGTGGTCACCCTCGACCCGCCGCGGGGGACGATCTACGACGCCCAGGGGCGCGAGCTCGCGGTCTCGATCCAGGTCGATTCCGTCTACGCGGTGCCGCCGGAGATCGAGGATCCGGAGGCGGCCGCCACCGCGCTCGCCGGTGCCGTGCCCGGGCTCGACCGCGCCAAGCTGGCGCGCCAGCTCGCCGGCGACCGCGAGTTCATCTGGGTGGTGCGCAAGCTCGACCCGCCGGTCGCCGAGAAGGTCCACGCCTTGAAGCTCAAGGGGTTCTATTTCGTGCCCGAGAGCAAGCGCTACTACCCGATGGGGGAGCTGGCCGCCCAGGTGCTCGGCTACGTCGGTACCGACAACCACGGCCTCGCCGGCCTCGAGCTGGTCTACGACCGGGAGATCACCGGCAAGCCGGGGAAGCGGACCGTGCTGCGCGACGCCCGCCAGGGGACGGTGGCGGCGCCCGACCTCTCCTCCGCCGAGCCGGAGCCGGGGCACGACCTCTATCTGACGCTGGACGCGACCGTGCAGCACATCGTCGAGCGCGAGCTGGCGCTGGCGATCCAGGAGCGGCACGCCAAGCGCGGCAGCGCCATCTTCCTCGACCCGGCGACCGGCGGCGTGCTGGCCATGGCCTCCTACCCGACGTTCGACCCCAACGACTTCGGCAGCTACTCGCCGGAGAGCTGGCGCAACCGGGCGGTCGCCGACGTCTACGAGCCCGGCTCGACCTTCAAGATCATCACCGCCGCCGCCGCCCTGGAAGCCGGGGTGGTGCGGGAGAACGACAGGGTCGATTGCGGCGGGGGATCGATCACCCTATTCCGCAACATCCGGGTCCGCGACCACAAGTCGTACGGCATGCTGACGTTCGCGCAGGTGATCTCGCACTCGAGCAACGTCGGCGTCATCCGGGTCGCCCAGCGGATCGCGGCCAAGCCTTTCTACGCCAGCATCCGCGCCTTCGGCTTCGGCCAGCAGACGGGGATCGACCTGCCCGGCGAGAGCGCCGGCATCCTTCATAACGTCGAGCGCTGGAGCCTGCTCGAGAAGTCCTACATCTCCTTCGGGCAGGGGGTTTCGGTGACGCCGCTGCAACTGGTCGCCGCCACCGCGGCGGTGGCCAATGGTGGGGTTCTGCTGCGGCCGCACACGGTCGCCGCGGTGAGCCGGGGCGAGACGCGGATGCCGAAGTACGCGACGCCGCCGGTGGTCGGCCGTCCGATCTCGCCCGCCACGGCGCGCGAGCTCACCCGCATGATGGAGGGGGTGGTCATCGACGGCACGGGCAAGTCCGCGGCGGTCCCCGGCTACCGGGTGGCAGGCAAGACCGGGACGGCGCAGATCCCCGTGCGCGGCGGCTATCGCGGCTATCTGCCGAGCTTCGTCGGTTTCGCGCCGGCGGACCGGCCGGCCCTGGTGGGGCTGGTGGCGATCGCCGAGCCGCAGGGGAGCGAGTACTACGGCGCCCAGGTGGCGGCGCCCGCCTTCAGCGCCATCGCCCGGCAGGTGCTGCTCTATCGCGGCATCCACCCCGAGCGCCCCCGGCCGTCCGTCTGGATGGGGCAGACGACGATGCTGGCGGGATTGCCGGCGAGCCCCCCGGTAGCGGTCCCCGCGGTGCCCAGTGCCGCGCTCGGCGTGGACGACGTGCTGGCGGACGGCGACGACCACGCCGTCGCGGTGGAGACGCCGGAGCCCGCGAGCGACCACGCCGCGGCCAAGGGAGGTCGCCCTCATGCGTCTCTCTGAGCTGGTGAGCGGCCTGCCCGTCGCCGGCTCCGGCGGCAAGGATCCGGAGAACGATCCGGAAGTCACGGGCGTCGAGCACGACTCGCGCCGGGTGCGCCCCGGCGACCTGTTCGTGGCCCTGCCCGGCCAGCGCTTCGACGGCCGCGCCTTCGCCGCCGCGGCGGTGGCGGCGGGAGCGGTGGCGATCGTCGGCCCGGAGCCGGGCGAGGCGGCGGGTGCCGCCGTCCCCTGGCTGATCGCGGACGATCCGCGCGCCCTGCTCGGGCCGCTCGCCGCCCGCGTCTACAGCCACCCCGACCGCGAGCTGATCCTGGCCGGGGTGACCGGCACCAACGGCAAGTCGACGGTGGCGACGCTGATCGCCGGCATCCTCAGCGCGGCGGGGCGCCCGGCGGGGTTCATCGGCACGCTGGGCTACAGCTTCCGGGGGAAGAGCTATGCCGGCGGCCACACCACGCCCGAGGCGTCCGACCTCTTCCGCCTCCTGCGCGAGATGCGCGGCGACGGCGCCGCGGCGGTCGCCATGGAGGTCTCCTCGCACGCCCTCGCCATGGGGCGGGTCGGCGGCGCCCGGTTCGACGCCGCGGTATTCACCAACCTCACCCGCGACCACCTCGACTACCACCGGGATTTCGAGGACTACTTCGCGGCCAAGCGGCGGCTCTTCGACCTGCTGAAGCCGGGCCGCCGGCCGGTGGTGAACGTCGACGACCCCTACGGCCGCCGGCTCGCCGCCGAGCTGCCGGACGCCCTGACCTTCGGCGAGGGCGGAGAGGTCGCGGTCCGCGAGATCGCCTTGACCACCGCCGGCATCCGCGGCGTTCTGACCACACCGCGTGGCGAGGTGCCGTTCGACTCAGCCCTGCTCGGCCGCTACAACCTGTCGAACCTGCTGGCCGCGGCGGCGGTGGCGGAGACCCTGGAGCTGCCGCACTCGGCGGTGGCCGCCGCCTTCGCCGCCCAGCGGCCGGTGCCCGGACGGATGGAGCCGGTCGACGGCGGCCAGCCGTTCGCGGTCTACGTCGACTACGCCCACACCGACGCCGCCCTCGACGCCGCCCTGCGCTCGGCGCGCGAGGTGGTGGGCGGCGGCAAGGTGGCGGTGGTCTTCGGCTGCGGCGGCGACCGCGACGCCGGCAAGCGCCCGTTGATGGGGAAGGTGGCCGGCGAGCTGGCCGACCTGGTGATCGCCACCTCGGACAACCCGCGCGGCGAGGACCCGCTGGCCATCCTGGCGGCCGTCGAGGAGGGCTTGAAGGCGAGCGGCAACCGCTCCTACCGCCTGGTGCCGGACCGGCGCGAGGCGATCCGCGAGGCGATCGCCGCCGCCGAGCCCGGCTGGGCGGTGGTGGTGGCCGGCAAGGGGCACGAGCGGGAGCAGACGATCGGAGATCAAAAACTGCCGTTCTCCGACCTGGAGGAGATCGGCAAGGCTCTGGAGGAGCGCTTTGGCTCGGCTGTCGGTCGGTGACGCGGCGCGCGCGGTCGGCGGCCGGGTGACGGCCGGCGACCCCGACGCCATGATCGAGGGGGCGGCGATCGATTCGCGCGCGGTCCGCGGGGGCGAGGCCTTCTTCGCCTTCGGCGGCGCGCATACGGACGGCCACCGCTTCGTCCCCGACGCCCTGGCGCGGGGAGCGGCGGCAGCCATCGTTCAAGAAGATATGCCCGCGCCGACGGCCGGCGCGCTGATCCGCGTCGGCGACACCTTCCAGGCCCTCCACGACCTCGCGCGCTTCGTGCGGACGCGGACGCCGGAGCGGCTCGCCGGCATCACCGGCTCGGCGGGGAAGACCACCACCAAGGAGCTGCTCGGCGCCATCCTCACCTCCCGCTTCCGGACGGCGTGGACGCCAGGCAATCTGAACAACCTCTATGGCTTCCCCCTGTCACTGCTCAACGTGCCCGACGGCACCGAGTGGATGGTGGCCGAGATGGGGATGTCGACGCCGGGCGAGCTGAGCCAGCTCTCGCTGCTCGGCCGGCCGGACGTCGCCGTCTTCACCGTCGTGCGCCCCGTCCACCTGGAGTTCTTCGGCACGATCCAGGCGATCGCCGAGGCGAAGTCGGAGATCCTGGCGGGGCTCGATGCCGGCGGCTTCATCGTCGCCAACGCCGACGACCCCGAGGTGACGCGGATCGCCAGGCGGCACGGCGCCCGGGTGGTCTGGTACGGCCTGGGCTCGGATGCCGACGCTGTTGTGGAGGTCAGGGCCCGTGACCTCGCCCCCGAGCCGGACGGCGGCGTGGGCAGCCGCTTCGTTCTGGAGGCCGGAGGTCAGTCCGCGGAGATCCGCCTCCCGCTGCACGGCCTCTACAACGTCGAGAACTGCCTGGCCGCGGCGGCCGCCGCCTGGGCGCTCGGCCTCTCGCTGGAGGAGATCGCGGCGGCGGTGCGCGGCGCCAAGCCCGCCTCCATGCGCGGCGTCGTCCATCGCGCGCCTGGGGGGTTCCTGCTGATCGACGACTCCTACAACTCGAATCCCGACGCCGTGGACAAGGCCCTGGCGAGCGCGGCGGCCCTGCCGGGCGAGCGCCGGGTCGCCGTGCTGGGCGACATGCTGGAGCTGGGTCCCGAGGGGCCGCGCTTCCACCGCGAGGCCGGGGAGCGGGCGGCCCGGCTCGGCTTTTCGCCGGTGGTGGCGGTCGGCGAGCTGTCGCGGGAGCTGGCCGCCGGGGCGCGAGGGGCTGGCGTCGAGGCCGTCTGGCTGTCCGACGCCGCCGCGGCGGCCGAGTGGGCGGCCGGCGAGATCCACGGCGGGGACGTGGTGCTGGTCAAGGGCTCGCGCGGGGTCAAGCTCGACCAGGTGGTCCGGCGCCTGCTGGGCGATACCGCCGTCGCGGGTGCCGCGGGAGAGGGAGCGCACTGATGCTCTACTGGCTCCTCTATCCGCTGCGGGACGTGATCCCGGCCTTCAACGTCTTCCGTTACATCACCTTCCGGGTGGTGGCGGCGATGGTCCTGGCGCTGATCCTCTCCTGGCTCCTGGGCCCCTGGTTCATCCGCCAGCTCCGCCGCCTGTCGGTGGGGCAGAACATTCGCGACGTCGGGCCGCAGGCGCATCAGGTCAAGGCGGGGACGCCGACCATGGGCGGCCTGCTCATCCTGTTCGCCACCTTGGTGCCCACCTTGCTCCTGGGAGACCTTCGCAACGTCTACGTCTGGCTGGTGGCGATCGTGACCACCGCCTTCGGCGCCATCGGCTTCGCGGACGACTACCTCAAGGTCCGCAACCGGCGGAACCTCGGCCTCACCGCGCGCGCCAAGTTCCTGCTCCAGGTGCTGGTCGGCCTGGCGTTCGGGATCGCCCTGCTGGTCCTGCCGGCGGAGAGCGGCTTCAACCCGGCGGTGACCCTCCCCTTCATCAAGCGGCTGGTGCTGCACCTGGGGTACTTCTACATCCCGTTCGTGGCTTTCGTGCTGGTCGGTTCCTCCAACGCCGTCAACCTGACCGATGGGCTCGACGGCCTGGCGATCGGCGCCACCTCGGTGGCCGCCGCCACCTACGCCATCTTCACTTATGTGGCCGGCAACCGGGTGATCGCCAACTACCTGCAGCTCTCCTACGTGCCGGGGGTGGGCGAGGTCGCCGTCTTCTGCGGCGCCATGGTCGGCGCGGGGATCGGCTTCCTCTGGTTCAACTCGCATCCGGCCGAGGTGTTCATGGGCGACGTCGGCTCGCTCTCCCTCGGGGCCGCCATCGGCAGCGTCGCCGTGATCGCCAAGCAGGAGATCCTGCTCGTGCTGGTCGGCGGCCTGTTCGTCATGGAGGCGCTCTCGGTCATCATCCAGGTGGCCTCCTTCAAGCTGCGCGGCAAGCGGGTGTTCCGCATGTCGCCGCTCCATCATCACTTCGAGCTCTCCGGCTGGGCTGAGCCCAAGGTCATCGTGCGCTTCTGGATCCTGTCGATCCTGTTCGCGCTGCTGTCCTTGTCCACCCTGAAGCTGCGATGAACGGACCCTGGGGCAGCGACCGCCTGGAGCAGGCGCTGGTGTATGGCTTGGGGCTCTCCGGCCGCGCCGCGGTGCGCCTGCTGCTGGCTCAGGGGGTCGCCGTGGAGGCGGTGGACGACAAGGCGGTGGACCGCGGCGACCTCGAGGAGAGCGTCACGCTCCTCCCCGGCGGCACGCTCCGCCAGCTCCCGCCGGGCGTCGACCTGGTCGTCGTCTCCCCCGGCGTGCCCCTCGACCGTCCGCTGCTGGAGGACGCCCGCCGTTGCGGCGTGCCGGTGATCGCCGAGGTCGAGCTCGCCTTCCCGTTCCTCAACGGTCCGGTGGTGGCGATCACCGGCAGCAACGGCAAGAGCACCACGACGGCGATGACCGGCGAGATGGTGAAGGCCGGCGGCCTCACGGCCGAGGTCTGCGGCAACATCGGCGAGCCGCTGGCGGAGAAGATCGCCGGACCGGCCGGGCGCGTCTTCGTGGTCGAGATGTCGAGCTTCCAGATCGAGGGGATCGTCACCTTCCGGCCGAAGGCGGCGGCGTTCCTCAACCTCTCGGAGGACCACCTCGACCGCTACGGCGCCCTGGAGGCGTACGGCGCGGCCAAGAAGCGGCTGTTCCGCGACATGGGCCCCGAAGACATCGCCGTGCTCAACGCCGACGATCCGGAGACGCTGCGGACCGAGACGCAGGCCCGCCGCCGCCTCTTCTCCCGCTTGGCGCCTGTCGACGACGGCTGTTTCGCCACGGCGGATGGCCGGGTGATCGAAGTGGACGGCGGCGCGGAGACTCCACTGTTCCACGCCTCCGACGTGCCGCTCGCGGGGGTGCAGAACCTGGAGAACGCCATGGCCGCGGCCCTGCTGGCGCGCGCGGTGGGAGTGGAGCCAGGGGCGATCCGCGCCGCCCTGCGGTCGTTCCAGGGTCTGCCGCACCGCCTGCAGAAGGTCGGCGAGCGCGACGGCGTCACCTTCTACGACGATTCCAAGGGGACCAACCCCGGCGCCACGATGAAGGCGATCGAGGGGTTCGCGGACGGCACGGTCCACCTGATCCTCGGCGGGCGCAACAAGGACGCCGACCTCGCGGCGCTGACGCCGATGGCGGCCCGCAAGGCCCGCCGCGCCTACCTGATCGGCGAGGCCGCCGCGGAATTCGCGGCGGCGCTCGGCGACGCCGTCCCCTACGAGCTGTCCGAGACGCTCGACCGCGCCGTGCATTCGGCGGCGGAGCAGGCGCGGCCGGGCGAGGCGGTCGTGCTGTCGCCGGCCTGCGCGAGCTTCGATCAGTTCAGGAACTTCAATCACCGCGGCGATGTCTTCCAGGAGCTGGCCCGGAGCCTCATCGCAGGAGGGCCGCCCCATGGCTAAGAAGCTCGCGTTCGACAAGGTGCTCTTCACCATCGTGGTGCTGCTGATGTTCTTCGGCTTGGTGATGGTGTTCTCGGCGAGCTCGGCGCTGGCGCGCGGCGGCGGGATCAACCACTTCCTGATCAAGCAGGGGGTCTCGGCGGCGCTGGGCCTCGCGCTGATGGCCTGGCTGATGCACATGGACTACCGCCGCCTGCGCAACCCGGTGGTCGTCTACACCCTGCTCGGCGCGGTGCTGGTGCTACTGGTCGGCGTGCTCTTCTCGCCGCAGCTCAACGCCACCCGCCGCTGGTTCTTCGTCGCCGGGGTCTCCATCCAGCCCTCGGAGCTGGCGAAGCTGGCGCTGATTCCCTTCCTCGCCTACCAGATCGAGAAGAACCAGGAGCGGGTCAACGAGCTCTCCTTCCTCGCGCCGGCCGCCTTCTTCACCGTGCTGACGGCGGCGCTGATCCTGCTCGAGCCGGACATGGGGACGGCGGTGCTCCTCTGCGCCACCTTCTTCCTGATGATCTTCCTCGCCGGCCTCTCCTGGCGCTACATCGTGGCGGCTCTGGCCCTGGTGCCGCCGGCGCTGATCGGGCTGGTGATGATGGCGCCCTACCGCCGCGCGCGGCTGTTCACCTTCCTCGATCCGGAGCGCGATCCGCTGGGCAACGGCTTCCAGGCGCTGCAATCGCTGATCGCCGTCGGCTCGGGCGGCGTCTTCGGCCTCGGCCCCGGCAAGAGCGTGCAGAAGCTCTACTTCCTGCCCCACCCGGAGTCGGACTTCATCTTCGCGATCGTGGCCGAGGAGCTCGGCATGATCGGCGCCCTCGCCCTGGTGATCGCCTTCGGCCTCCTCGCCTGGCGCGGACTGCGCGCCGGCGCCAAGGCGCCGGACGCCTTCGGCCGCTACCTCGGCTGGGGGCTGACCGGCGTCCTGGTGATGCAGGCGCTGATCAACGTCAGCGTCAACATCGCGCTGCTCCCCACCAAGGGGATCCCGCTGCCGTTCATCTCCTACGGCGGCTCGTCGCTGGTGGTGACCCTGTGCATCTGTGGCGTGCTGCTCAACGTGTCGCAGCATGCCTGATTTTGGAATGACTGAATGAGATGGCAACACCAAACGCACCCCTCCACGTCCTGCTCGCCGGCGGCGGCACGGGAGGCCACGTCTTCCCGGCCCTCGCCGTCGGGGAAGAGCTGCGAGCCCGGGGGTGGCGCGTGAGCTTCGTCGGCATGACCGGCGGCATGGAGGAGCGGCTGGCGGGCGAGCATGGCGTCCCCTTCCATGGCCTGCCGGCCAAGCCGCTGGTCGGGCGCGGCCCCTTCGGCCAGGCGAGGGCGCTGGCCACCCTGGCGGGCTCGACCGTGGCGGCGCGGCGGCTGGTCGGCGAGATCGGCGCCGATCTCGTCCTCGGCACCGGCGGCTACGTCTCGGCCCCGGCGGTGCTCGGCGCCCGGCTCGCCCGGCGGCCGGTGCTGCTGCTGGAGCCGAACGGCAAGGCGGGCGTCGCCAACCGCTGGCTGTCGCGCTGGGCGGCCGGCGCCTGCGTCGGCTACCGGGAGACGCTCGCCGAGCTCAAGTGCCCCGGCTGGGTGACCGGCGTGCCGGTGCGCGCCGCCTTCTTCCAGGTCCCCGCGGAGCTCCCGCCGCTCGCCGCCCCGCGCCTGCTGGTGCTCGGCGGCAGCCAGGGGGCGAAGCAGATCAACGAAGCGATGCCGGCGGTGGCGGCGCGGCTCGCCGCCCTTTTCCCGGCGATCCGCATCACGCACCAGGCCGGGGCGCGCAACCTGGAGGAGGCGCGGGCGGCCTACGCCCAGGCGGGCGTCGGCTCCCCTCACGTCGAAGTCGTCCCCTTCCTCGACGACGTCGCGGGCGCGATGGCGGCGAGCCACCTGCTGGTCTCGCGGGCCGGCGCGATCACGCTCGCCGAGATCTGCGCCGCCGGCCGCGCCTCGCTGCTCGTGCCGCTGGCGATCTCCAAGGGGCACCAGGTGGACAACGCCCGGCTGATCGCCGAGGCCGGAGCCGCGGAAATGATCCCTTCCGACCAGCTCGCGGCCGACCGCCTCGCCGCGCGGCTCGAGGAGCTGCTGGCCGACGGCGCTCGCCTCGCCGCCATGGGACGGGCGGCGCGGGGCCTGGCGCACCCGCGCGCCGTCGCCGAGATCGCCGACCGGGTGGAAGAACTGCGAGAGGTGAGCTGATGTTCAACCGGTTCACCGACCTTTCGCGCATCCACTTCGTCGGCATCGGCGGCGCCGGCATGAGCGGCATCGCCGAGATCCTCCTCGAGTACGACCTCGAGGTGAGCGGCTGCGACCAGTCGCTCGGCGAGGCGACCCGGCGGCTGACGGACATGGGCGCGCAGATCGAGCAGGGGCACTCGCCCGACCACCTGGAGGGGGTCGAGCTGCTGGTGACCTCCTCCGCGGTGGCCGACGACAACCCGGAGGTGCGCGAGGCGCGGCGGCGCGGCATCACCGTCGTGCGGCGGGCCGAGATGCTGGGCGAGCTGATGCGCCTGAAGTACGGCATCGGCGTCGCCGGCACCCACGGCAAGACCACCACCACCTCGCTGATCGGCACCCTGCTGACCGACGCCGGGCTCGATCCGACGGTGATCGTCGGCGGCCGCTTGCGCCTCCTCGGCACCGGCGCGCGCCTGGGCAAGAGCGACTACCTGGTGGCCGAGGCCGACGAGTACGACCGCAGCTTCCTGCGGCTGACCCCGGTGATCGCGGTGATCACCAACATCGACCGCGACCACCTCGACACCTACGGCACCCTGGAGGCGATCCAGGACGCCTTCGTCGAGTTCGGCAACCGCGTCCCCTTCTTCGGCCGGCTGATCGTCTGCCTGGACGACGCCAACGTGCAGAAGGTGCTGCCGCGCATGGCCGACCGCCGCATCCTCACCTACGGCCTGTCGCCGCAGGCCGACCTCTCGGCGGTCAACCTCGAGCCGCACGGCGTCGGCAGCCGCTTCGGCGTGCGCCTGCGCAACGACCGCCTGCTCGGCCGTGTCGACCTCGGCACCATCGAGCTGCCGATCCCCGGCCGTCACAACGTGCTGAACGCGCTGGCGGCGGTGGGCGTCGGGCTGGCGCTGCGCATCGACTTCGACACCATCACCCGCGCCCTCGCCGGCTTCGCGGGGGTGCACCGCCGCTTCGAGCTGGTCGGCACCTGGCGCGGCGCCACCGTGGTGGACGACTACGCCCACCACCCGACGGAGGTCGACGCGACGCTGCAGGCGGCGCGGCAGACCTTCGCCGAGGGGCAGGTGTTCGCCGTCTTCCAGCCGCACCTGTACACGCGCACCCAGGATCAGGCCGAGGAGTTCGGCCGCTCCCTGCTGGGAGCCGACATGGCCGTGGTCACCGACGTCTACCCCTCGCGCGAGCAGCCGATCCCCGGCGTCACCGGCGAGCTGGTGGTCGAGGCGGCGCGGCGCGGCGGGCATCGCAACGTCCACTACTGCCCGTCCTGGCAGGAGGCGCCGGAGCTGCTGCGCGATCGGGTCGGCGCCGGCGACGTGGTGATCACCCTCGGCGCGGGGGATGTCAACCGGCTGGCCCAGGCGCTGGTCGAAGAAGGGAAGTCGGTATGACGGGCACCACCACCGCCACCGCCTCCGTGGTGCCGCCCGGCGCGGGCGGGCGGGTGCTCGACTTCCGCCGCCGCGGCACGCCCCCGCGCCGCCGGCGCAAGAGCCTGCTGCTCAAGCTGCTGAAGCCGCTCGCCGCCGCCCTCGGGCTGGTGGCGCTGCCGGCCGGGCTCGTCGCCTGGGTGCTCACCGCGCCGCTGTTCCGGCTGCGCACCGTCGACGTGCGGCCGATGAAGGGCTCGCCGGCGGCGGGCCGCGTCTCGGAAGCCTCCATCCGCCAGGCGCTCGCTCCCCTCGAGGGGAAGAACCTGGTGCGGCTGTCGCTCGCCGATGCCGCCGCGCGGGTGCGGCGCGACCCCTGGATCGCCGCGGTGGAGATCGCCAAGGAGCTTCCCGACCGCCTGCGGGTGCGCATCTCCGAGCGCAAGCCGGTCGCCCTGCTGCTCGCCGGCCGCGACCTCGTCTTCGCCGACGAGGAGGGGCGCGCCATCGCGCCGATAACGACGCCGGTCGAGCTGGAGGCGGCGCGCAAGGCCCGCCTGCTGGTGGTGAGCTTCCCCGGCAAGCCGCACCCCAACGGCATGGCCGGCGCCCTCAAGGTGGCGGCGGAGCTCGGGCGGGTGGAGCCGAACTGGGCGGCGAACCTGGCGCAGATCGAGGTGCTGGGCGAGGAGGACTTCCGGCTGCGCACCAGCGCCCTGCCCTTCCCCGTCCTGGTCAAGGAGGGGGAGGTGGCGCCCAAGATGCAGCGCCTGCTCACTCTTTTGCCCGAGCTCGCGCGGCGCTATCCGAAAATCGACGCCGTCGATCTGCGCTTCTCGCGCCGGATCGTCGTGCAACCCGCAGCGAATTCTGTCCCGTCGCCGTCGGCGGCCGGCGGGACTGGAGCTTAGAGTCAACTTTTTTTGAGAAGAGGGTCAGCTATGGCCAAAACGGAACCTTACTTCGTCGGTATCGACATCGGGTCCTCCAAGGTGGGGGTCCTCATCGGCCAGCGCGACGACAAAGGCGGCATCGAGGTCGTCGGCAAGGGGCTGGCCCCGAACCGCGGCACGCGCAAGGGAAACATCGTCAACGTCGAGGCCACGGTCGAGGCGCTGAAGGCGGCGAGCGAGGAGGCCGAGGTGATGGCCGGGGTGGAGATCTCCCGGGCCTACGTCGGCGTCGCCGGGGCCGATATCCGCAGCGTCAACTCGCGCGGCATGGTCAGCGTCGCCCGCAAGGACCGCGAGATCACCCGCCAGGACATCCAGCGCGTGCTCGACGCGGCGCAGTCGGCCGCCCTGCCTTCGGACCGCGAGATCCTGCACGCCATCCCGCAGGAGTTCATCGTCGACGAGCAGGGGGGGATCGACGACCCGCTCGGCATGCTGGGCACCCGCCTGGAGGTGATGGTCCATCTGGTGACCGGCAACATCACCCGCTCGCGGACCCTGCTGACCAGCGTCAACCGCGCCGGCATCGAGGTCATCCAGATGGTGTTCGAGCCGCTCGCCACCGCCGAGGCCGTGCTCACCGCGGACGAGCGCGAGCTCGGCTCGCTGCTGATCGACGTCGGCTCCGGCACCACCGAGTACGCCCTCTTCTGCGAGGGGGAGATCCAGTACAGCGCGGTGGCGCCGATCGGCGCCGGCCACTTCACCAACGACCTCGCGATGGTGCTGCGCACCCCCTTCGCCGAGGCCGAGCGGATCAAGGTCAAGCAGGGGTGCTGCCTGCCCAGCATGGTCACCGACGAGGAGGGGATCGCCGTTCCCACGGTGGCCGGCGGCACCTCGCGGATCGTTCCCAAGCGCGAGCTGTGCGAGATCCTGCAGCCGCGCGCCGAGGAACTGTTCACGATGATCCGCGAGGACCTCAACCGCCACGCCTCCGACGAGGGGCTGCGCGGCGGCGTCATCCTGACCGGCGGCGGCGCCCAGCTCGACGGCCTGCTCGAGATGTCCGAGCAGATCTTCGACGCCGGCGTGCGCTACGGCCTGCCGCGCGGCCTGGGCGGATTGGTCGACGTCATCAGCAGCCCCACGTGGGCGACGGCCTCCGGGCTCCTGCTCTACGCTCGCAATGCCGAGGAGAGCCAGAACAAGGTACAGAAGAAGTCGGGTTTCAGCGTGCGCGGGATGGTCGGCAGCCTGCGCGGAATGTTCTCGGATTTGCTCTAAAATCAGACGTCACCCAGATAAAGGGGGTAAGCATGATTCTCTTCGAAGACCAGGACGCCGCGGAGGCCGGGAAGGACAACCGGCTCCGCGTCCAGGCGGTGGCGGATTCGACGCCCGCCCGCATCAAGGTCATCGGTGTCGGGGGCGGTGGGGGCAACGCCGTGAACCGCATGATCGACGCTCAACTGCGCGGCATCGAGTTCATCGCCGCCAACACCGATCTCCAGGCCCTGGCCAAGTGCCGGGCGCCGATCAAGCTGCAGATCGGCACCTTGCTCACCAAGGGACTGGGTGCCGGTGCGGACCCGGAGATGGGCCGCAAGGCCGCGCTCGAGGACACCGACCGCATCCTCGAGTGCCTCGAGGGGGCCGACATGGTCTTCCTGACCGCCGGCCTGGGTGGCGGCACCGGCACCGGCGCGGTGCCGGTCATCGCCTCGCTGGCGGCCGAGATCGGCGCGCTCACCGTGGCGGTGGTCACCAAGCCGTTCGGCTTCGAGGGGCGGCGCCGCCTGCAGTACGCCGAGCGCGGCGTCGAGGAGCTGCGCAACGCGGTCGATACGCTGATCACCATCCCCAACGAGCGGCTGCTCAATTTCGTCGAGCGCGGCACGCCGCTGTTCGAGGCCTTCCGCATCGCCGACGACGTGCTGCGCCAGGCCGTGCAGGGCATCAGCGACCTGATCACCATCCCGGGCGAGGTCAACGTCGACTTCGCCGACGTGCGGACGATCATGACCGGCATGGGCATGGCGCTGATGGGCACCGGCATCGCCAAGGGCGAGCACCGGGCGCTCGAGGCGGCGCAGCGGGCGATCTCCTCGCCGCTCCTGGAGGAGACCTCGATCCAGGGCGCCCGAGGGGTGCTGATCAACATCTCGGGTGGCCACGATCTGACGCTGCACGAGGTCGCCGAGGCGGCGCGCATCATCTCCGACTCGGTCGATCCGGACGCCAACATCATCTCCGGCATGGTGATCGATCCCACCCTGGAAGATGCGATGAAGGTGACGGTGATCGCCACCGGCTTCGACCGCAGCGGCGACGACCGCCCGCGGGTGCCGGCGCAGTCGTCGTACACCATGAGCCGTCCGACCCCCGTCCCGGCGCCGAGCCTGGCCGCGACGCCGAGCACGGAGCGGGAGAGGGAGCGCGAGCGGGAACGGACCGAGCGCGAGGAGCCCGCCGAGAAATCGGCCGCCGAC
>JBDSHF010000246.1:0-4000 GCA_039918595.1 Thermoanaerobaculia bacterium
GCCCCCTGGGCGATGTCCTTGCCGCGCAGCCCCGAGAGCGCCATCGTGGTCAGCGGCACGAACAGCAGCCCGAGCCCGACACCGCGCCAGACCAGCGGCCAGAAGAAATCGCCGCGGCCGGAGCCGAGGGTCGAGTGGCTGAGCATGAAGGTGAAGAGGAAGAAGCAGATGAACCCGCCGGCGTTCATCAGTTGCGCCGGCACCTTTTTCTGCAGCGCCTTGCCGACCAGGGGCATCATCACCGCCGTGGCCAGCGAGCCCGGCAGCAGGATCAGGCCGGTCTGCATGGCGGTGAAGCCCAGGAGGTTCTGGGCGAACACCGGGAAGATGAACACCGAGGAGTAGAGGCCGAACCCGAGGACGAAGGTGAAGAACGTACCGACCGCCAGCGAGCGGTCGCGCAGCACGTGCAGATCGACGATCGGGTGCGCCGCCGTCAGCTCCCGCCAGATGAACGCGGTTAGGGCGATCGCGGCGGTCGCCGCCAGAATCGTGATGTAGCGGGTGGAGAACCAGTCTTCCGATTCGCCGCGCTCAAGCACGATCTGCAGCGAGCCGATGCCGAAGATCAGCAGGCCGATCCCCGCCCAGTCCACCGAGGTGATCTTGCGGGTCTCCCGGGACTCGGGGAGGAAGGCCATGGCCATCAGGATGGCGATGATGCCGATCGGCAGGTTGACGTAGAAGATCCACCGCCAGGAGTAGCTGTCGGTGATCCAGCCGCCGAGGGTGGGGCCGACCGTCGGGCCGACCACCACGCCGAGGCCGAAGAGGCCGTTGGCGAGCCCCAGCTCCTCGGGCGGGAAGGTCTCGACCAAAATCGACTGCGAGGTCGAGAGCATGGCGCCGCCCCCCGCCCCCTGGATGAAGCGGAAGATCACCAGCTCCCAGAGGCTCGTGGCGTGGCCGCAGAAGAACGAGGCGATGGTGAACAGGACGAGCGAGCCGATGAAGTAGTTGCGGCGGCCGAGCTTCGCCGCGAACCAGCCGGTCATCGGGATGACGATCACGTTGGCGACCACGTAGCCGGTCACCACCCAGGCGACCTGGTCGAGCGTCGCCCCCAGGTTGCCCATCATCTGGGGGAGGGCGACGTTGACGATCGAGGTGTCGATCAGCTCGATCACCGAGGCCAGGATGACCGTGATCGTGATGAGCCACTTGTTGGCGCCCTGCTGGGGCATGAGCTGTCTCCCCGTCCCTTCTCAGTCCAGCCTAGTCGTCGAGGTTGACGGTGGCGTTGACGTTCATGCCCACCCGCAGCGGATGGCGCGGGTCCGGCGGACCGGTGAACACGATCTTCACCGGCACGCGCTGGACGACCTTGGTGAAGTTGCCGGTCGCGTTGTCGGGCGGCAGCAGCGAGAACCGGGCGCCGGTGGCCGCGGCGAGCGACTCGACCTGGCCGTGGAAGGTCACGCCGGGGTAGGCGTCCACCTCGATCTCGGCGACCTGGCCGGGATGCATCCTGGCGAGCTGGGTCTCCTTGAAGTTGGCGGCTACCCAGGTCTCGGTCTTTTCCTGGGAAGTTGGCCCCTGGACGATGGCGAGCAGCGGCTGGCCGGCCTGCACGAACTGCCCCACATCGACCGTCTTCTTGGAGACGATGCCGGCGACCGGCGCCTTCAGCGTGGCATAGGAGAGCTGGAGACGCGTGGCTTCGAGCGTCGCCCGGTGCTGGGCCACCTGGGCCTGGGCCGCGGCGACCTGGCGTGTGGCGGCCTCGATCTGGGAGCCTCCGGACATCACGGTGGCCCGCGACGACTCGGTGGTGGCGCGGGCGGCCTCGGCGGCGGCGCGGGCGGAGTCGGCGGCCGCCCTCGCGGCGTCGTACTGCTGCTGGGAGATCTCCTCCTTGCTGAGCAGTTGCTTGTAGCGGGCGAGGTCGGCGGCGGTCTGCTCGGCCCGGGTGCGGGCCGCGGTCACGTCCGCCTGATTGCTCGCCACCTTCGCCTGCGAACCGACGACGGTGGAGCGGGCGCCGGCCACTGCGGCCTCGGCGACCGACACCGCGGCCTCGGCGCTGAGCAGCGCGGCCTGCTCCTGGTCCACCTTGGCCTGCAGGTCGGCGGGATCGATCCTGACCAGCACGTCGCCGGGATGGACCACCTGGTTGTCCTTCACCAGGACCTCCTGCACGTAGCCGGAGACCCGGGGGAGGACGGGGTTGATGTTGCCGTCGATCTGCGCATCGTCGGTGGTGGCGTGGTGCTTGTAGAAGACGACGGTCTGGAATCCCCAGACGCCCCCTGCCAGGATCATGATGGCCAGGACGGAGAGGATCACGATCCTGCGAGCTCCCCCCCGCTTGCGGGCCGGGGCGCTCGCGGGCGCCGCCTCGGCCGGCTCGGACTTCTCGACTCTCAATGGACTGCTCATCTCGTTACCCTCCGTTCGGAATCAGATTGCGGATCTCGCCGGTGGCCCGCGAGAGGTCGAAGCGCGCCTGGGCCTCGTCGGCCAGCGCGTCGACGCGGGTGTCGCGGGCGCTGGCGAGAGAGGTCTGGGCGTTGTCGACCTCGATCGAGGAGGTCACGCCGGCCTTGAAGCGGTCGCTCGCCAGCTCGAGCTCGTCCTGGGCGAGCTTTAGGCTCTGGTTGGCCAGCTCGACCCGGCTGCGGGCGTTCTCGTAGGCGAGCAGCGCCTGGCGCACTTCCTGCTCGACCTGGCGCTCGATGTCGTTCTGCTGGATCAGGAGCTGATCGCGCTGCGCGGTCTCCGCGGCGACCCGCGCCTCGATCCGGCGGCCGGTCAGGATCGGCACGTTGACCACCGCCGCGACCGTGCGGCTCCATTCGATGTCGCGCAACCGGTTGCCGCTCTCGGTCCCCTGGGCCTGGGCGCCCAGCGTCGGCAGCCGCTCGGCCCGCGCCGCCTCGATGTTGAGGTTGGCGAGGCGCAGCCGCTGCTCCAGGAGCGAGAGCTCCGGCCGCCGCTGGCGCGCCGTGCCGAGGGCCGCCTGCAGCGGCGGCACGGTCGAAAGGGCCCGCGTCCAGTCGTCGGTCAGCTCCAGGCCGGCGCCGAGGTCGGCGCCGATCGCCCGCAGCAGGGCGAGCCGGGAGAAGTCGCGCTGGTTAGTCGCCACCAGCAGCGCCTGCTGCTGGCGGGCGAGCTGGAAGTCGGCGCGCGTCGTATCCAGGCGGGTGCCGACGCCGGCGTTCTTCTGGTCAAGGGCGAGCTGCCGCAGCCGCTGGAACAGGTCGACGTTGGCGCGGATCTCGTCGATCCGCACCGAGCTGCGGCCGTAGGAGACGTAGAGCGAGGCCACCGCGGCGGCCACCTCGTTCTCCAGCCGGCGCTGGTCCTCCTGAGTGACCTTCACCCCGGCCCGCGCCGCCGCGTAGCGCCGCCGGGCGGCGAAGTCGATGATGTTCATGGCGAGCGTCAGGTGGACGTCGACGACGTTGAACGGATCGGTCACGTTCGGCTGGCCGGGGACGGTGAAGCCGAAGGTCGACAGGTTGATGGTTTCGTTGGCGAGCTGCCCGCCGGCGCTGAGCTGCGGCCGCAGGGCCGAGCGGGCCTCCTGCGCCTGCGCCTCGGCCACCCGGGTGCTGGTGGTGGCGATGCGGACGGCGGTGCCGGCGTCGAGCGCGCGCGAGATGGCGTCCGCCAGGGACAGCCGCACCGCCGGGGGCGTCCCCTGGGCCGGCTCCTGTCCCGCGACGGGAAGCGCCATGCCCAGCGCCAGCAGCACCGCCAGGATGTGAGTCTTCATGAAGGTTTCCTCTCCTCTTCCCCCTCGCACCGGATCCACGAGAGAACGTAAGCGGGGCAATGCGCGAGCTCGGCCCTGGAGCCCTCGCCGCAGGCCAGGAATCTGACGAACTCCCGGTCGGCGAGGATCAGCCCCTCGAGGTCGAGCGTCACCCGGCGTCCGCGGGTGCGCTCGTCCGCCAGGAGCTGAACGAGCTCCGGCAGGTGCTCCTGCGTCGCCCGCCCGGACAGGGCATAGGTCACGGTTGAATTGGTATCGGTTCGGGTTTCGATTCTCAGCATC
>JBDSHF010000247.1:0-21047 GCA_039918595.1 Thermoanaerobaculia bacterium
GCCGGCTCGTCTCGTCCGAACGGGCGGGGCCATACCGGCTCGACCTTCAGTACTTCGATTTCATTCGCGGCCGGCGGATGTACTCGGACGCCCTGCCGCGCCTCTTCGGCGAGCCGCCGCGGAAACCTGAGACCGAGATCACCCGCTTCCACCACGATGTCGCGCGGAGCCTCCAGACCGTGCTCGAAGAGATCCTGCTCGCGAAAACCCACTGGCTCCACGAGCGCACGGGCCTTCCCGACCTCTGCATGGCCGGCGGCGTGGCCCTCAACGTGGTCGCCAACGGCCGCATCCTGCGCGAGGGACCCTTCGAGCGCCTGTTCGTGCAGCCCGCCGCCGGGGATTCCGGAGCCTGTCTCGGCGCCGCCGCCCTGGCCCACGCCCAGCTCACCGGCGGGCGGCCGGAGCCCCTGCGCCACGTCTACCTCGGGCCGCGCTGGAGCTCCGGCGAGATCGCCGGCCTGCTCGCCGCCACCGGAATCGCCGCCGAGGACTTCCGCGATCGCGAGGCCGATCTTCTGGAGGCGGTGGTGGACCGGCTGGCGGCCGGCCAGGTGATCGGCTGGTTCCACGGCCCCCTGGAGCTCGGCCCTCGCGCGCTCGGCGGCCGGAGCCTGCTCGCCGACCCGCGCGACCCCGGGATGCGCGACCGCCTGAATCACCTGGTCAAGAAACGCGAGGCGTTCCGCCCCTTCGCCCCCAGCGTCCTCGCCGGCCACGCGGCCGCGCACTTCGATCTCGACCACCCCTCCCCCTACATGCTGGAGACCTGCCGGGTGACCTCCCCGCTCGCTCTGCCGGCGGTCACCCACGTCGACGGCTCGGCACGCCCGCAGACGGTCGATCCCGCGGTCGCCCCGCGCTACGCCGCCCTGCTCGAAGCCTTCCGGCGGCGCACCGGCTGCCCGCTGCTGGTGAACACCTCCTTCAACGTGCGCGGCGAGCCGATCGTCGCCTCCCCCGTGGACGCCCTCTCCTGCATGGGGATCTCGGGGATAGACGTCCTGGTCCTGGAAGACTTCCTGATCGACCGCGACCGGCTGCCGGCGAACTGGGCCGATCTCCTCCCCGCCTGGCGCGAGCGCGCCCGCAGCGGCTTCGCCCGGGGGTCGAGCGCGATCAGCGCGGACCTCTACACGTTCGTATGAAATCGCTCTTCGACGCCCTCGCCGAGCTCCTCGCCACGCCCGAGGGCCTGCGCACCGTGCGCCTCCTCCAGGCGGCCGGCCTGCTCGGAGCGCCCGCCGCCCCGGCACCTCGTTCTGTCCCACGCTTCCCGGAGCCGATCAGCCTCTGGCAGCCGCGGGAAATCGACGGCGAGACGGCGTTCGTCCGCCCCGACCCCCTGCCGCTCGGGGATCACCATGCGTCCACGCCGGTCCTCCGGCCCAAGAAGTCCCTGCTTCCGCTCCGCGTCGCCTTCTTCGGCGAATCGGTCGCGGCGGGTTACCTCTACGCTCCCCATCTGACGCCCGCCCAGGTTCTCGAAGCCCAGCTCCGGGCCGCCGGCGGGGCGGACCACTTCGAGGTGATCGACCTCGCCCGCACCAACGAGACCCTCCCCTCCCTCGCCGCGACCGTGCGCGCCTCGCTGCAGATCAACCCGGACGTGCTGGTCCTCTTCATCGGCAACAACTGGAACCTGCTGGAGACGCCGGAGGTCTCCCCCTACGCCCCGTCCGTCGCGGCGCGGCAGCGTTACGGTCAGGCGCTCCAGGAGGACGGGATCGCCGGGCCGATCGGGCTGGCCGCCGAGAGGCTCCGGCAGGCGGCGGAAGCGGCGTTCGGCGATATCGCGGAGCTTGCCTGGGCGGTGCACATCCCCGTCGTCGTGGTAACTCCCGAGGTCAATCTCGCCGACTGGGAGACGCGCCAGCCGCCGGTCTGGCTGAGCGGCGGCGGCACCGGCCGCTGGCACGCCCTCTACGCGGAAGCCGTCGAACGCCTCGACCGGGCGGACTTCGCGAGCGCGATCGAAGCCGTCCATGGCATGCGGGAGCTCGATGGCGGCCACTGCGCCTCGACGTGGCGCCTCCTCGCCCGGGCCCACCTGGGTCTTGGGGATGTCGAGGAGGCCCGGCAAGCCTGCCTCGCCGAAGTGGACGCCGCCCGCTACGCCACCCTTGCGTTTCTGAGCGCTCCCCAGGCCACCACGGCGGCCCGCGAGCTGTTGCGGGAAGGCGCTCGCCGGCACGGCTTCCTCGCCGTGGATCTCCGGGAAGTTTTCAGAGAGCACACCGGATCGAGCCTGCCCGATCGCCGCCTCTTCCTCGACTACTGCCATCTGACCCTGGAGGGGATTCAGCTCGCCATGGCCGCCGTCGCCGCCCAGGTGTTGAACCTCTCGGGAATGCTCGACGAAGAGGCGGACTGGCAGCGTCTGGTCTTCCCCTCGCCGATCTCTCCCGAAGCCGAGGCCGTCGCCCGCTTCGGAGCCGCCATCCACACCGCCCACCGCCTCCTCTCGACCGGCTCCAAGCGCCCGATCCTGGAGCACTGGTGCGAGGCCGCCCTCGACGCCTCGCCCGGCATCGCCGAGACCCTGCTCGACCTCGTCGCCGCCCGCTGCGCCCCGTGCCCGGCCGTCCTGACCGCCGCCCAGCAGCGCAATATCGCCTCCCCCTACCGTCTCCTCCTCCAGCACGGCTGGCGCTGGGACCACCTCGACGCCGACCTGATCGAGGCGATCCGCGCCGCCCTGGAACGCCGGGGCCACCCCGCCGGAGAGCGGATCGATAACCTGCTCCTGGAACACCTCGCGATCCGGGAAGAGGGGACCGAGCTCCTCGACGCGATCTACCTCTGGGAGCCGTTGGAAAGGTTTTTTCCCGAGGTGATGGATTTCGAGGACCTCTCCCGGCGGGCCACGTTTCGCAGCCCGTGGCCAGAGTCCTCGTTCTGCCTGATCTGCGATGGCGAGCGGGACGTGGAGATCGAGATGACCGTCCGGCTCTCCGCGTCTGGACCGGTGCGGATCGCCGTCAACGATCGCGATGTGGGTGTCCTGGACGCGGGCGAACGCTGGACACGGACGGGGCTACGGATCGAGCGGGGAAATCTGCGCCGTGGCCTGAATCGCCTGACCCTGCGCTGGCCGTTGCCGTCGCTGGACGGCGAGGCCGCCCTCGCGGCCGCCGCGGATCGCCTGGAGGTGGGGATCGCGGCGGATCTGCACCCGGTCTTCGGGGAGCTGTTCTCGTTGCGGGCAATCCCCTACCCCGAAACCTCACCCCCGGCCCCTCTCCCACCGCACTCCCCCCGACCGGGAGAGGGGAGCTTGACGGGGGAGACGTAGCTGGCAGGAGGCGCTGTACCAACAGTTCTGATGGAAAGCGCTTCCTACATGCGCTATCGGTTCTGAGTCGTCCCCCCTCTCCCGGACGGCGGGAGGGCGGTGGGAGAGGGGCCGGGGGTGAGGTTTCGGGGTGGGGGGCCGCCCACCGCCTACAAGTAGATCTCCGCCCCGCCCTTCCGGAACTCCTCCGACTTCTCCTTCATCCCCTCCTCCAGCGCCCGGGTCTCCTCCACACCCTGCTTCGCGGCGTACTCGCGCACCTCCTCGGTGATCTTCATCGAGCAGAAGTGCGGCCCGCACATCGAGCAGAAGTGCGCGACCTTGGCGCCCTCCTGCGGCAGGGTCTCGTCGTGGTAGGCGCGGGCGGTGTCGGGATCGAGCGAGAGATTGAACTGGTCCTCCCAGCGGAACTCGAAGCGTGCCTTCGACAGCGCGTTGTCGCGGATCTGCGAGCCGGGGTGCCCCTTGGCGAGGTTCGCCGCGTGGGCGGCGATCTTGTAGGCGATCACCCCCTGCTTGACATCCTCCTTGTTGGGCAGCCCCAGGTGCTCCTTGGGGGTGACGTAGCAAAGCATCGCCGTGCCGTACCAGCCGATCATCGCGGCGCCGATCGCCGAGGTGAGATGGTCGTAGCCGGGCGCGATGTCGGTGGTCAGCGGCCCGAGGGTGTAGAACGGCGCCTCGCCGCACGCCTCGAGCTGGCGGTCCATGTTCTCCTTGATCAGGTGCATGGGGATGTGCCCCGGCCCCTCGATCATCACCTGCACGTCCTGGTTCCAGGCGATCCGGGTCAGCTCGCCGAGCGTCTCCAGCTCCGCGAACTGGGCGGCGTCGTTGGCGTCCGCGATCGAGCCCGGCCGCAAGCCGTCGCCGAGGCTGAAGGCGACGTCGTAGGCGCGCATGATCTCGCAGATCTCCTCGAAGTGCTCGTAGGTGAAGTTCTCGCGGTGATGCGCCAGGCACCACTTGGCATGGATCGAGCCGCCGCGCGAGACGATCCCCGTCATCCGCCCCGCCGTCAGCGGCACGTAGGCGAGCCGCACGCCGGCGTGGATGGTGAAGTAGTCGACCCCCTGCTCCGCCTGCTCGATCAGGGTGTCGCGGTAGATCTCCCAGGTGAGCTCCTCGGCCTTGCCGCCCACCTTCTCCAGCGCCTGGTAGATCGGCACCGTGCCGATGGGGACCGGCGAGTTGCGCAGGATCCACTCGCGCGTCTCGTGGATGTTCTTGCCCGTCGACAGGTCCATCACCGTGTCGGCGCCCCAGCGGATCGCCCAGACCAGCTTCTCCACCTCCTCCTCGATCGAGGAGGTCACCGCCGAGTTGCCGATGTTGGCGTTGATCTTCACCAGGAAGTTGCGGCCGATGATCATCGGCTCGCTCTCCGGATGGTTGATGTTGGACGGGATGATCGCCCGCCCGCGCGCCACCTCGTCGCGCACGAACTCAGGAGTGATCACCGCCGGGATTCCCGCTCCCAGCGCCCGCCCCGGATGCTGCGCGACGCCGCCCCCCCAGGCCCGGCCGTCCAGCGTCTCGCGGGCCAGCTCGCGGCGCTGGTTCTCGCGGAGGGCGATGAACTCCATCTCGGGGGTGACGATCCCCTTCCGCGCGTAGTGCATCTGGGTGACGTTGGCCCCAGGTCTAGCGCAAAGCGGCCGCCGGAGGTGCGGGAAGCGCACCGGCACGAGCCTGGGATCGGCCGCGCGCCGCCGCCCGTACTCGGAGGAGACGTCCGGCAGCTCCTCGACGTCGCCGCGGCCGAGGATCCACTCCCGCCGCAGCGGCGGCAGCCCCTGGTAGAGGTCGATCTCCGCCGCCGGATCGGTGTACGGCCCCGAGGTGTCGTAGACCGTGACCGGCGGGTTGGGAACGGTCAGCCCGGCGTGGGTCTGAGTCGGCGAGACGCGGATCTCGCGCATCGGCACGCGCACGCCGGGCAGGCTCCCCTCGACGTGAACCTTGACGGAATTGGGGAAGGGACCGGTGGTGATCCCGGGGCGGATCGCGTGCGTGGTGGGCTCGATCATCGGCGGCTCCTCTCAAGCTGCTACAACAGGAAAACGAAGGAGGGGCCAAAGATCGTCATCGCTTCCCTACGCTGGCATTACCCAGGTCAGGTGATGAGGGTCGTCCCCAAAAGGACTCTCAGCCTTGGCAGGCCCCCCTAGCTCCGGGATGATCCTACACCACCAGCGCGCGCAAGGCCTGTTCCACAGCCTTGCGCTGCGACGCGCCCGTGCCGTCGAAGGCGAGCCCCACCGAGTCGCGCTGGCGCCAGCGGACCTCGGCGCCGACATGGAGAAGGTCCGGGCCTCCGTCGAGGCCGAGGGAGAGGGTCAGGCGATCGCCCACCCGCCAGGAAGCGGGGGCTCCCGAGAGGCAGGCGCCGCCGGTCGAGAGGTCCTCCAGGCGCGCGTGGAAACGCTCGCCGCCGCTCGGAGTCACCAGCACGGTCCGGTCCACCCAGATCCGCGGCTCCCGCCGGCTCGAGGGCGCCAGCGAGGCCCGGAGCTGGGCGCTACGCCGGCGGATCGAGAGCGTGCGCAGGACCGTCTCCAGCAGCGGAGCCTCGGCCAGCAGGCGGCGCAGCGGCTCGAGAGGGACCCTCAGGAGAGCCGTCTCGCCGACGGCGCGGATCGAGAGCTCGCGGGGAGTCCCGGCAAAAATCTCCTTCTCGCCGAAGACCTCCCCCGCCTCGAGCTCCTTCACCCGCTCGACCGGCTGCCCGACGCGCTCGGCCCGGAAGAGCACGGCGCCGCGCACGATCACGTACAGCCCGTCGCAGGGGTCGCCGGTCCGGTAGACGATCTCGTTCGGATGGCAGCCCCGCTCCTGGACGGTCGCCTCCAGGCGGCGGAGCTTCTCGGTTTCGACTCCCGCGAAGATCGGCAAGGACGCGAGACGATCTTCGGTCATGGGCGGCTGGTATTCATGGACGGCTAATAGGCGAAGGCGCGGGCGTCCAGGACCTCCCCGGTCTCGCCCCCCTCGACGCTGTCCACGTACGCGCGGGCCACCTGGGCCGCCGGCATGCCGGCGTCGCCGTCGCGCCCCATGGCCTCCAGCGTCTCGCTCACCCACGGCGGGCTGACCACGTTGACGCGGACCCCGCGCGGCATCTCCAGGGCGGCCGCCCGGGCGAACCCCTCGAGGGCCGCGTTGACCAGGCTGATCGCCGCGCTCCCCCGCGTCGGCTCCTGGGAGAGCACGCCGCTGGTGAGCGTGAAGGAGCCGCCGTCGCGGATCGTCGCCATCCCCGCGCGCACCAGATTCACCTGCCCCATCAGCTTGCTCGACAGGCTGAACTGGAAGTCCGCGTCCGACAGCCCCTCCAGGGCGCCGAACTTCGCCAGCCCCGCCACCGAGACCACGGCATCGAACGGCGCCGCCATCTCGAACAGGCGCTCGATCGAATCCTTCGCCGCCAGATCCACCTGATACTCGCCGCCCGTGTGGCCCACCTGCACCACCTCATGCTTCCCCGCCAACGCCTCGACGACCGCCTTGCCGATGGTCCCCGTGGCTCCGATCACGATGATTCTCATGCTGTTCCCCTCCTCTTGACCGCGCTCTCGCGCCTGGGCTGGCAGCATGGCAGGTGGGCGAAGGTGGGCGCAAGCCCCGCCCGAGGCTCCTCACATCCCGAGCAGCTCGCGGTCGATGCGGTCCAGCACCTCGCCGTCCACCGCGAGGTCGAACTTGCGGGCGAAGTGGTAGCGCCCGGAGGCCAGCAGCGGCAGATCGGCGACCGTGAGGGTGCGCGGCGAGCCTTTGTGGGCATGCGAGTAGTCGATGTAGCGAAGGTCGTCGTCCACCAGCTCGAAGCGCCCGCTGTTGACGAGCACCGTCTGCACCAGAGACTCCTCGGGGGTCTGGGTCAGGCGATAGTGCCGCTCCACCTCCGGATGTTCTGTCAGGAACCCGCGGAGATAGAGGAGCGTCTGGCGCCGCAGCGAAAACCAGGCCCACCCGCCGTAGCAGCGAAAGCCCTGGTCGAACGGCGTGCGAAGCCTTCGCGCCCCGAGGAGTGAGCCGTAGTCGAGGGTGACGGAGATCGGCAGCACCTTGGTGAGCGGCCGCAGGGCCCGCAGCACCGGCTCGGCCTTCGCCGGCAGCCACCAGTGACGGTGCCAGTAGCGGTTCCGCGCCTTGCGTTGCGACCATGGGCTGGCCGGCGACAGCACGTCCCAATGGCGGATGAACCCGTCGCAGGTCGCGGCCGAGTGGAACGCCTCGATCGCCGGCACGGGCGTCACCGGGTAGTCCTGGGCGCTGAGGTTCACCAGCCAGTCGTACGCCAGCCCCTCCCGTTCCAGCCAGTCGATGAGGTCGAGGAAGGGCTGCACCTGGCAGGAGTAGTGGGAACGGAGCTGGAACCCGCAAGGCGGCATCAGATAGACGCCGGCCAAATCCGCGAGCGGCGACATGTCGAGCTCGAACCCTACCGGGTTGTGCTGCACGACGATCAGGCCGTTCGCGCTGCCGCGGCGCAAGGTCCTCACCAGCCGGTAGATCTGCTCCGGATCGCGGTGGCTCTGAATGAAGTAGCAGATGGTCGCCGTCATGGCCGCCTCCTGGCGAGCTCGTGGAACAGGGATTCATACTCCGCGAGCACCCGGTCCATCCGGGTCAGCTCGCGCACCGCCCGCATCCGCTCGAGCCCCCGCCGCCACTCGGGCGAACCGAAGGAGGAGCGCGCCCGCTCGATCGCGGCCAGGATCGACTCCCGCTCCGGCTCGCAATAATAGGGGTAGTCCTCCCCCAGCAGCTCGACGGTGGTGAGATCGCGGGTGGTGATCAGGTTCGCCTCGCAGGCCGCCGCCGTGGAGACCTTGCAGTTCGGCTTGTAGAGGAACTCCCGCCCCGGCTCCCGGATCGAGAGGTGGCAGTTGAACCGTGGCCCCGCCGAGAACATCGTCTCGTCGCTGACATACTCGACGTCCGGCAGCTCGCCCCAGACCGCCAGCGACCGCGGCAGGCCGAGATAGCCGAGGGCCATGCGGTCCCGCGGCGCCTGGTTGGCGCCATACCGCGGGTCCCACTGGTGATAGATCACCCGGTCCGGCTTGCCCGCCCGGCCGAAATCCGCGAGTTGGCGCCGGCTCTTGAAGATCAGCGCGTCATACAACCACTTGTTTTTGATCCGCCGCTTGAACACGACCGTATCCTGGATGTCGAGCGCCAGCCGGTGCCCCCGCGCCTTCGCCCGCGCCAGATGGTCGAGCCGCGACGTCTTGATGAACACCAGGATACCCGGCGGCACGCTCCCCAGCTCGGCCACGGGGATCGAGCGGGCGTCCCACCCCCGGGCCCGCAGACCCTCGGAGATCTGGTCGGCGCCCATGACGGTGGAGCCCTTCTCGTAATACTTGACGAAAGCGACCGGGATCGGGAGCGCCCCGGCGGCGGCGGTGGATGGCATAGCCCTCCAGGGGGAAAAGGGGATCTTAACCCAACCTGCGAAATCGCCGCTACAGGCCCATCGAAGCCAGAAGCATCGCGCGCACGCCAGCCTTCCTTCCCCAAAGAGAGATGGGGCTCTCCTCCCCCGGCGCAAGGCACGGAGAGCCCCCGGCGTACCCGCTGAACGGGTACGTCTCTTGGTTTCAGTTTTCAAAGAATGAAATCAGCTTTCGCCGCGTGAAAAAGCGATCGGTTCGTACGGCGGATTCAATTCCACCGGGATCACGCCTTTCCCCGCCGGCAGTGGCCGCTGGGCGCATGATATTCATAATAGTCATCGGCCACAAGCCTCTTCCGGGGCCGGATCTTCCCTGATCGGAGCCCATCAGCCTTTCTCTCCCGCAAAAGGCTTTTCCCCGGAGTAAAAAACTCTTTTCCCACTCGGGACGGCCTTTAGGGAGGGGTGAAGAGGGGGGTTGACGAGCGCGCCCTGTCCGGGTATAGTACGCATACTTCACGGATTCACCCAGGAGAGTCACCCTGGTTTTCGGAACCCCGACGCACCGTCTCCGGATAAGCCGGAGCGGGGCGTATAACAATCGATTGGGATCAGGGATCGGGATAATCCCCCCAGTCACACGATGGAAAGGAGAAGGATCATGGCAACGAAAGGTAGTTCCATTCCCGAACGGATCGCGCGGTGGAAGGTGATCTCCGCCGGTCTCAGGCCGCTCCTCACGGACATGCCGCACCTCGCGGTGCTGCATGGCGAGCTGGAGAGGATCATCACGCAGGCCGAGGAGCTCGACGTCCGGGCGGAGGCGCTCAAAGCCGAGAGCCGGGAGGTCAACAGCAACCGCGAGACGGTCGTGCGGGCCGGCGACAACCTCCGCGGCCGTCTCGGCGCCTCGCTGCAGACGGCTTACGGCTTCCAGAGCGAGAAGCTGATCGAGTTCGGCCTCAAGCCGCGCAAGGCCCGGGGGCGCGACAAGAAACCGCGGGTCCGGCGCAATCCGGCGCCCGCGCCGGCATCGCCCGCGGCCGGCCCGGCGACGTAAAGAGGTAAAGAAGTAGACCCGTCAGGGCGGGTTCGGCGCGGCTGGCCGGACCCGCCCTTTTTGTCAAAAACGTGTGAAATGTGAGCGGTGCGCTCTTTGACAACTAAAACCGAAAACCCCAGGGGAGCAGACACGGGCTGCTCCCCTGGGCCCTACCTTCACAGGGCCGGCCTGTCGAGCAGCCGGTAGATCGAGATCCCTTCCTCCTGGTAGACCCGCTCCATCTGGCGCTCCGGCCCGGTGCCGAACCGGCCTTCCCAGCGCTCGACGATCTTGATCTGGCGCGGTTTCCCGGCGTGGACCACGAGGTGGGTGATCCCCATCTTGCGCAGCAGGTCGAAGCCGTCGGCGTGCGGGACGAACGGGATGTGGCTGACGAGCCCGAGGTAGCTCTCCGCCATGTAGCCGCTGTAGCCGTTGGCGATCGGTTTCCAATGCACGGTGGCGGCGTAGAGATAGTCGTTCTCCCGGGCGTCCGCGTAGAGGGGGAGCTCGACGAGCGCCTTGACGCCGGGCTGGTCCCGCAGCCAGACGTACGCCCGCGGCAGCTCCTGCTCGCGCGGCACCCGTTCCCAGGCGATCCCGCGAGGGGCCAGCTCGAGGGCGAGGAGGCCCGCGAGCCCCAGGGCGACGGCCGCCCGCGCCCGAGGGGTGGAGGCGCGGCGCAGCAGGAGGTCCACGCCGCGGGCGGCGAAGTAGACCACGGTCAGGGAGACGAAGGCATAGAAACGCGCTGGAACGCGCATCCCGGAAAGCCCGGGAATGACTCGGGCGAGCGGCACGTAGAACGCAGCGAACGAGAGGGCAAGACAGATCAGGCCCGACAGCGCGAGCCCCCGGGCCCATGGGTCCGCCTTTCCCTCCCGCAGGCCGCGCAAAGCGGCGAAGGCTCCCGCGAAAAAGAGCAGCGTCGGCAGGAAGCCGGCGAACAGCTCGTTCTCGGGACGATAGAAGAGATCCGCGCGCTCGCCCAGCAGACCGTGCAGGAACCGCCCCGCCCCGTCGCCGAAATAAAGGTTTTGACCGCTGGGGCTGAAGTAGCTGGCCAGCCTGGCACTGTACTGCTCGATTTCCTCCGGCGGCCGGGAGAGCCCCTGCGCGCGGGCCACCCGCACGTAGGGCAGGAAGAGCGCGGCCACGGCAACCCCTGCCACCAGCGCCACCGGCGCCAGCACGCGCAGCGAGCGCAGGGAGACCAGCTCTCTCCGCTCCGCGGCGGCCCGGCTGAGCAGGATCGCCAGCAACGGAAAATGAATCATGTACGCGAGGTAGCAGCCTCCCGACAGGTTGAGCAGATAGAACAGCAGGAAGAGGGCGGCGTCCTTCGCCGTCCGCCGGGCGAGCAGGCGATCCCAGAACCAGAGGGTGAGCGGGATCCACTGCGCGATCAGGATCTGCAGATGGGCCATCTGCGCGAGCCGGAAGGAGGAGAAGGCGTACATCCACCCGCCCAGCACGGCCGCCGTCCAGGTGAGCCCGCTCCGGCGCAGCACCCAGCAGACCGCGAGGGCGCTCGCCACGAAGGAGGAGAGGAAGAGGAAGTTGTAGCCGGCGATGGCGTTGGGGACGGCCCGCAGGAACAGGACGAGCTCGGCCGCCGGCCCCAGCAGATGATCGGAGAACGCGAGGGCGCCCCGGGTCGGATAGAAGATGTTGGCGTTCCAGACGTCGGGCAGGCCGAGCTGGATCTGGTGGGCTCCCCACTTGAGCACGTAGAGGTTGAAGAACGGGTCGCCGAGGTCGGGGCCGATGTGGTCCCCCCAGAGACGGGGGAGCGGCCAGAAGTAGACGAGGACGCCGGCCGTGTAGAGGAGCAGCACGGCCGGCCACGCGAGCGCACGCGGCCAGCCGGGGGAGTCCTGGGGTTCCGGAGTCATGGGGCGGGATTGTAGGTCAATCCTCGGCCTCCGCCGCCCGGCATCAAGGCCTCGATACCCGCCCGGGCGGCTCTACGCCGCCGCCCCGTTCCCCGAATTCCCCTTCGGGTCGCTCTGGATGCTGCGGCGCAGCTCGGAGCGCAGGGTCTCGGCCTGGGGATTGGCGTCCACCGTGGGCAGGATGCCCACGCCCACCGTCTCGCCCAGCTTGCCGGAGAGCAGCAGGGCGAGCAGGTTCTCGATCAGGCTGCCGCCCCCCTTGCCGTCGCTGCTCATCTGGATCTTCGGCACGACGTCGGCGTGCGACTTTTCGATCGCCTCGGCGAAGCGGCCCATCACGTTCTGGATCAACTGGAACTGCGGGCCGCCGTAGGCTCGCACCTGCTCCTCGAGAGCCAGCGCCTGGGCGATGCCCACGCGGCCGGCGCGATCGGCTTCGGACTCGCCGATCAGGCGGATCTTCTTCGCCTCGCCCTCGGCCATGATGCGGACCTTCTCGGCCTCCGCGGTCGCCAGGGCCTGGATCTGCGACGCCTGCTGCTGGGCGCGGGCGTACTCGGCCTTACCCTGGTTGGACTGCACGGTGATGGCGATCTCCGACTCGGTGAGCGCCTGCTGCTGGCGCGCCCGGCTCTCCGCCTCGCGCAGCTCGCGCTCCTTGACCGCGGCGCGCTCCTGCCGGTTGTAGGTCTCCACCTGCTCCTCGGCGATCTGCCGCGAGCGCAGTTGCACCAGAAGCTGCTCGATCTGGCCCCCGCCTTCCCCTGACGTGGGCGTGCCGATCAGCACCTCCTGCAGCTCGAGGTTGTAGACCGTGAACTTCTCCTGCATCTGCACGCCCGAGAGGTCCTGGATCGCCGAGCGGTCCTGGAGAAGCTGGATCAGGGTGCGGGTCTGGCCGATGTTCTTGAAGTAGGCGCTGACCATCGGGTCCAACGTCTGCTCGACCAGCTTCTTGACGTCCCCGAAGCGCTGGATGACCAGCGGCGCCTTGCGGTAGTCGATATGCACCACCACCGACAGCGGCAGGCTCGGCTCGAAGGCGTCCTTGGTGATCAGCTTCACCTCGGCAAGGTTCTCGTCGAACTTGTGGGAGCCCATCTCCGTCCGGCTCCACTTGAGGATGAAGTTGGTCGTCGGCACGATGATCACCTTGCCGGCGTAGGTGTTGAACGCGTACTTGCCCGGCAGCAGCGGCTCGCTCCAGACGCCGCGCTCCCCCATCGTCACCAGCTCGCCGTGCTTGTAGTCCTTGCCCGAGAGGTCGCGCCCGCTGTCGCCGGTGTAGGAGACGACGACGCCGACGGTGCCGACCTCGACGGTGGTCTTCGGCACCAGCTCCTCGGTGGCGAAGAGGCGGTTGATGTAGTAGGTGCCCTCGACCAGCACTTGGAGCTGGCGGCCGCGCTGGCCGCCGGCGGCCAGGAACTTGTCGGCGTCCTGGAAGCTGTTGTGGTAGGTCTGCGGTTGGGCGGGGTCGTTGCCGACCAGCGGCGCGATGATCTCCCCCGACGGCACGGCCGGGCCGTCGTGCACGGTGACGATGGCGATGCGGTCCTCGGAGCCGCGGATGACCACCGGGCGGTAGCCGTCACGCTCGCCGATGAGCTGCCCCATCTTGCCGAACACCGCCTCCTCGCTGCGATCCATGGGCAGGTAGTAGAGATGGTCGCGGGTCAGCACCACGAACTGCGCCAGGTTGATCGCGTAGGTTCCCTCGCGCAGGAGCATGCGCTGCGGCCCCTTCTGGCCGCCGCCGCGCAGGAAGGCCGTGGCGTCCTGGAAGTCGTGGACGCGCAGGTTGGAGGCCAGCGACTGCGTGGGGGGCAGCGACTGGCCGTCGCGGGCGAAGATGTAGCCGATCTCCCCCTGCGGAATGGTGACCAGCGGCATTCTGTGGACGCGATACTGGAACGGCTTCAGGAAGTGCCAGCCGCCGCGCAGGAGTTCCGGCTGGAAGCCGGCCTCCTTCTCCAGGGCGATCAGGCCGGAGGTCACGGAACCCTTGGCGCTGATGAGCTTCTCCAGGATCCCCACCCGGTTGTTGGGGATGTAGACCAGCATCGAGCGCAGGATCACGACGAAGAGGAGGAACGCCACCACGAGGGCGGCGACGAGGAAGAGGGACATGATCATCTCCAGTTTCTGGATCGGAGTTTATTTGGAGGGTCTTGAATCTCTCCCCAGGTCCTATGGCGACGCCCCGCCGACGGCGGTTCGGAGGCCATGCAATGGATCGGGGGGTATATAGAGCTACGAAAGAGGATACAGAAAGTTGTGCTCTCCTGGATTGGAGTGTCAGGAGTGGGGAAACCTTTCGGGAGAGGCGGCCGGTGACGGTGCCGGGGCTCGGTATTTCCGCGCCTGGGCACTCAATAAAGAAGAGGCTCTGGGCCTAACCTACCTCAGGAAAGGAAAATTCATGCGCAAGATCGTGATGCTCACCATCGCCCTCGTCATCGCAGCCGCCTCGCAGCTCCCCGCCCTCGTGGAGTGCAACTGCACCTATTGTTTTAGCCATCCGACTGGCAGTTGCGTCATTCACACCTATCTCCAGAGCACCTGCAACGCTTACATCAACACCTTCTGCGTCGGCGATTAGCGGGCCTACACGCCGATCCGGCGGGGGACGAATTCGGAATGGCTCCAGCCTCGCGCGAGAGCTGGCGCAAGGACAGCTTTTATAGAGAAGCTTGCCTTCCTCTTTCTTCGTTTTTTACCTTGATTCCGAGAGCCGATGGATCATAATAGCGAAATCCAACCGGCGCCGGCTCGGCCGAAAACGACGTTCTTGCTCGCGCTTGCCGCGAGCGAAAGGAGCGACTCTATGCGTCAGCACCGTTCCACCTTGCTGCTGGTCCTGATCCTCGCCGGTTCCCTGCTCGCCTCCCCCTCCTGGGGCGCGACGGCAAGGCGCGGCTCCGCCAATTCCGGCCTGACGGCCAGCGCCAGGACGTGGGTCCTGGGCCTGCTCGGAAAGCTGCCGCCGGTCAAGCCTCAGCCGCCCCGCAAGGCGGGGTGTGGGGTCGATCCGAACGGAACCCACTGCGGCTGAGGCCACGGGGGCAACCACGACAGGGTTCCGTCAAATCTTTTATCTTCGGCAGCTCGGCGGGCGGGCAGAGGGTAGCGAGGAAGCGACCTTTTTCCTCCCCCTTCAGGGGGAGGTCAGGAGGGGGCCACCTCAGACAAGGAGCGGTCCCGCGGACTCCGCAAAGCCCCCCTCCTGGCCCCCCCCCGTTCCGGGTGGAGGAAAAATCCGAATAGCCTGGGGCGTAAGCCCCAGGACCGGCCTGAGTCCCAAGAGTCTGGGCTACCATGGCGGCATGACGGACCAGACCCCGGAAACCCCCGCGATCGCCCTGCTCAACCCCTTGACGATCCGCGGCCTGACGCTCCGCAACCGGATCGTCATGTCCCCCATGTGCCAGTACAGTGCCGGGGAGGGGCTAGCCAACGACTGGCATCTGGTCCACCTCGGCAGCCGGGCCGTGGGCGGTGCGGCCCTCGTCGTCGTTGAGGCTACGGCGGTCACCCGCGACGGCCGGATCTCCCCCGCCGATCTGGGCATCTGGAGCGACGAGCACGTCGAGCCCCTTGCCCGCATCGCGCGTTTCGTCCACTCGCAGGGAGCGGTCGCCGGCATCCAGCTCTCCCACGCCGGGCGCAAGTCCAGCACGGAGCCCCCCTGGAAGGGCGGAGGCCCTCTAATGACTCCTGAGGATGGGGGCTGGACCGTCGTCGCCCCCAGCCCGATCCCGTTCCGTGAAGAGGGACCGGTCCCGGTGGCGCTGGACGAGGCCGGCATCGACGAAGTGGTCGCGGACTTCGAGGCGGCCGCCGGACGCGCCCTCACCGCGGGCTTCCAGGTGATCGAGATCCACGCCGCCCACGGCTACCTGCTGCACCAGTTCCTCTCGCCGCTGAGCAACCACCGGGACGACCGCTACGGCGGCAGCCTGGAGAACCGGATGCGCCTGACGTTGCGGGTGGCGGAGCGCCTGCGCGGCGTGATGCCCGCCGAATTGCCGCTCTTCGTGCGGATCTCGGCGACCGACTGGGCCCCCGAGTCAGGGAAGAACGGGTGGGATATCGAGCAGTCCGTCGAGCTGGCGAAGCGGCTCAAGGAGACCGGCGTGGACCTGATCGACGCCTCCTCCGGCGGCACCCTGCCGCGGGTGAAAATCCCGGTCGGCCCAGGCTACCAGGTGCCGTTCGCCCGCCGCATCCGCCACGAAGCGGGAATCCTGACCGGCGCCGTCGGGATGATCACCGAGCCGGAGCAAGCCAACGAGATCCTCCAGAACGGCGACGCCGACTTGGTCTTCCTCGCCCGCGAGCTGCTGCGCGACCCGTACTGGGCCTTTCGGGCGCAACGCGAGCTGGGCGCGGCGGCGGCGCTGCCGGTGCAGTACGAGCGGGCGCGGTAGCCTGCCCTGCTGAGCAGGAAGTCTGCCTTTACGACTCGCCCGCAGGGCGAATTTATCCAGCCTGGGGTGTCAACCCCAGGTACGAGGCCCCACCCATCCCAAGCCCCCGAAGGGGCCGGCAGAACCCTTCGACCCTGGACATCAGCTTGGCTGTACGGCGGAGGTTTTCTGCCGGCCCCTTCGGGGGCTTGGGGATCCTGGCAACCCCCTACCTGGGGTTAACACCCCAGGCTGAATAAATTCCGCCCTGCGGGCGACGGCAACTCCCAAAACACCCCCCTCCCGCTCTCCTTGACAGACTAGGAGAGCGCGTGCCACCATTCCCCTAGCCAAGCTAGGAGAACGAAACGCCATGCCCAAGACCGCAGACCTGCTTCCCGGCACCCTCGACATGCTGATCCTCAAGGCGGTGTCCTTGAAACCGCTGCATGGATATGGCGTCCTGCTGCGCATCCGCCAGATCTCCGGCGAGGCGCTAGAGGTGCCGCAAGGCTCGCTCTATCCGGCGCTCTACCGGCTGGAGCATCAGAAGCTCATCGCCTCCGAGTGGGGGCAGAGCGACAACAACCGCAAGGCGAAGTTCTACACCCTGACCGAGGCGGGGCGCCTCCGCCTGCAGGAAGAGACCGCCGACTGGAAGCGCCTGGCGTCCGCGATCGCCGCGGCCCTGAACACCGTACCGGACGAGGTGTGACATGTCACTTTTCTCCGTCTTGCGAGTGCTCCGCCGCCGGCATGACTTCGAGGACGGCATGGCCGAGGAGATGCGCTTCCACATCGAGCAGTACACGGCCGACCTCGTAAGCTCCGGCGTACCGCCCCAAGAGGCCGCGCGCCGCGCCCGCCTGGAGTTCGGCAGCCTCGACAACGCCAAGACCGACTGCCGCGAGGCGCGCGGCCTTCGCCTGTTCGACGAGCTCCATCAGGATCTACGGTACGCCGCCCGCCTGATGCGCAAGACGCCGGGCTTCACGGTCACCGCCCTGGCCACCCTGGCGCTCTGCATCGGCGCCAACCTGACCATCTTCGCCGTCGTCGATTCGGTGCTGCTCCGGCCGCTCCCGTTCCCCGCCGCCGACCGGCTGATGAGCGTGTACAACACCTATCCGAAAGCCGGCGTGCCCAACGACGGCTGTTCGCTGCCGAACTACTACGAGCGCCGCGGCCACATCGCCGCCTTCTCGGAGCTGGCGGTCTACCGCGACGCCATGGCGGTCATGGGCGAAACGGGCGCGACGGAGCAGATGCCGGTCTCGCGGGTCTCCCCCGACTTCTTCTCCACCCTGGGGCTCGGCCCGGTAATGGGGCGCGCGTTTACGGAGGCGGAGACCGCGCAGGGGAAAAACGGCGCGGTCATCCTCACCGACAGCTACTGGCGGCAGCGCCTGGGCGCCGACCCGCGCGTGCTCGGCCGCAAGCTCCGCGTCAACGGCATCTCCAGGACCGTGGTCGGGGTCTTGCCGCCCCGCTTCAGCTTCCTCTCGTCCCAGGCGCGGCTCTACCTCCCGCTCGCGTCGAGCCCGGACGAACGCGCGCCCCGGCAGCGGCACTCCGGGACCGCCCGCATGATCGCCCGGCTCCGGCCGGGGGCCACTCTGGCGGAGACCCAGGCGCAGATCGACGCGCACAATGCCGTCGTGAACGGGGACGATCCCGAGTCGCGGAGGATGGCCGAGGCGGGTTTCCGTTCGCTCGTGGTGCCGCTGCGCGCCGACCACGTCGCGGCGATCCGCCCCATCCTGCTGCTGACGCAGGCGGGCGCGCTCTTCCTGCTTCTCATCGGCGCGGTCAACCTGGTGAACCTGCTGCTCATCCGCGCCAGCAGCCGGGTCAAGGAGCTGGCGGTCCGCCAGGCGCTCGGCGCCGGGCAGCGGCATGTGGTGAGCGGAGTGCTGGTGGAGACCACGCTGCTCACGCTGATCGGAGGGCTCCTCGGGCTGGCTGTCGGCGCCGGCGGCATCCGTCTCCTGGCCGTGCTGGGCACGGACCGCCTCCCCCTGGGAGCTCACATCGCTTTCGACGCTCGTCTGGCGGCGGTCGCCCTGGCCGGAGCGGTCGTCCTGGGGCTGATCCTCGGCGCGCCCATTGCCTGGTACAACCTCAGAAATCATTCAGCCGGCGGCACCCTCTTCGAGCCCCGCGGCGGCACGGCCGGCCGCGCGACGCAACGCCTGCGCCACGGTTTCATCGTGGCCCAGATCGCCCTCGCCTTCGTGCTGCTCGCAGGGGCGGGACTGCTCGGGCTCAGCCTCCGCAAGGTGATGACCGTCTCCCCCGGATTCCGGCCCGGCAACGTCCTGAGCGGACAGATGGTCCTGCCGGTGAGGAGCTATCCGGACCGGCAGGACTTTGTCGGGGCCATCGAGAGGCTCACCGCGGAGGTCGGCCGCCAGCCGGGAGTGCAGGCGGTGGGCTTCGCCACCAACGTGCCGCTCAGCGGCATCAGCAACAAGAGCACCGCCACGGTCGAGGGCTACAAGCCCCCACCCGGGGATTCGCCGCACGGGCACTACTCGTACAGCGTCGGCGGCGACTACTTCACCGCCATGGGTTTCTCCCTGCGCGAAGGGCGCTTTCTCACCGCCGCCGATTCCCGCCGCGCGCAACGGCTCTGCGTGGTCGACGAGGATTTCGCCCGCCGGTATTGGCCGTCAGGAGGCGGGCCGTCAGGAGGCGCCCTGGGCCATCGCTTGTTCCAGGGCGGCGAGGCGGGGAACGATGCCGACGCGTTCACCATCGTCGGCGTCGTCGGTCCGGTGAAGCAGGCGGGGCTGGTCGAGGACGACGCCCAGGGCGCGGTCTACTACCCTCTCGGCCACCGGATAGACCACAACCTTTGGGTGGTGGTCCGCACAAGCCTGCCTCCGGAATCGCTCGGGCCGGCGCTGCGCGGAGCCGTCCGGGCGGTCGATCCCGAGCTGCCGGTCAACGATCTGCGGTCGATGGAGACCCGCGTCGCCGACAGCCTCGTATCCCGCCGCTCGCCGGCCCTGCTGGCGGGGCTCTTCGCCGGCATCGCCCTGCTCCTCACCGCCACCGGCACGTATGGAGTCCTGAGCTACGCCGTGGCGCAACGCCGCCGCGAGATCGGCCTGCGCATGGCGCTGGGAGCCCGGCCGGAGCAGGTCCGCGTTCAGTTCCTTTCGCTCGCCCTGCGCCTGCTGGCGGCCGGCACGGTCCTCGGCGTCCTCGGAGCCTGGCTGACCGGCAAGGCCATGCAGGCCGTTCTCTTCCAGGTGCCGGCCCTGCACGTGGCAACGCTCGTCGGCACCGCCGCCATTCTGGGCATCGTCTCCCTGATCGCCTGCCTGCTGCCCTCCGACCGCGCCGCCCGGATCTCGCCGATGGAGGCGATGATCGAGGAGTGAGGAGAGGTGGAGGGGGCGGCCACGGCGGCCATGTTATAAAGGCCGGGCAGCCTACCGATCGGGTGAACAAGGGGACATGATGGCGGAGTTGCGCGGTGTTAGAAATGCTGGACCGGCCGTGGCGACGGCGGTCAGATCTCCGAGCGCGAGCGTCGTCTCCAGCCGTGCGCGCCTCGAATCCATCGACGTCGTCCGCGGTGTGATCATGATCATCATGGCGCTCGATCACACCCGGGACTTCTTCGGCATCCCCGGGCAGAGCCCCACCGACCTCGCCAATGCCACGGCGGCTCTGTTTCTCACGCGCTGGATCACATACTTCTGCGCGCCGGTGTTCTTCCTGCTCACGGGCACGGGCGCATACCTCTCGCTGCGGCGGAAGACTCCGCGCGAGCTATCCTGGTTCCTGCTCACCCGCGGGCTCTGGTTGATCTTTCTGGAAGTCGTGCTGCTTCGCTGCCTCGCCTACCAGTTCAATGCCGACTACCGAGTGACGATGCTGCTCGTCCTGTGGGCGCTCGGCTGGGCGATGATCACGCTCGCGGCGCTCGTTCGCCTTCGACTGCCGGCGTCCGTCGTGACCGCGTTCGGCGTCCTCCTGATCGCGGGTCACAACCTCTTCGACACCGTGAGGTCGGCAAACCCGCTCTGGTCCATCCTGCATGCGCCGGGTTTCGTCCTCAACACCCCGGAGCATGTCGTGTTCGCGGCCTATCCGCTCATTCCCTGGATCGGTGTGACCGCCGTCGGATATGGCCTCGGGCAGGTCTACAAATGGGATACCGATCGCCGGCGGGCCTTTCTCCTGCGCCTGGGGCTGGCCCTGACTCTGGCGTTCCTGGTGATCCGCGGGCTGAATGTCTACGGCGACCCGGCGCGCTGGATGCGGCAGAAGACCGCGGCGTTCACCGTGCTCTCGTTCCTGAACACGACCAAGTACCCGCCGTCGCTGCTGTTCCTGCTGATGACGATCGGCCCGGCGCTGGTCTTTCTCGGGTTGGTCGACCGCCGCACGCCACGGATCCTTCAGCCGGCACTGATCATCGGCAAGGTGCCCCTGTTCTATTACATGCTGCACTTCGCGCTGATCCACCTGCTCGCCGTCATCACCTGTTACCTGCGGTATGGCTCGGCGCACTGGATGTTCGAGTCACCGGACCTCGCCAACTATCCATTCACCGCGCCGCCCGGCTGGGGATTTTCGCTGCCTGTCATCTACCTGATCTGGGCGTTCGTCGTGATCGCGATGTATCCGCTCTGCCGGTGGTTCGCGGCGCTCAAGCAGCGGCGAAGCGATGCGTGGCTGAGCTATCTTTGATCGCTCTTCTTGAACCGCTCCAACTCCGCGCGTAGCCGAGCATTTTCCGCCTCGGCCTCACGAGCACGCTCCTCGGCGGCCTTGCGGGCAGCCTGCTCCTCGCTGCCGGTGAGGAGCCACTCACCGGTCTTGGCATCGCCGACCCGGATCGTGCGCTGGTCTTCGGAAGCAGCAAAGAAAAGGTTGGCGGTCTCGGAGTGGATGCGCCCCCGTGAATCGGGCGCGATCCGCCGGTACCGCCGGTCCGCTCCCATGCGATAGCCCGTCAGTGCCAATGGATCTTTAGGCGGGAAAG
>JBDSHF010000248.1:0-9334 GCA_039918595.1 Thermoanaerobaculia bacterium
CGGCCTGGAGGGTGGCGGCGATCGAGGGCAGGGGAGAGGCGCCCGCCGCGGTTTCCGCCGCGATTTCCGCCATCAAGCGGAGGATGCGCGCCCCGGTGGCCGCCACCGCCGCCGGACGCAGGTCCCACGCCGCGAGGTCCGCCGCTCCCGCCAGGGGCAGGGCCACCTGGCAGCGCTCGACCGGCGTCAGACCTTCCAGGAGGTGCTCCGGGAGGTGCCAGGCGATTCCTGAGGGCTCCCCCAGGAAGAGTTTCTGGGCCTCGCCCGGATCGCCCGTCCAGAGCAGCGCCGCCACCTCCTCGACCGTCGCCGTGCGGGCGAGCTCCACCGCGTCCCGGCCGCGATAGTAGAGCCGTCCGTCCTGGATCAGCGTCAGCGCCGACTCCAGCACCGGCATCCCCCAGGAGAGGGCCTTCGGCGCCGCCTTCTCCGGCTCCTTCCGAAGCTCCTTCTTCTCCCGGAGGCGCAGCACGTCTTCCCGGGGGTAGCGCCGCGCCCGCGGTTCCCCCGGCACCGGCTCCGAGCGGAGCATCCCCCGGCTTGCGTAGGCGTAAAGCGTGGTGAGCGAGACCCCGAGCTCCGCGGCGGCCTCCTGGGCGGTGAGAAACCGGTCGTTCATGATCGCAAGGTAACACGCCATACATTGATTCCAGAATCAAGATTGACAACCCATTGGGTCGGGTCGAAGATCGAGACATCGAAGGGAGATCCGACATGGAAACTCAGATCAAGCAAGGATTGGAAGGGGTCGTGGCCGCCACGACTCGTTTGAGCAGCGTGGACGGCGAGGCGGGCGTGCTGCTCCTCGCCGGCTTTCCGGTGGAGGAGATCGCCCCCCGCGCCTCGTTCGAGGAGCTGACCTGGCTGCTCTGGAACGGCGCTCTGCCCACAGCCGGGGAACTGGAGGCTTTCGCGCGGCGCCTCGCCGGACGGCGGGCCCTGCCGGCGGCGACTCTGGAACTGCTGCGCGAGGCCGCCCGGCGGCGGGTGCCGGCGATGGATGCCCTGCGCATGGCTGCCGGCACGCTCAGCCTTGTCGCAAGAGAGGGGGAAGATCCCGCGGGGGGAGATCCGAAGGAGGATGCCCTTCTCCTCACCGCCACCTTCCCCACGATCGTGGCCGCCTACTGGCGCCTGCTGCGGGGGGAGGAGCCGCTGGCGCCCCGCGCGGACCTCGGGCACGCGGCGAATTTCCTCTACATGCTCGCGGGCGAGGAGCCGTCGCCGGAGCGGGCGCGGGGGCTGGAGACTTATCTCAACACCGTGATCGATCATGGGCTCAACGCCTCGACGTTCACCGCCCGGGTGATCGTCTCCACGCAGTCCGATCTGATCTCGGCGATCACCGGCGCCGTGGGGGCCTTGAAGGGTCCCCTGCACGGCGGCGCCCCGGGACCGGCGCTCGACATGGTGTTCGAGATCGGCACGCCGGAGCGGGCCGAAGCCGTGCTGCGCGAGAAGCTCGGCCGCGGCGAACGGCTGATGGGATTCGGCCACCGTGTCTACCGGGTGCGCGATCCGCGGGCGGACGTCCTGGCCGCGGCGGCGGAGCGCTTCTTTCATCACGGCGGCGACCGGGGTCTCTACGATCTCGCCCGCTCCGTGGAGGCCACCGCCCTGCGCCTGCTCCACGAGCGCAAGCCCGACCGCCGTCTGGACACCAACGTCGAGTTCTACACCGCCCTCCTGCTGCACGGCCTGGGGCTGCCCACCGAGCTGTTCACGCCGACCTTCGCCGTCGGCCGCGTCGCCGGGTGGACGGCGCATGCCCTGGAGCAACTCGCTACCGGGCGCCTGATCCGGCCGCAGTCGGTGTACGTGGGGGAGCGGGACCGGCGGTGGATGCCGGTGGAAGAGCGCGAGGCGCGGGCCGTCGTGTAACGGGCCCGCGTTTTTTGCGGCCTCGCCTGCCTTTCACGGAGTCCCTGAAACGTTTCACGGAGTCTCGGAAACGTTTCGGGGAGGTCCGGAAACGTTTCGGGGAGGTCCGGAAACGTTTCGGGGAGTCTCGGAAACGTTTCAGGGGGTCTCGGAAACGTTTCGGGGGGTCTCGGAAACGTTTCGGGGGGTCTCGGAAACGTTTCGGGGAGTCTCGGAAACGTTTCGGGGAGTCTCGGAAACGTTTCGGGGAGTCTCGGAAACGTTTCGAGGAGTCTCGGAAACGTTTCGAGGAGTCTCGGAAACGTTTCGGGGAGTCTCGGAAACGTTTCAGGGAGTCTCGGAAACGTTTCAGGGAGTCCCGGAAACGTTTCAGGGAGGTCCGGAAACGTTTCCGGGACTGGAAAAAACCCGGGCGGGACAAAAATTAACTGGGGCGAGCCCGCAAAAAACCTCGGCGAGCCGTGCGCCGGAGGCTCAACGTCTCATCGAAACGTACTGGATCGCTTCCGTAAGGTGGGCGGGACGTACGGAATGGCTCCCCGCGAGGTCGGCAACGGTCCGGGCAACGCTGAGCTTTCGCCGAGCTGGCCGGGTTGCATTTCTAGGAGCGGTCCTCGTTCCGCTTGCGCGCCGCCTTGCCGGGGCGGCGCGCCTCCTGGGCCGGCGACACCGGCCCCAGCTCGTCCACACCCTCGAGCTTCTGGATCGCCGGATCGAGGTCGTCCGAGAGAAGGCACTCCAGCAGGCCGAGCAGTTCCCCCTCCAGGGACGCTTCCCCTTCCAGCTCTTCATCCGACACCGGCGGCAAATCCTTCGCCAGAGCCCGCATCCTGTTCCGGAAGGCCTTGAGCTCCCCGCCGGCCAGCCTGAGCTTGTCCCGGACCTCCTCCGGCGTATTCAGCGGGCGGATCTCCAGCCTCTCCCGGTCGAACCGCACCACGACCGGCTGGCCCGGGATGAAACCGTACCTCTTCAAAGCAATCCCCAGAGATTTCCCCAAGGGGAAGCAGAGCATCGTCCCCTGCCGGGTGACCTTCGATTTGAACTCCGCCAAGTCGGCCATGGTTCCCCCTCCGGCTCGCCAAGCCGGAATAAGTTCCGTCAGGGCACGACCGGCTCGGGACCAAGTTCTACAGACATGTTGCCGATCTTGTCAAGCATGCGGGGATTTCAGCCTGGAGGATTGCGGAAGCCGTTCAGGTCGTGTACAATCGCCAAACCTCATGAAACCAGAGACCGAGCACGTCATCCAGACCCTGCGGAGCGCCATGCGCGTTCTCGGGTTCACCAACCGGGAGGTCGAGCGCAGGCTCGGCGTCTCCGGCGGGTACCTGACCCGCCTGTTCAGCGGCGTCATGGAGCTCCGCTTCGAGCACATCGTGGACATCGCGCGGGCGATCGGAATGGAGCCCCAGGAGATCTTCGAGCTGGTCTATACCCAGCCTCGCAAGCCCCCCACCGAGGCGGTTCAGCGCATCCGGGAGACGTTCGGGCCCGCGCTGCCGCCGGAGCCGGCGGCCCCCGCCGCCAGGGTGGAGGCCCCTAAGGAAGAAGAGTCTTTCGAAGCGATCGAGCAGGGGATGGAACGGATGATGATGAAGATCTTCCGGAAGTTCTTCGCCGAGATGATGGCGAAGGGAGCGGTGGGGGAATGAGGGGCCGGGCGTTCACCTTTGCCGCCCGGGATTGAAATCCCGGGCTACCTACGGCCGTCCCATCCGGGACTTCACGATTCTGTTTCGTCTAGCCCCGGGAAGGGGCGATTGTCGGTAGCCCGGGATTTCAATCCCGGGCGGCGAGGAGGCTGATCTGACCAGCAGGTTTGAGCCCTACTCTTCCCACCCCTTCCCCCCGAGCTTCGCGCTCGGGTCGTTCTCGAGCCGCCGCACGTACTTGGCGATCTGCTCCGCCAGTTCCCGCGTTGCCACCTGAACCTCGCAAGCGGTCTTCAAGGTGAGCACGGCCATCACCGCCTCGCGCTGGATCTTGAGGGCCAAGAACATCTTGTAGGCGGCCGCCACGACATCCCTCGCCTCGCGGGCTTTTCTCTGCGCCAGGAGAACCGCGGTGAGGTCGAGGGAGGCGAGGGCGGAATCGTAGGCTCGGTTGACTTCCAGGAAGCCGGCCTGGATTTCGCGGAAAGCTTTCTCTGCATCTAGAAATCTCTCATGGCCTGTGTGTATCCTCGCCTCAATCCAACAGAGCCGAAGTTGATTTATCCGCCCTCCTGCGTGCTGCTGCACAGCGCGGAGGCGAAATCGTTGCTTCTCAGCTTCGCGAAGCTGACCAGAGTCAAGAAGTATCCAAATCTGATTGTGCATAGCCGCATACAGAAGGCTCGGATCTCGGCTCCCGTCTATTAAGGGCAAGCTCTTTTGGAGAATGTTAAGAGCCTTTTCAATATTGCCAGCATTTCCAATATAGAGCCCTTGACGGACTAGAATTCCCCCTGCCATATGGGAATTATGATTGCGTTGATGGTACCGAAAGACCTTCTCCAGCTTCTGACATGCCACCACAAAACGGCGACAATCCGCATCCAGGGATGCCTCGAGATCAAGCAATCGAATTTCAATTACTTCGTCGCGAGTCCCAAGCTCAAAAAGCTGCCGTGCTCGATAAAAAGCCGCTTCCGCCTTGTCGAGCTGATCCGAAACGCGAAGAGCGTTCCCCAACTCGGCCTGGGCGCGACACTGGTAGTCGTACACCCGCTCCACTCCATATTTTTTGATCTCCAGCAGCTCGGCGCACTGCACCGCCATCCGAGCGAAGTAGACCATCGCTCCGGTGTCTTCGTGCCGAAGAGACCAGCTCCGGGCCAGCAGGGCTTTGTACTTGGCGAGCGTTCCCATCTTCAAGGGAAAATCCGCGGGCGCTCCACCCTCCGCCAGGATCTTCTCGGCCTCCTGCGCCTCCAGTTCCTGCTCGCGTAAATTCTGGTCGTGGCGCGTCACCACCTTGAAGACCCGCTGGATCGCGGCGTCGATGGCGGCTTCCTCCTTCGCCGTGGTCTTCCCCTCCAGGCCAAAACCGAATTTCAGGGACGAGGGAGCGGCGTCGAGGCACTTCTTGCAGCCCTGGAAGAGGTGGCGCAGGATCGCCCCCGTCCGCTCGGTCGTGAGGTCTCCGCGGACCACGGCCAGCAGCTCTTTACGGCTTGGATGGTCGGTCAACGCCTTGTCTCCCATGGAAGGCTGCATTGTCGCACAGGCGGAAGGAAGAGGCCAGAAGACCGCCTCGCCTCAGGCAATCTTTGCCGGAGGCGGTAGAGACGCTCCCAGGTCCTTAACGACACCTTGACGGAGGCCACGGGGACCGCGGGACGTCTCTTCGAAGGGCTCGAGGTTCCCTCCGCCACTCCCGGTGAGAAGGCCGCGATGGCGGACCGGGAGGGCGGGGGGGTGTTCGGCAAGCTTTCGGCGGGGCGGTTCGGCAAGGCTTGGCGTTGTGGGGGGGCGTGCCCCGGTCCGGCGGTGGTAGGGGCGGCGGCGTGCCCTCCGGCAGAGACGTCCCGCGGTCCCCGTGGCCTCCGCGAGGGTGTCGTTAAGGACCTGGGAGCGTCTCTACCGCCTTCGCCGAAGGGTGGTCGTGGAGGCAAGCGTTCTCTTACCCAGGGTCAGCCGTTCGGATCTATACCGCCGCTCCTCTCGCAACACGGAGGGGTAGAGGAGGCCGTGCCGCCGTTGGGATCGACCGACGAGCCGCGATCCGACTTCACGCCTGGGATCCGCCCGGAGGGATGCGCCGGCGCCTGCGGAATCCAGAAGCTCGCGACCCACTGCCACGCGGAGTGCAGCAGATCGCCGTCCGGAGCCCATCCATTCCATCCGGCGGCCTGAGCGGGCGCGGCGAGGGTGAGCAGGGCGGCGAGGGCGGTGGCGGTGGTGATCCGGCGAAACAAAATTCGAGACATATCTCCTCCTGAGCCGCGGGGACGGCAGGGCGCCGCCATGGCGCCAGCGCCCGCGGTCGCAACGCCTCCCGTTGCAAGGGACTTCAGTGTGGCACGGGGCGAGAAAGATTCGCCCGGGAGCGAGCGAAATTCGCTCGCTCCCGCGATTCAAGCCATGAAGTCGCGCTTCGCGATTACTGGAGAGACGCAAACGTCGTCGTTAGACGTAACATACCCCATAGATTGCGGAATACACAACTTGTTGGTTGATTTGGTTGAATCGCCTATAGACATTCCTCATTGGCCTCCCGTACACTCCCTGCATAACAGAAGGAGCAATCGGATGGCGGAGATGGAGATCGGGAGTGATACGTATGTTGCGGATTCGGCAATGTCGAGGTCCGGGCGGTTTGGCGAGCTGGGCACCCGGATAGCGCGGCTGCGGATCGAGAAGGGCTGGGAGCGCCTGCTGCTGGCGGAGAAGCTGGGAGTGTCCCGCGACCGGCTTTCCAAGTGGGAGCGGGGGGAGAACGCTCCGCCGCTCGCGATCCTGGTGGCGTTGACGATTCTCTTCGAGGTGACGGTGGATGAGCTGGTGACCGGCAAGCCCTGGGCCGGAGAGGCGCGGAACGTCGGAGAGGGGGAGCCGTGAGCGGGTGTGTGGACGAGATGGAGCGCGTGGAGTCGTTTCTGTTGGAGGTTCCGGTGGACCGGGAGGGGGACCTCCTTCATCTTCTGGACTGTGCCGCGTGCCAGGAGAGCGCGCGGGAGTGGTTGGGGCGGAGATCCGCGGCGGCGGAGGAGGCTGATCCGGCGTACGACCGGCTGCTGCGCGATCTGGAGGCGCGGACGCCGGACCTGTTGAGGAGGATGGAGGAGCAGACGGCCCGGGCGCAACGCCTGATGGACCGGCTGATCGGGAGCGCGGCCACGGAGAGGCGGGCGCTCGCCAGCTCGGCCGAGTTCCGCAATCTGCGGCTGGCGGAGCTGCTGCTGGAGGAGAGCTGGAGCCTGCAGCCGGCCGAGACGGCGCTCTCGGCGGAGATGGCCCGGCTGGCGTTCCACGTCGCGGCGCAACGCTACGAGGCGGGGCTCGCCGCCCGGGTGGACGACGTGAAGGCCCGTTCCTGCGTGCTGGTGGGTAGCGCCTGGAGATTGGCGGGGAACCGGCGCGAGGCGGAGGACTCCTTCCGGCGCGCGGCGGCGTACCTCACCGGGCCGGCGGACGGCATCGAGCGGGCCTTCTATTGCCAGCAGCTCGCGGCGCTGCGGCTGGAGCAGGGGCGGGACGACGAGGCTTGCGGGCTGCTCTGGCGCGCGGCGCTGGTCTACAACGACAACGCGGATCTGCTGGAGGAGGGGGCGTGCCTGGCCGAGCTCGGGTTCCTCTTCGTGGCCGAGGATCAGGCGCACCGCGCCGTGCTGCCGTTGACGCAGGCCTGCGAGGTGCTGGATCTGTACCGCGACGCCACGCTGGCGGTGCGCGCCCGGCTGGCCCTGGCGGTGTGCCATGCCACGCTCGGCCACCAGGCCAAGGCGGTGCGCATCGTCGAGGTGGCGCGCTCGATGTACAGCCGGGTGGCCGACTCCTCGCGGCAGATGGCGCACGTCGCCTGGATGGAGGGTAAGGTCGCCGCGCTCGCCGGCGATCTGGAGGATGCGCCCGGCCTGCTGGACACCGCCCGGAAAAGCTTTCTGAGAGCGGGGAAGCTCTACGACGCGGCGTTCGCCTCGCTCGATCTCGCCTCAGCGCTGGCGAAGTCAGGACGGCTGGAAAGCGTGCATCCGCTGATCCACGACATCGTGGAGAGCTTCCCGGCGGAGGTCGGCCAGGCCGGCGTGCTGCGGGCGCTCGGCTCGGTGGAAACGGCCCTGGCGCAGGGCCGCCGCGCGGAGCTGGAAGACTTTCTCGCCGCCGCCGTCGAGATGCTCCGCCGGTTCCGCCGCAATCCCCTGCTGGCCTTCGCCGGGCTGCCGCGAACCTCGGAGGGGCTCGGCGTCGATCCCGACGGCTGATCCCGGCTGATCCCCGCTGATCCCGGCTGATCCCCAAAAGCAGTTTCCCGTTTCGAGTTTGACCTTCCGGGGCCATGAAGGCTCCGGAGCTTCCGCAAGGAGAGATGTATGCAAACGATGGAAAGAATTGTGTCCCAGAAGACCATGGTGATGATCAAGCTGCGCCGCCCTCCGCACCCGTCCGGGGGGTTTGACGGGCTCATCGGCGGTATGCCGGGGGTGGACGAGCTGAAGCCCGAGCGCGTCCAGGAATGGCTGATGGCGTGGCCGGCCTGGCAGCTCGCCGGGAAGGGCCGGATGATCCAGCGGACGCGGGTGTTCCCGGCCTGCGAGGCGGCGGCGCACTACAGTGAGTTCGTGGCCGGCCTGGCGAGGGCGCTGGCTCTCCCGGTGACGGTGGAGATCACCGGCAAGCAGGTCCGGCTCTCGCTGTATGCCGGGCAGACAGGCAGCCGCCTGGCCCCGCTCACGTCGGCGGTGCTCGAATTCGCCACCGAGCTCGGGTAACCGGGATCGATCGTTCAACTCAACAAAGACTGAAAGGAAAGAGACATGCCAAAGATTACCGCCCGTTCGAAAATCTTCCGTGATTGGGAGGGGCTTCTCGGAGCCTGCGACAAGAACGTCAGCCTGCTGACAGGAATGGAGCCTCTGAAGACGGAGCTGGAGGGCTTTCTGGCACGGCTTCGGGAGGAGAAGCTCACGCAGGAGAACCTCGATGGGACCAAGAAGGCCTCGACCCAGCAGTTGGAGGATATCGCGGACCAGGGCGCGGAGGTGGCGCGCAAGCTCCGCGCGTTCGTGTTGAGCCGTATCGGCACCAAGACCGAGCTGGGGAAGATGTTCGGCCTGGTGCCGACCGGCAGGAAGACGCGGAAGTCCAAGGCGTCGGCAAAGCCGCTGGTTGCGGCCGCGCCGCCCAGTCCGGAGCAGGCGCAAGGAGACGAAGCATGAGGGAGAAGAAGGCGTTCGCGCAGGTGACGGCGGATTGGGACCAGCTCCTGGCCGCCGTGGAGGCCAACCGGGCCGACCTGCCGGAGGTGGAAGCCTTCCGCGTGCAGCTCGAAGCGAATCTGGAGGATCTCCGGGCCGCGTACGCCCGGCGGGCCAGCCTGGAAGCGGAGAGGCTCCAGGCGACGCGGGCGCTCAAAGCCTCCCTGGCTCAGGGGAAGGCTCTGTCGAACCGCATCCGCATCTGGGTTCGCGGCCAGTACGGACGTCACAGCGACAAGCTGGTGGAATTCGGCATCAAGCCGTACCGCAGGCGAAGGCCGGCCCGAGAGAAGCCGGAGAAAGGAGAAAGGCACTCCCCGGAGTCCCACCGTACCGCGAGGTAACGAATAGGCTGTAGTCGCCGGGGGCGTGTGTTGGCACGCCCCCGGTTTTTCCAGGGAGTGTGGTTATCCTACTCCAATCCACTCCCGGCGTGCCACCGTTCCTTTAGGTTCCGGTTTCGCTGTGCGGGCTGTCGACCGGCTTGGATTCCGGCGAACCCTTCTGGCGCAGGAAGACCGAGAAGACGACCAGCACGCCGACGGAGAGGAA
>JBDSHF010000249.1:0-9575 GCA_039918595.1 Thermoanaerobaculia bacterium
GGGTAAATTTGCTGCTAATCTTCCATCATCCGTCTCCGCCCCTTTCAGGGCTGGATCGTTCCCCGACTTTTTTGCTGCGAAGCCCCTCGGGATTGCTGCGTACCCTCCTGGGGACGGGCCTGCCCACGCGAGGGATGGACCAGCCCAAGCGGGGATCGCAGCAATCCCCAGGGATTTCGCATCAAAATGGAGCGCCGACGCCTCCGCCCAAGGAGGGCGCGAACCGCCCCTGATGGGTCTCGCATCATCCGTCGCCAGAGGTGATGCGAAAACATCGAGGGCGCGGCCTGCCTGCCTGCTCGTGCGCTTCCGAGTCCAGGCCGTCGCTACTCCCCGCGTAGCATGGTTTCGACTTCCTGAAGCAGAGGCGGCAACCTGGTCTCGACGACGCCCCAGACCACCTCGTCCAAGATGGAGTCATAGTCGTGGATCAAGACGTTCCGGAAAGAGATGATCCGGCGGTAGTCCGCGGAGACCCGCGAAGCGACGGAAGGATCGATTTGGGAAAGTTTATTGAGTGACTCACCGAGGGTCATGAGCTGGCGTTCGACCGCCGATCGGGCCATGGGGTTTTTGGCATACTCCTGGAAGCTCAACCCTGCGGTGAAGAGGAGGACCAGCTTGGCGGCTTGCTGGATGTCGAACAGGTACTTCTTGACCTCAAGCCGCATAGAGGAGAGTACGGGAGGGTTCGATACCTTGCAGGAAGTAGGGGTTCTTGACCGCTCTGACCATCACCAGATCTACGGGTTTCCCAAACAAAGATTCCAGGGCCTCCAGGAGACCGAGATAACGGTCTGCCAGCAAGCCGTGCGGGGCGGGATCGAAGTCCACCAGGAAGTCCAGGTCGCTGGACTCGGGATCGAACTGTTCCCCGGTCGCCGACCCGAAGAGCTCGAGTCTCCGTACTCCGAAGCCCTCGCACAGCTCAGTCAGCTCTCGTTGCCGTTCTGAAATGAAGGGTTGCATCCAATGCCTTCCTCCAGCCCGATTGTACCCTGCCTGCGCTATATATAAGGAATGTCAGCTCCCGAGCTCCCCAAAATCCGCATCGGCATCTCCGCCTGCCTGCTCGGCCAGGAGGTTCGCTACAACGGCGGCCACAAGCGGGACGCCTTTCTCACCGACACCTTCGGCCGCTACGTCGAGTGGGTGGCGGTCTGCCCGGAGGTGGAGCTGGGGATGGGCACTCCGCGGCCGCCGATCCGGCTGGAGCGGATGGGGGAGGAGGTCCGCCTCGTCATGCCCAGCACCGGGGAGGACTATACGGAGCCGATGCGCGCTTGGTCCCGGCGGCGGGCCGAGGCGCTGGCCGGGATGGAGCTCGACGGCTACGTGCTCAAGAAGGACTCCCCGAGTTGCGGCATGGAGCGGGTCAAGGTCTATCCTGGGACGGGCATACCTTCCAAGGATGGCCGCGGCTTGTTCGCCGAGGCTCTAATCGCGCGCCTGCCGGACCTGCCTATCGAGGAGGAGGGGCGGCTGAACGATCCGCCGCTGCGCGAGAACTTCATCGCCCGCGTCTTCGTCCACCATCGCTGGCGCCAGGGGGAGCGGGAGGGGTGGACCCGCGCCGGGCTGATGCGCTTCCATGAGCGCCACAAGTTCCTGCTGATGGGGCGCAACCAAGCCGGCATGCGCCGCCTGGGCCGTCTGCTGGGAGCAGCGGGGAAGGATACGCCGGCGGACGGGCTCACCGCCGCCTATCGCGAGGGGTTGACGGAAGTCCTCCGCCGTCCCGCCACCCGGCGCGGCCATACCAACGTCCTGCATCATCTGGCGGGCTTTGTTTCCGACGCTCTCGACGGCGAGGACCGCGCCGAGCTGGCGGAGACGATCGAACGCTACCGGCTGGGGCTAGTGCCGCTGATCGTCCCCCTCACCTTGATCCGCCACCACGTCCGGCGGCAGGGGGTGGCGTATCTTCAGGATCAGGTCTATCTGGAGCCGCACCCTCACGAGCTGATGCTGCTCAACCACGTATAGGGGCGCGGTGGATTGCGCCCCTATACGGGTCTGAGGAAGCTAGACGCAGCAGGCGTTCCTGGAGTTCGTGGTCTCCGGCAGGGCGCCGCCCAGGATCGCCTTCATCTCCTTGTCGTTCAGCGTGCCGATCGTCTCGCGGGTGAGGGTCATCTTCTTGGGAGCGGTCTTCTTCACGGGGTCTCCTTTGATTTGAGCTGGCGGGCAACCATTCAGCCGCGCCGTATGGAGAGAACGAAGAAAGCCCCGGAATCCCCTCACCGTTTCCGAAGCTTTACTTGCCGCTGGAGCTCTTCTTCTTCTCTGCCAGCCGCTTCTGGACTTTCTGGGCGACCTCCATCCCCCACTGCTGGCCTGCCTGCATGGACTCTTGTGTGATCGCGGGCAACAGGTCGGTCATCTTGCGCCCGAGCGGGCTTTCGTAGAAGGCGATCAGGCCCTTGACGTCTTCGTGGGTCAGGTGCTTGGCATAGATGGGGACGATCAACTCGATCATCGAGTCGGCGTCAAATTCCTTCAACATCTCGTCCCAGGTCGACGCGGGTACTTCCGGAGCCCCCTGTTTGAACGCTTCGAACATCTGCGTGAGGACCTGCTTTCCAAGCTTGGCGGATCCGGTCAGCTCCAGCAGCCTGCGGACGTCCTGCTCCTTGGCCGCTGCGTTCTCCCCCGCAGCCTGCTGGGCGAGCGCCGGACCCACGGTGAGGAGCGCCAGGGCGAGCGCGGCGAGAATCGACTTCTTCATGAACAGTTCCTTTCGGTCAGGAAAAAAGGACGTAGGGTGTCCCTTTACTCTTGATGTCTTGGGCAGTTCTATTTCCCCGCCAGCTCCTTGAGCGTCGCCACTGCGTGCTCCAGCTCCTCCTCGGTGTTGAAGAAGTGCGGCGAGAGCCGGATTCCCGCGTTGGGCCTGAAGTCGCAGACGATCTCGCGGTCGATCATCTCGTGGCAGAGGCGGTCGGCCTCCGGGTGGAAGATGCTGACCGTGCCCCCGCGGTGCTTGCGGTCGCGTGGGGTGCGCAGCTCGAAGCCGGCCTCCTCGGCCAGCGCGATCAGATGGTCGGTGAGGGCCAGCGAGCGCTCGCGGATCTTCTTCGAGCCGACTCCCGCCACGATCCGATAGCCGGGGCGGCAGGAGTAGAGGGCGGGGATGTTCGGCGTGCCGGTCAGGAAGCGCCAGGCCGGCTCCTCGCGGTAGCGGATCGCCCCGGGATGGAAGGCGAAGGGCTCCGCGTCCGCCTGCCAGCCGGTGAACGCCGGCCGGAGCGAGCCGGCGATCTCCGGGTTCACCCAGAGGTAGCCGGCTCCCGGGCCGCCGCAGAGCCATTTCACCGAGCCGCCCACCGCCGCGTGCACCCCCCAGGCCTCCAGCTCCAGGGGCACCGCGCCCGTGGACTGGTAGACGTCGAGCATCATGATCGCCCCCACCTCGCGGCAGCGGCGGGCGATCGCCTCGGCGTCCTGCACGTAGGCGCTGCGGAACAGGGTGTGGGAGACCGGCACCAGCCGCGTCCGCTCGTCGATGGCCGCCAGCAGCCGCTCGGTGGGGATGCCGATGCCGTCGTCCGAGGGGACGGTGACGATCTCGGCCCCCTTCCGCCGTTCCCCTTCCAGCAGGTAGATGACGTTGGGGAAGTTCAGCGCCTCGTAGACGACTTTGTTCCGCTCCGCCGGATAGTCGATGCAGGAGAGGAAGATCGCGGCCGCCACCGACACGTTCTGGTGCATCGAGACCGCACCCGGCCGGACGCCGAGCAGGGGGGCGAGGAGATCGCCGGTCTCCGCCGCCATCTCCCACCACCCCTCGCCCCAGGCCCGCACGCCGCGCTCCCCCCAGGCCCTGGTGAAGGCCGCCATCTCACCTTCGACGGCGCGCGGCATCGCCCCGAGGGAGTTGTTGATCAGGTAGGTCGTGCGCTCCAGGATCGGGAACTCGGAGCGCAGCGACAGCAGGTCGGCGTGCGGGGCGGCCATTGGATTTAGCGCCCCGTCCACTGGGCCGGCCGCTTCTCCAGGAACGCCTTGACCCCTTCCTCCTTGTCGGCGGAGGAGAAGCAGAGGCAGAAGAGGTCGCGCTCGTAGGTGATGCCGTCGTCGATCGGCAGCCGCTCGCTGGCGCGCAGGGCCTCCTTGGCGACCTTGACGGTGAGGGGGCTCCGGGAGGCGATCTTATCGGCCAGCTCCAGGGTCTTCGCCCGCAGCTCCTCGGCGGGGACGACGATCTCCACCAGGCCGATCGACTGGGCCTCGGCGGCGCCGATCATGTCGCCGGTGAGGATCAGCCGCATGGCATGGCCGACGCCCACCAGGCGGGGGAGGCGCTGGGTGCCGCCGCCGCCCGGGATCAGCCCGAGGTTGATCTCCGGCTGGCCGAAGCGCGCCTTCTCCGAGGCGATCCGGATGTCGCAGGACATCGCCAGCTCGCAGCCGCCGCCCAGGCAGAAGCCGTTGATCATCGCGATCACCGGCTTGGGGAAGCTCGCCATGACGTCGAAGATGCGCGGGCTGCGCATGGCGTGGCGCTGATCGAAGGGGGTGCGGCCGGCGAACTCGCCGATGTCCGCCCCGGCGATGAACGACTTCTCGCCGGCGCCGGTGATGACGACCACGCCGACCGAGTCGTCGGTCTGGATCTGGCCGAGGACCTCCAGCATGTCGACGCGCACCTGCTCGTTGAGGGCGTTCAGCTTGTCGGGCCGGTTGATGGTCAGGATGGCCACGCGCCCAACGCGTTCCACCAGAAGGGTCTCAGGCATCGCGATCTCCTCCACAAAGTCGGATTGAATCCAGGGATTGGGCCGGAGGCGGCCGGGGTGGGCCGGTCTCCGGACGGGAGGGATCATACCGGAAGGCTTGGATGGGCTCGCCAGTACGCTTTCGCCCCCAGCCGTTCCAGTCTCTTCTGGAGGGGCTCATCGAACGTGGCGACGGCGTCATAGCGGCCATGGATGGCCACGGACGCAAGCATCGCGTCTCCAAACGCCGGGATCGGGTCCGGCCAGTGCTCGATCACCAAGCTCCAGGAGATCTCCGTCTCGGTTGCCACTCCAGGCATGGCGAGCAACTTTTCGAGAGCGCGCGCAACGTCCGGGGCGGGAAAACGGTAGAAGTTGGAGAGGACGTAGACCATCTCCGAGATCGAGCCGGTGGGGACGACGAGGAGGTGCTGCTGGTCGGCCGCGGCTTCGAAGAGCATGACGGCCTTCTCCTGTTGCTCTTCGTTCCGGTCCGTGAGGAAGGAAACCAGTACATTGGTGTCGACCAGGATTTTCTTCAAGCGCCTTCCGTCCCCATCCGCTCGCGAGCCTTCCGTACGTCTTCCACCGGGTCCCCTGGTCCCACCTTGAAGCTGCCCCGGAGGTCGAGGAAGGCCCTGCTTGAAGCGGTCACCCGCACATGGTCCCCGGCGAGGTCCCACTGGAGCATGTCGCTCGGCCCGACGCCAAGCTTCTCGCGGACCTGCTTGGGGACTGTGGTCTGGTACTTCACGGTGATGGTGGATTTTGGCACAGCCTTCTCCTTACCTTCAGTCTAGGTTTGGTAAGGAGAGAGGTCAAGATCTCAGGCTGGCGGGCGCTTGGAAACACACCGACCAGCGCCCCGACCGAACCTGAGGCCTACCGGTGCTTCCAGACCGGCCGCCGCTTCTCCAGGAACGCGGCGGCCCCTTCCTCCACATCCTCCAGCGGCAGCAACTCTTCCTTATAGATACGCTCCGTCTCGGCGAGCGCCTCCGCGAAGGGGAGGTCCCGGCCGGCGCGGACGGCTTGCTTGGTGAGGCGCACGACCGGGGCGCTCCGGGTGGCGATCCGCTCGGCGATCTCCCGGACCAGGGCGTCGAGCGCTTCGGCGCCGATCCGCCGGGTCACCAACCCCAGGCGTTCCGCCTCTCCGGCGGTCAGGGTCCGGCCGGTCAGCGCGAGATCGAGCGTGAGGCCGGCTCCGATCCGGGAAGGGAACATTGCCGTGGCCACTGGCGGGAAGCAGCCGAGCTCGATCTCCGGGACCGCGAAGCGGGCGTCGTCGCTGGCGATCACCAGGTCGCAGGCCATCGCCAGCTCCATCCCGCCCCCCAGGCAGTGGCCGTGGACGGCGGCGAGGGTGACGGCGTCGAGGTCCCGCAGCCGGCGGATGGTGCCGTGGAGGCTGTCGAGCATCGGGCCGACCCGGTCCGGCGTGTGGTCCTGGACGGCCACCCCGGCGGAGAAGGCGCGCTCGCCGGCACCACGGAGAATGATCACCAGTAGCTCGGGATCGGCCGCCAGCTCGGCGATCGTCTCGCCCAGCCGGTCGATCGTCTGGATGTCCAGGATGTTGAGCGGCGGGCGGGAGATCGTGATCGTCGCGATGCGGTGCTCGCGGTGGAGGTGGATGGGGGAATCACTCATCGCTATCCAACTTCGAATCCCGCCGCGCGGGCGAAATCGATCCACAACGCGCGCTGCTGGGCGAGGTCGATCAGGTTCTCGGGGTGCCACTGGACGGCGCGCACCCACCAGTCGCCGCGATCGAGCACGGCCGCCTCGACGAGGCCGTCGGGGGACAGGGCGACCGGCACGAAGCCCTCCGCCATCCGCTTGATCGCCTGGTGGTGCCGGCTGTTGACCAGCGGGACGTCACGGGTGAGCCGCTCGCCGAGCGGCGCCTCCGGCTCGATCACCCGCAGGGTGTGGGCGAGGAGGTCCGGGGTCTTCGACTGGCTGTGGTCGATCTGGCTGGGAGCTTGAGTCGGCAGATCCTGCCAGAGCGAGCCGCCGAAATAGACGTTGAGCACCTGGAGGCCGCGGCAGACGCCCCAGACGGGGAGCCGGCGCTCCTGGGCGAGGTCGAGGAGGTCCCACTCCATCTCGTCGCGCTCTACTTCCAGCTCGATCCGGGCGTGGGGGAGGATCGCCTCGCCGTAGCGCTCGGGGTCGACGTCCTGCCCGCCGCAGAGGACGACCGCCCGGGCGCTGGCGGCGAGGTCGCGCGGCGGGATCTCCGAAAAGGGAGTGACCACCTGGATCGCGCTCTCGGGAACGCCGGCGGCGGCGAGGGCCGCCGCATAGGGCACGGTCCGCCTTGCGGTGTCGCTCGCGAGCAGGATCTGACCGCTCGATCCTGTCGTCATGCCGCCTCGCGCTGGACCAGCGCCGCGATCCCCATGCCGCCGGAGACGCAGAGCGTCGCGATGCCGCGCTCGCCGCCCCGCTTCTCCATGCCGTGGAGGAGGGTGACCAGGATGCGTGCCCCCGAGGCGCCGATCGGATGACCGAGGGAGATGGCGCCGCCGTCCGGGTTCAGGCGGGCGGGATCGAAGCCCAGCTCCTGATTGCAGGCAAGCACCTGGGCCGCGAAGGCCTCGTTGAGCTCGACCTCGTCGATCGCGTCCTTCGCCACGCCGGTCTTCTCCAGCAGCTTGCGGACGGCGGGCACCGGGCCGATCCCCATGATGCGCGGATCGACGCCCACCACCTCCCAGCCGACCAGCCGGGCGACGATGGGCAGGCCCAGCTCGCGGGCCGCGGCGCGCGAGGCGAGGAGGATCGCGGCGGCGCCGTCGGTGATTCCCGAGGCGTTGCCGGCGGTGACCACGCCCCCCTTGCGGAAGACGGCGGGCAGCTTGGTCATCGCTTCGAGGGTCATGCCGTCGCGCGGATGCTCGTCGCGCTCCACCGTGACCTCCCCCTTCCGCCCCGCCACCTTGATGGGGACGATCTCGGCGTCGAAGCGGCCGGCGCCGCGGGCCCGCTCGCAGCGGTGCTGGCTCTCCAGGGCGTAGGCGTCGGCGGCGGCGCGGCCGATCCCCATCTCCGCCGCCAGCTCCTCGGCGGTCTCGCCCATCACCAGCTTCGAGAGCGGGTCGTTGAAGCCGTCCTGGTACATGCCGTCGACGATCTCGGCGTTGCCCATCCGGTACCCCCAGCGGGCGCGGGGGAGATAGTAGGGGGTGTTCGACATGCTCTCGGCGCCGCCGGCGAGGACGACGTTCGCCTCCCCCAGGAGGATCGCGCGCGCCGCCGAGACCACGGCCTGCAGCCCCGAGGCGCACGCCTGGTTGACCGTGAAGGCCGGCCGCTCGACGGGGACGCCGGCGCGGAAGGCGATCTGCCGCGCCGTGTTCGGGCCGCCGCCGGCCTGGCGGCCATGCCCGAAGATCACCTGATCGACGTGAGCGGGATCGAGCCCCGCCCGTTCGAGAGCCCCGCGGGCCGCCGTCGTGCCGAGGTCGGCCGCCGAGAGGGGGGAGAGAACGCCGCCGAATTTGCCGATCGGAGTGCGGACCGGGGCGGCGAGGACGATGTCGTTGTCGCTGTGCGTCATCGGGAACCTTTCGTATCTGGGGCGGGAGCCCTCATCACCCCGGCCCTCTTCTCCCAGCCTCCCCCCCTTCCCGCCTGGAGAAGAGGGAGTGGTTAGCCGAGGACAGATACAAGAATTCCCCCTCTTGAGCCCCCTCTCTCCCGGCGGCCGGGGGGGAGGCTGGGAGAGAGGGGGTTGGGGGAGTGAGGGCCGTCCCGTAAGGGGCGGCATTCCTTCTCAATAACCGCGGAACTCCGGCTTGCGCTTCCCGATGTAGGCCTCCAGGCCTTCGCGGGCGTCCGGGCTCTCGAAGAGCTGCTGCTGGAGCTCGCGCTCGATGGCGAGGCCGCTCTCGAAGGGGACCTCGGCGCCGGACTGCACGGCGCGTTTGATCCGGCCGACCGCCTTGGCCGCCTTGTTCGGCGGGCAGAACTGCTTGGCGTACTCGTGGACCTGGCCGAGGAAGTCGTCGGCTTCGAAGATGTTGTTGACGATGCCGATGCGCTGCGCCTCCTCGAAGTCGATCAGGCGGCCGGTGACCATCAGCTCGATGGACTGGCTCTTGCCGACGCGGCGGGCCAGGCGCTGGGTGCCGCCGGTGCCGGGGAGCACGCCGAGGGTGACCTCGGGGAGGCCGACCTTGCCGGAGTTGCGCTTGGCGATCAGGATGTCCGCCGCCATGGCGATCTCCAGTCCGCCGCCGACCGTGTGCCCCTCGAGCGCCGCGATCACCAGCTTGGGGGTCTGCTCCAGGCGGTTGAGCGTCTCGTTGGCGTGCAGGCAGAAGTAGTACTTGAAGTACGGATCCGACGACTTCAGCATGTTGATGTTGGCGCCGGCGCAGAAGAATTTGTCCCCCTCGCCCTTGATGACGATGACGTAGACGTCCTTGTCGAAACGCGCCTTGAGGACGCAGCCGTCGATCTGCCGCATCATCTCGTGGGTGTAGGTGTTCGCCGGGGGATCGTCCAGCGTGAGATAGGCCACGCCATCCCGCACCTCGTAGTGGACCAGGGTGCGCGTCTCGGTCGTCGGTTCGGCAACGGTGGACTCAGCCATATTGTCTCCTCTCCTCAGGATGTAAGGGATGGGGCCGGGCTGGTGCTGCCCGGGTGGGACGATGCATTGTCCCATGAGATGGTGGGGGCGTCCACCGGGAGCTCCCCGGCCATCTTCCAGGGAGGGGCGCTGTTCATAGCCCGGCGATTTATCGCCGGGCGGGGGGGCACCCTCGCGCCCTCCTGATCTCTGCTTCCGCGGTCCGCGGGCGCGCCTGGAGGGAGGCGGATTTTGTTCCGGCCCCCGCGGGG
>JBDSHF010000250.1:0-5000 GCA_039918595.1 Thermoanaerobaculia bacterium
CCCATCCGACATCCCAAGGGGTATCTCTCCGCGGCCTCGGACCCAGCGGCGCCAGCCGCACGCTGGTGCTGTTCGACGGCGTGCCGCTCAACGATCCGTTCGGCGGCTGGGTCTACTGGAACCGGCTGCCGCTCTCCGGGCTCGAAACCGTCGAGGTGGCTCGCGGCTCCCTCTCGCAGCTCTACGGCAGCGCGGCGATGGGCGGGGCGATCCAGCTCCTGCCGCGCGCCGCCAAGCCGGGCACCCTGGAGGTGACCGCGCGCGGCGGTGATCGCAGCACCGGCGATGTCGAGGTTTTCGCCGCCGACGCCGCGGACCCCGCAGGTAATAGACGCTGGGGGTACACCCTCTCCGGACGCCTCTTCCGGACCGACGGCTTCTACGTCCTTTCTCCCGAGAACCGGGGCGCCGTGGACCGCCCCGCCGCCGTCGACTTCGGCACCCTCTTCGGCCGCGTCGAGTGGGGTCGCTACCACCTGGGGATCAACTCCTTCCGCGAAGAGCGGGGGAACGGCACCGCGCTACAGATCAACGACACCCGCCTGCAATCCCTCCAGGCCGGCTGGTCCAGCGATCATTGGCAGTTGGATGCTTTCGGCCAGACGCAGCGCTTCCGCAGCACCTTCTCGCGCGTGCTGCCCGGCCGCTCCCAGGAGCTCCTCACCGCCAAGCAGGACTTCGAGACCACCGGCTTCGGCGGCTCGGCTTCCTGGCGCTCCGGCAGCGGCCTGCTCGCCGGCGCCGACGTGCGCCGCGCCTCGTGGGACGTCCAGGACCAGACCCTCGGCGGCGTCTATGCCCAGCAGACCTTTGGCGTCACCTCGCGGCTCGACCTCCTCGCCGGCGCGCGGCTCGACCTCTGGGCGAGCGAGACGATGCGAACCAGCTTCAACCCCCGGCTCGGCGCCCTCTTCCGCGCTTCCGACGCCGTCACCCTGCGCGCCTCGGCCTACCGGGGTTTCCGGGCGCCGACCCTCAACGAGCTCTACCGCCCGTTCCGCGTCGGCAACGTCGAGACCCTCGCCAATCCGGATCTGCGGCAGGAGACGCTGACGGGAGCTGAGATCGGGGCCGATCTTACCCCTTCGGCCACGCTCTTCGCCCGGCTGAACGTCTACCGCAACCGGATCGAGGGCGCGGTGGGGAACGTCACCCTGTCGTCGACGCCGCAGCTCATCACCCGGCAGCGCAGGAACCTGGACCGGGTGAACGCCGACGGCCTGGAGGCCGAGTTGCGGCTGCGCCCCCTGCCGCGCTGGGAGCTCCAGGCTTCCTATCTCTACACGGACTCCCGCGTCGAGCGCACCGGCCTGCGCGTCCCCCAGGTCCCCCGCAATCAGGGCTCCCTGGGGATCGCCTTCGCGGGGCCGGTCGCCGTCCTCCTCCAAGGGCGCTGGGCCGGCGAGCAGTTCGACGACGATCTCAACCAACTCCCACTGCGCCGCTACGTCGTGGCCGATCTTTCCCTGCGCCGCCCCATCGGCGACCGGCTGGACGTTTTCCTCTCCGCCGAGAACCTTTTCGATGCGGAAGTGGTCACCGCGCGGTCGCCAATCGAGACTCTGGGAGCGCCACGCCTGATCCAACTCGGAATCAAGGTCCGCCGGTAGTGGAGAGGGAGATCCGCGCCAGAAGCATGTAGCTCCAGACCAGAAGCATGTAGCTCTGGAGCAGAAGCATGTGATTCCGGAGCGGAAGCATGTAGATCTGCACCAAAAGCATGTAGATCTGGCGCGGAAACCAGAGATTCTGGCCCAGAACCTGGGAATGCGGTGCGCAAACCCGGGTTTCTGGTCCAGAAACCCGAGATTCTGCTCTGAAAAGTTGAGTTTGCGGCCAGAAACCCGAGATTCTGCCGTGGATCTACATGCTTTTGGTCTGGATCTACATGCTTCTCGTCCAGATCTACATGCTTTCAGGGCGGATCTACTCCTCGTACTGCCGAAACTCCCCCTGCTGGCCGTGCTCCATGGTTTGCCGACTTGAGCTGATCAGCGGCCGCTCAGTTAGCCTCCCGCTGGGGCCAGCGGATGAAGTACCCGTCGGCCCAGACGATGTCCTCGTCGTAACTCTCCGAATCGAAGCTGTGGACGCTGTACTTTTCCACGGAGTACTTGCCGTCGCGGCCGGGGCTGCGGATCATCATCACGTTCTCGCCGAGAACGTCCTTGACGTTGACCCGGAACTCGAACGGATAGCCCCAGCCGTCCGTTTCCGGAAGCTGCCCGAGGTATTGCGGCACGAGCAGTTTCTTCAGCTCCTGGCTGGAGATCACGCGATAGGGTGCGAGGACAACCGACTTTTCGGTCTCCTGCGCTCCCGCCGCGCTGGCGCTGACCTGATCGGTGAGCCAGGAGTACAACGCCGTGCCGACGTTGCGGATGTCGGCGACGGTCTGGCGTTGCTTCTCCATGTCGGTCTTCTCCGGCTTCGGATCGGTCTGGGGGGGCGGCGCGGCGCCGAGAAGGAAGCTGCTCAACGTGAGGACCACGGGCAGAAGCTTGAAATGGGATCGCATTTTTTCTCCCTGGAATGGGAAAGATCCTATCAAACTGTCTCTGATCCGCGCAGGCGGCGAAATTATCCAGGAAAAATTAGCCAGCAGAAATAATAATCCGGCCCCCGGAAAGGCCGCTGGCGCGGCGACCGGTCCAGGGGAGAACCCGGACCGGCCCGGGGACCGGTACCGCCGCACGGGATCGCGCGGCTCTGTCGATCAAGCGACCGAAACCCACAAACTGCGGGGTCCGCTCGCGGGCGGGATGGCAACCCCGAAAGATTGCCACGTCCAGATCCTACTCCCCCGCGGACGGGAGCGCAAATTCTTTTATCGCAATTTGATAATCTATATCCGCTACCGCGCGCCCGGGATTTCAATCCCGGGCTGCGGTTTGCTACCCTCAACATCAGCATGAGCGCCGTCCACTCTCATTCGTCGCACGCCGGCCACTCCCACGCGCACGGCCACTCCCATGCCGGCGGCAGCCGTTCGCGCCTGATGTGGACCCTCGGGTTGGTCCTCGTCTACATGGTGGCCGAGGGGGTCGGCGGCTGGCTCACCGGGTCGCTGGCGCTGCTGGCGGACGCCGGGCACATGCTCTCGGACGCCGCCGCGCTCGGCCTCTCGGTGTTCGCCATGTCGATGGCCCGCCGCCCGCGGACCTCGAAAAAGACCTACGGCTATCACCGGATCGAGATCCTGGCCGCGCTCACCAACGGCGCGGCGCTGGTAGCGATCTCGATCCTGGTGCTGGTCGAGGCGGTCCACCGCCTGGGCCGGCCGATCGCGGTGGACGCTCGCGGGATGATGGGGATCGCGGTCGGCGGCCTGGTCGTCAACCTGGCGGCGCTCGCCATCCTGCACGCCGGGCGGGACGAGAACCTGAACATGCGCGGCGCCTGGCTGCACGTGCTGACCGACGCCCTCGGCAGCGTGCAGGCGATCGCCGCCGGCGCGCTGATCTGGGGCTTCGGCTGGCAGTGGGCCGACCCGGCCGCCTCGGTGCTGATCTCCCTCCTGGTGATCTACTCGGCCTGGTCGCTCCTCAAGGAGGCTACGCGCGTGCTGATGGAGGGCGCGCCGGCGCACATCGACGTCGACAAGGTCCACAACGCCCTGGTGGACCTGCCCGGGGTCCTGGAGGTCCACGATCTCCACGTCTGGACGATCACCAGCGGCATGGAGTCGATCTCCGCCCACGTCGTGGTGGAGGACCGCCGGTTCGACTGCGCGGTCCTCGGCGAGATTCGCGCCACCCTTCACGAACGCTTTGGCATCGACCACATCACCGTACAGATGGAGACCGAGGCGTTCGTGGAGCATCCGGCGCCCTGCTGAGCGTGGGCTCGTCGATCAAGCGCCCCCCATACATCTCTACCCGGTTGGGGCGTCCTGCCCTTCGAGGCCTCACCCTCGGTCCCTCTCCCGGAGGGAGAGGGAGGGCCCTTCGGCAACAGGATTGTGGAAGCGGGCAAGCCCCCGATTCGGAAACATTCCGCGGATCGCCCTCCCTCTCCCCCCGGGAGAGGGACCGAGGGTGAGGCTTCGAAGGGCAGGCCGCTGCCCAGGCCAAAGACGCCTGGACCCCGCCCGTCCTACTCCGCCGCCCGCTCCCCCTCCCGCAAAACCCGCAGGAAGTTCCCGCCCAGGATCAGCTTCACCCCCGACTTGTCCACCCCGCGATCCAGCAGAGAGGCGGTGAGATCGGGGAACTTCGAGGGATCCTCCAGGCCTTCGATCACGTCCGGGATGCCGTCGAAGTCGGTGCCGATGCCGACGTGTTCCTCGCCGGCGCGGTCGACGAGGTGGATGATGTGGTCCACGAAGCAGGAGAGGGGGATCTTCGGCAGGGGGCGGTCGGCGAACAGGCGGGCCCGTTCCCGCCAGAGCTTGCGCGGATTGCGGAGGTACTCCTCCTCCGTCTCCTGCATCTCGGGCCGGGTCTCCTTGCCGCGCTCGGCATCCGCCTGGGCGGCCTTGCGGTCGACGAAGGCGGGATAGCTGTTCGCCATCACGATCCCCCCCTTGCGGGCGATCTCGCGGACGAGGTCGTCGGGGAGGTTGCGCGGATGGTCGCAGAGAGCGCGGGCGGAGCTGTGGCTCGCGATCACCGGGCCGGGAGCGACGTCGAGCACGTTGCGGACGGCGTCGTCCGAGACATGGGAGACGTCGGGGAGGATGCCGAGGCGGCTCATCTTCCAGACGATCCCCTCCCCCTCGCCGGAGAGCCCCTTGTGGCGGGGCTCGTCGGTGGAGGCGTCGCACCACTCGTGGGTGGCCCAGTGGGTGAGGGTGACGTAGCGAACGCCCATCCGGGCGCACTCGTCGAGCGCTCCGGCCACCGTCAGCGGGCGGCCGTTCTCGAGGCCGAAGACGACGGCCACCTCCCCCCGCCGGACGGCGCTCTCGAGATCCTTCGCCCAGGCCACCTGCACGAGCTCACCCGGAATCAGGGCCTCGGTCGAGAGCCGGTAGAGCTCCTTGGCATGCTCCCACCCCC
>JBDSHF010000251.1:0-4816 GCA_039918595.1 Thermoanaerobaculia bacterium
GATGCGGCACGCCTCATCCGGGGCGCCGCATCTGCTCGCGCGCACCTGCCATTCCGCGATCATCAACGCCGGCGACGGCATGCACGAGCACCCGACCCAGGCGCTGCTCGACGCCTTCACGATCCGCCGCCACAAGGGGAAGCTCGCCGGGCTCAAGGTCGCCATCGTCGGCGACATCGAGCACAGCCGGGTGGTGCGCTCGAACATCCACCTGCTGCGCAAGATGGGCGCCCAGGTCTCCATCGGCGGGCCGCGAACGCTGATGCCGGCCGGGATGGAGAAGATGGACGTCGAGGTGGCCTACTCGCTGGAAGAGGCGATCCGCGACGCCGACGTGATCATGATGCTGCGCGTCCAGCTCGAGCGGCAGGGGCGGATGGCCTTCCCGTCGGTCCGCGAGTACTTCCAGCTCTTCGGCCTGACCACCGCGCGGCTGGCGGTGGCGAAGGACGACGTCATCATCATGCACCCCGGGCCGATGAACCGCGGCGTCGAGATCGCGAGCGAGGTGGCGGACAACCTCGACTCCTCAGTCATCCTCGAGCAGGTCAAACACGGGGTCTCGGTACGCATGGCGATCCTCTATCTGCTCTCGGGCGTCCACGAGGAGACGGTCTGACATGGCAAAGCTGTTGATCCACGGCGGCCGGGTGATCGACCCCAGCCAGGACCTCGACGAGGCGCTCGACCTGCTGATCGAGGACGGCCGCGTCGCCAAGCTCGACGGCCGTATCAAGCCGCCGAAGGACGCGGAGACGTTCGACGCCTCCGGCCTGGTGGTGGCGCCCGGGCTGATCGACATCCACGTCCACCTGCGCGAGCCGGGGCAGGAGTACAAGGAGACGGTGCGCACCGGCACGATGGCGGCCGCGGCCGGCGGCTTCACCGCCGTGGCCTGCATGGCCAACACCGACCCGGTCAACGACAGCCGGTCGGTGACCGAGCACATTCTGCTGGAGGCGCGGCGGCACGGTTTCGCCCGGGTCTACCCGATCGGCGCCGTCAGCAAGGGGCTGCTGGGCGAGGAGCTGGCCGAGATCGGCGAGATGGTGCGCGCCGGCGTGCGGGCGATCTCGGACGACGGCAAGCCGGTGATGAACGCCGAGCTGATGCGCCGCGCCCTGCTCTACGCCCAGCACTTCAACATTCCGGTGATCCAGCACGCCGAGGATCTGACCCTCACCGGCAGCGGCGTCATGCACGAGGGGGAGTGGTCGACCCGGCTGGGCCTGCCCGGCATCCCCGGCGCCTCTGAGGACGTGATGGTGGCGCGCGACATCATCCTCGCCGAGGACACCGCCGGCCGCTATCACGTCGCCCACCTCTCGACGGCGCGCAGCCTCGACATGGTGCGGCGCGCCAAGGCCCTGGGCCTCAACGTCACCTGCGAGGTCGCCCCCCACCACCTGATCCTCACCGACGAGGAGGTGGCGAAGAGCGGCTTCTCGACCAACACCAAGATGAAGCCCCCCCTGCGCTCGGCCAAGGACCGCGACGCCCTGCTCAACGGCCTCGCCGACGGCGCGGTCGACTGCATCGCGAGCGATCACGCGCCGCATCACGCCGACGAGAAGGACGTTCAATTCAGCATGGCCCCGTTCGGCATCGTCGGCCTGGAGACGACGCTCAGCCTTTGCCTCGACCGCCTGGTGCGGCCGGGCATCTTGAGCCTGCCGCGGCTCGTCCATCTCCTCTCGACCGGCCCGGCGCGGGTCCTCGGGGTCGAGGGGGGGAGCCTGAAGGGGGGAAGCCCGGCGGACGTCACCGTTTTCCACCCCGACGCGGCGGTCACCCTGAGCAAGGCTGGATTCCGCAGCAAGGGGAAGAACACGCCTTTCGACGGCTGGACCCTGCACGGGCACCCGGTCGCTACGTTCCTCGACGGCCGGCGGACGCTCGCCTGACCGTCCGGGAAAGGAGACTCCCGATGAATTCAAGATCTTTCTGGCTGACCACGCTGGCCGCGGCCCTGCTGGCTTCGCCGGCTGCCTTTTCCCAGACCAGTTCTCAGACCAGCCCGCAAACAACTCATCCGGCGGCTGCCGCCCAGAAGCCTGCCGCGCCGGCGATCGATCGCCAGGCGGCGCTCGACGGCGTCGTGGCGGCGGAGAAGGCTTTCGCCCAGGTGGCGGCGGAGAAGGGGACCCGCGAGGCCTTCCTCGCTTTCCTCGCCGACGATTCCGTGGTGTTCAATCCCGATCCGATGAACGGCAAGGAGGTCTGGCGAGCCCGTCCGGCGGGACCGGGCCTTCTCTCCTGGTACCCGGTCCACTCGGAGGTCTCGCTCGCCGGTGACCTGGGCTTCAATACCGGCCCCTACGACTTCCGCCCGAAGGCCGGCGAAAAGCCGGTCGCCTTCGGCCAGTTCGCGACGATCTGGAAGCGGCAGGCCGACGGCTCCTGGAAGGCGCTGCTCGACCTCGGCACGAGCACCCCCGAGCCGACCTCGGCCGCGACCCCCGCCATCTCCCTGACCGGTCCGGCCAGGGTGGAGGAGAGCGCGATTCCCAAGCTGGATCCCGAGGCGGCCCGGACCGCCCTGCTCGACGCCGACCGGGCTCTCGCCGGCACCGTTCAGCAGAAGGGGGCTGCCACGGCCTACGAGGGAGTCCTGACCGACGACGCCCTCCTGCTGCGGGTGAGCCGGCAGCCGCTCCTCGGCAAGGGGGCGATCCGGACGGCCCTGGCGGAGAACACGGAGCCGGTCACCTGGGAGCCGCTCGGCGGCGGCGTCGCGCGCTCGGGGGACCTCGGCTATACCTACGGCTTCGTGAAGCGTCACGAGGACGGGCCGGAGAGCCCCTGGATCAACACCTCCAACTACCTCCGCGTCTGGCGCAAGGGTACGGACGGCACCTGGAAGATCGCGTTCGACGAGTTCAGCCCGCGGCCGCAGAAGCCGAAGCCCTGAGAGTGGCTGCTCCCGCCCGCGCCCTGCTCTCTTTCCTCCTCCTGGTCACCCTCGCCTGCTCCCCGGGAGGAGGAGCCACCGCTCAGGACCCCGCCGCTCCAGCCCCGGCGCCCCGGAAAGCGACTCTTGCCATCCGCGCCGCCGGCGACCTCGCCGCGGAGATCAAGGAAGGCTCCTTCTTCCGCTGGGGCGTCCCCCGGCTCCCTGGCCTCCAGGTCGAGGTGGGGCCGGAGGCCTCGGGGGACGCGGTGGTCTGGGTGGAGGCGCTGCCGGCCTCGCCCGCGGTGGCCGGTCTGGTCAAGGGGCTGCCTGTCGGGCTCGGCGGCGACGCGATCGTCCTCGGCGGCACCCGCTATTCAGAGACCGGCCAAGCCCTGGCGCTGCGCGTTCCCGGGGCGGAGAAGCCGACCTGGATCGTGGCCGGCCAACCCGGGGAGGGGCTGGCGCGGATGGCCGACGAGGTGCTCTTCCGCGTCGCTTCTACGATCACCGGCCAGCGCCGGGGCCGCCGCGGCGCTCCGCTCGACGTCGACTACCTGCTGCGCGAGACCCCCTGGATGGAGCGGAGCGGGCGCTGGGCGCGCGCGGCGGACGGCGCCTGGACGCTCGACCGCGCGGCCGAGCGGGACGACCTCGCCGAGTGGGACCGCGCCTTCGGAGGGATGGCGACGCTCGGATCGAAGCACGTCCGCCTGCTGGTGCCCGCCACCGAGAAGGAGAGCCCCGAGCTCCTCCGCCTGGCCACTCAACTGGACCTGGCGGTGGGCGAGATGGCGCCGCGGGTGCCGGTCGAGCTCGCCTCCCCGATCACTGTGGTGATCGAGCCGGACTACGTCTCGCAGGGGCGCCACACGGGGGAGATCGGCGAGGCGGTGCGCGGCCGGCGGGCCGATCTCCATCTCGTCTATAGCCCGGACGATCTGCCGGCCTACCGCCATGCCCTGGCCGGCGTGCTGCTCGACCGCGCCGGGCAGGCTGGCAAGCTGCCGCCGGCGCTCGCCCGCGGCGCCGCCCTCTGGCTCTCGCGTGACTGGTACGGCAAGCCCTACGCCGACTGGCTCCCCCTCCTCGCCGCCGCCCGCGCCCTCCCGGACGCGGCGGAGATCCTCGCCCGCGAGGAGCCGGAGGACGCTTCGCCTCTCCTCTCGGCCCCGGCGGCGGCCGCCGTCATCGATCGCCTTCCCGGGGGCACGCTGACCGCGAGACTGGCGCACCCCCCGACGGCTGAGAAGGTGGCGGAGATCCTGTCTTCTTCCTCCACCCGGAACGGGGGGAGGTCAGGAGGGGGATTTTCGAGAGACCGGGACCTCTCCTTGTCTGGGGCGCCCCCTCCTGACCTCCCCCTGAAGGGGGAGGAAAAGGCGACCGCCGCGCCGCCAGCCCGGGGCGAATTCCTCAAGGGGATCTCGCTCGCCATGCTCAACAGTCTGGAGGGGGGCTATCAGGCGCCGGCGGTGGAGCTGCAGCTCGACGCCCTGACGCGGCTGGGCGCCAACGCCGTGTCGCTGATGCCCTTCGCCTTTCAGCCCGGCTCCGACCGGCCGGAGCTGCGCTTCCTCAACCGCGGACCGTCGAGCGAGACCGACATCGGCCTGATCCACGCCTCGCGCGCCGCCCGGGCGCGGAAGATCCACGTGCTCTGGAAACCCCACGTCTGGGTCTCGGGCGCCTCCTGGCCGGGGGAGATCGCGATGAAGAGCGAGGCGGACTGGGCCGCCTGGTGGAAGAGCTACCGGCGCTACGTCCTCCACCACGCCCTGCTCGCCCGCTGGGCCGGGGCCGACCTGTTCTGCGTTGGCGTCGAGCTGTCGAAGACGACCGGCCGCGAGGCGGAGTGGCGGGACCTGATCGCCGCCGTGCGCCTGTTCTTCCCCGGCCGGGTGACCTACGCCGCCAACTGGTACG
>JBDSHF010000252.1:0-8263 GCA_039918595.1 Thermoanaerobaculia bacterium
ACCAGGGCCAGCCTTTCCTCTGGGCCGTTTTTGGCGGCATCCTCCATGAACTTCACCTCCTCAGTGCTGTGGCATCACTCCGCCGGCTGGTTTATCCACCTGTTTCCGGGCACGATGGACCCGGTGAGGTCCGGCTCGGCGGTCATGGAGGCCGCGGGCGAGCCGCCTCCCGGAAAGGAGCCGGTCATGCGCGTCCCTCGCAAAGCAGCCGTCCTGGTCCTCCTCGCGCTGAGCCTCGGAACGTCCGGGCTGTTCGCCGCGAAAGCCCCTTCGGAGGGTCGGCCCGCGAAAACGGCCACCCGGAGCGCCGCCCATCTCTTCGATGCGCTATGGGGCCGCGTCACGGGCGTCTGGATCAAGGAGGGTTGCAGAATCGATCCCTTGGGCCGGTGTTCGACCAACCCCGCCCCTCAGACGCAGCCCGCGGACGCCGGGTGCGGGAGTGATCCCTTGGGCCGCTGCTCGCCCGGCCAGTAGTACCTCCTCAGGGTAGAATTGGCTTGTAGGGGCGGCCCTGTGTGGCCGCCCTCGCCCTGGAAGGGCGAAATTTGAATAGCCTGGCGCTTCAGCGCCAGGCAGGCGATCCCACAATCCCACCCGCCCTGAAGGGGCGGAACCCAACGCCTGGACTGAGGGCCGTCGCTGAAAGGCACCGCCCCCTCGGGGCGGATTGAAGGATGGGAGACGGCCTGCCTGGCACTGAAGTGCCAGGCTATTCAAATGTCGCCCTTCCAGGGCGAGGGCGGCCACACAGGGCCGCCCCTACACCCATCTTTCTGACCGTGACAGAGCATTAGCCTTCCTTCGAGTCGGCGAAACGCAACCCGGGGTCGTGCTGAGCGCGGTGGATAAATTTCACCAGCCTTCGCGCCAGCTCCGCTGTGGCGGTCTCCCGCCGGGCGGCATCGCAGAAGAGCCGGAGCGCCGCCAGGGCCTCGCGTTCGATCCTCTGCGTCCGGAAGATCCGCAACATCTCCTCGGCGAGCGTCCTCACCTCGGCGGCGCGGCCCCGGTCCAGGAGGAGCACGGCCAGCTCCAGGCTCACCAGCGCGTAGTCGAAAACCAGCTCGCGCTGGCCGAACACCCGCCGTGCCTGCTCGAAGGCCACTTGCGCCTCCCCGGCGCGCCCGAGCCCGGCGGCGACCTTCCCCTCCAGCCAGAGGACTCGCGTCAGGTCCAGCTCCTCGCCCAGCCGCCCGGCCAGCGCCCGCACCTCGGCCAGCCGGGGCACGGCTTCCTCGAATCTCTCCAGGTGACAGAGGTCCAGCAGGAGATTGACGCGTAAAAACAACGCGTTCCGTGGCTCCCGGCGGGGGTCGATCAAGGGGGCCGCCTCCAAAAGAGCCGCCGTCGAGGCCTCCGGATCGCCGAGGGTTTCGTGGATTCGCGCCTTAGTGAGCAGAATCTCCCCCCTCAGCTCGCCCGGATCGAACGCCAGAGCCTCGTTGATCCGTTTCAGAGCCTCCAGGAACCGCCGCTGATCCCGGCGCAGGGCAGCCTCCATCCAGGGCAGCCAAGCCCTTTTCAAGAATCCCGGGTCTCCAGGCTCTCCGGCCTCCCAGAGCTTGCGGGCGCGGACGATCGCCGCCTCGGCGCCCGGCAGGTCGTTGCAGACCCGGCGGGCGTTGCTCACGTGAGCCCAGGCATAGCCCTGGAGACGGAGCCCCCAGGCCCGGTCTCCGGGGAACCGCTCGGCGATGAGCAGGGCGAGCTCGGCCAGATCCAGGGCCTCTTTCGGATGATTCGGCGCCCTCCGGATGCTCTCGGCGGCGACCCGCTCACAGAGCGCCCAGGTGCGGTATTTGCCCCCCTTCTTGACCAGGGCCCGCCTTTCCGCGGGCGTGTGCCGCTTCAAGCGGTCCCAGAGGAGGCCGGCGCGCTGGCGGCCATGGATCGCCTCCCCTTCCAGCGTGAGCTGCGAGAGCGCCGCCCGGGCGAAGCCCGTCATGGCATTCCCGAACCGGACGGCGGCGGCCTCGACCTCGCGGGACGCCAGCGACCGGCTGCCGGGCGAATCCTCCCGCGCCTGCCCCGAGGCCCGGTTGGCGGCGAGCGTCGCGAGGGTGGAGTCGATCGCCTCGTGAGGCAGGCCCATGAAGGCGATGACGTGGGCCAACCGGTCGCGGGTGAGATTCTTCCGGCCCCGCTCGTAATCGTTGAGCAGTTTCGGGGAGATGCCCGCGGCCTCTGCAAGGTCGGCCTGTCTCCACCCCTGGCCGAGGCGGAGGAACGTCAAGGCGATTCTCAGGTCGGGCAGGGCGGCAGTGGGCATGGCGGGTCTCTCCAGATCTTCTCTCTAAAGAACTAGTTACCGCAAGGCCCGATTTTGTGACATCCCGGCGGAAATTTCTTGGTACGGTCATCCAATGCGTCCTGCACGATTCGCTCGAACCCGCGATCAGGGACCTGCGCGACGCTTCGACGGGAGGAGGAGCGGCGGAGCCCCCCTGAGGAGTTGCCATGGCTCGCTGGTTGCATTCCCACCGGGGCGTGGTCCGCTGGAGCGGACTTTTCAGACTTCGGAGACCTCGCACCATGTCGAAACCTACGTCGAAGCTCGCGGCCCTGTTCCTCCTGGCCCCCCTGGCCCTGCACGCGCGGCAGTCCGCGCCCCAGATTCAGCCGGTGCCGCACGTCGAGCGCCCGCCGGCCGTCCAGCCGGAGCAGGCTCCGATGGCCGCGCCCACGGCGGCGAGCCCGGCGGCCGGCGGGCCCAACCCCAAGTCGATGGGCGACGTCCAGGTCCTCCTCGACCGCGCGGCCTTCTCGCCCGGGGTGATCGACGGCCGCGGCGGCTCCAACACCCGCAAGGCGCTCGCGGCTTTCCAGGCCGCGAACGGCCTGCCGGAGACCGGCAAGATGGACGCCGCGAGCTGGCAGAAGCTGCTGGCAGTGGGCGGCACCAACCAGGCCGTGATCCCCTACGTGATCACCCCCGACGATGTGAAGGGCCCGTTCTACCCCATCCCCGAGGAGATGGGAGACAAGGCCAAGATGCCGGCGCTCGGCTTCAGCTCGGCGCTGGAGATGTTCTCAGAGCGGTTCCACTCCACGCCGGAGCTCCTCAAGCGCCTCAACCGCCAGGCGCGGTTCGAGGCGGCGGGCGAGCGGATCATGGTCCCCAACGCCCGGCCCCTGCCCGACGTAGCCGACAAGTCCCTGGTGCCGGAGGGTGCCGAGGTCTTCGTCTCGAAGAGCAACTCCAACCTGATGGTCAAGCAGGGGGACAAGCTCCTCTACTACGCCCCGGTCACCTCCGGCAGCGAGCACGACCCGCTGCCGATCGGCGACTGGAAGGTCACGGGCATCTCCCGCAACCCGACCTTCAACTACAACCCCGACCTCTTCTGGGACGCCGAGCCCTCGGACAAGAAGGCCAAGATCCCGGCCGGCCCCAACAATCCCGTCGGCGTGGTCTGGATCGACCTCTCCAAGGAGCACTACGGCCTCCACGGCACGCCCGAGCCGAAGACGATCGGCAAAACCACCTCCCACGGCTGCGTGCGGCTGACCAACTGGGACGCGGCGGCGGTTTCCGGGCTGGTCAAGGCGGGGACCCCGGTCCACTTCACGGAGTAGGGGAGCCATGGCCAGGGAGAAAAAAGGTCTGCCTCTGGCGGGGCTCGCCGGATTCGCGCTCGGCGCGGCCACGGTGCTGCTGATCGTCTGGCTCTATGGAGGCCGTACCGCGAGCGCTCCGCCCGCCGCAGAGGCACCCGCGACGGCTCCTCCGCCCGTGACCTCGGCTCCGGCCCCCGCGCCGCAGTCCGCGGCTCCCCCGGCTGCGGCGGTGCCGCCGACCGGGGCGCCCCCGCCCCTGCTGACAATCCCGCCGGACGATCTCGTCGAGCGCGACCTGCTGGTGCCGGTCCAGGGGGTGCCGCGCACGGGGCTCCAGGACACCTACGACGATGCCCGCGGCCAGGGACGGGTCCACAACGCGATCGACATCATGGCTACCCGCGGCACGCCGGTGATGGCCGTCGAGGCGGGGCGGATCGCCAAGCTCTTCACCAGCAAGCTGGGGGGATTGACGATCTATCAGTACGATCCCACCGAGACCTACTGTTACTACTACGCCCACCTGGACCGCTATACCCCCGGCATCAAGGAGGGGGACCCGGTGAGCCGCGGGCAGGTGATCGGCTACGTCGGATTTACCGGCGACGCCTCACCGGAGGGGCCGCACCTGCACTTCGAGATCACCCGGCTCCATGCCGACAAGAAGTGGTGGCAGGGGGACGCGATCAATCCGTATCCGATCCTGCGGGGGCGGTAGGCGAACCCTCACCCCCGCCAAGCGTAAGAGCCAAAAAGCCCGTCTCTTTAATGATTCTCCTGGAAGCTCTGGTCTGGCGGCTTAACGTGCGCCTGCTTGGAAGCGATGGCTTCGCTTTCGACCTTAGAAAGGACGTCGGCGTATCGGATTTTGGCTTTGGAGCGATTCTGTCTAAAATTGACTCTTCCCTGCATCAGGAATTCGCTAAATGTGTCAACCAGAGGGATGCCTGCGGAAGTCTCAACGAAAAGAAATTGGCCCATCTCGTTCACTTCCAGGAAGACAAAATCACCATCGGGCGTGACAATGAAATCAAAGCATCCAAAGACTATGCCGAGCCTGCGTAGAAGAGCGCAGCAGAGGTTATGAACTTCCGTTGGAAGCTCAAAGGGTTGCATCTGAAGCTCAGCGTATGCCTTACGCCAATCCACCTTACCGTCCACAGTCTCTTGGGAGAGCACCTTAGCCGCAAGAGAGTGACCGCCCATTACTGTAATTCGTAGCTCAAACTGCTTCGGTACTAGTTCCTGGTATATTCCGGGAGCATTTCTTAGGGTTTCATCCGGCACAAGAGCCTCTTCACTAAGTAGGCTGGTATATGGCACCCAAGAGGTCTCAGAGGTACGCCACGGCAGTCCCCGGAATGGTTTGTAGATAATAGTCCCTCCATGTGTTCGGATAAAGGCGCGGATTCCTTCAGGGTCGTTGGAATAGAGCGTGTCTGGCACAGTCAGTCCAAGGTCTAGGGCCGCTTGATGCTGCACGAGCTTTCGGGACGCACGGACTGCCAAATCGGGAGGATTTACCCAAAAGGCATCCCGCGCAAGAACGCTAAAGAGTGAGCGTCGAAAGATAGTACATTCCATTTCTGCAAATGCCACGTCTGCCGGATGGAGGACTGTAGCGTCCACGGCAAAGGCCGGTCGCCGATTCCAGATAGTAAGAGAGGATGAATCTATCGTTTCAAGATCAAGCAAAGGTTTTCCTGGTATTGCAAGGCGCGTTGTCCTCTTCTGACCTTGAAACAAAATTGACTCGGTTGCGATGGAAGGGAAATCCGCCGTGTGCCAAATGATAGGCATTCCGCCCTTGAGCCGCAGAGCTTCGGCAACTACATAGGCATGTATATCGCCCGGCTCGGTTAAAATCAGAATCGTTCTGGTCATTTCGGGTTCCCTGCTTCAAAAAATAAAGGCGTACGAGAGTTAGTAGGTAAAATGCTAACCGCTAACTCTCGTCTTTTCTCTTGAGGAGTGCTCTAGAAAGCAGGGTGGATACCCGACTCAGACAGCCATGTCGCCGTCGCCGCCGACGTTGGTTATATCCCAATCGTCTTGACCGCGAGTACCGGTCTGTTGCGTCGTCGCTCCTGCGCCTGAGACCTGTATGTTTCTCAGATCTTCCGCGAGAATCCGGGCTAAAACCCTCGGGCGCTCGCTCTGGGCCTCCTTTGCTACAGTTTTACGCATCCTTGTCTCCTTTCCGGTAGACCTATAGCCCACCAAAACACTGCGTTCCGCGACAGACTGTCTCCGTCTTCTTCGAAGAGGGAGGGTATTGTAGTATAACGCCCACTAACGGGGCAAGGGTGATCCGCCCTGCAAGGAAGTAAGGAGACTGGATGCGTAAGTACGTCGTTGTACCCGGCAAGTGGCTGTGCCTCCTGGTAATCATCCTATGGGCGCATGGTGCAAGCGCTTTGGGCGTAGAGATCCCTGCGGCCCTTCGGGGTGCGTGGCAACTCCAGGACGGTAACGAGGTCATCCTCATTGAAGAGGGCCGCTTAGTCGTCTGGGCGCAAGGTCACCTCCGGGCTGTTGGGCTCCTCGGATACAAGGAGGGGCAACTTACGGTACGCCGTGCTGGCCTTGTGGAGCGCTGGCATGCCGTCGTTAGCAACGGACGGCTTACCCTTGAGCAGAGCGGAAAGGAGCGGGGCTTCCGGCACCTGGAATCCATTCCGGATGCCGTCCGGTTAGACCCGTTACCTCTCGGCCCTACGGCTCCTCTTCCCACGGAAAGGGTCTCGGCCATCCAACGGGATCTTGCCGACCGCTTGCAGAGGGATCAGAATGCAGCAAAAGATAAGACTCTCAAGGAAGAGGACGCCAAGGCTATTGTTGAGGACAATACTCGGCACCTCCGTTCCCTGGTGCAAGAGATTGGCTGGATTGATGTCCCTCGGTTTGGGTCTAAGACCTCGTATGCAGCGGTGATTCTCGCCAAGCACGGGGGTGACCTGCGTTTGCTGCTTGGGGTGCTCCCGCTTATCGAGAGGGACTTCAAACATTCGGGAGATGATGCTCAAGCATTCGCTATCGTCTATGACTCTGTGCAACTCGATCTCGGTCGAAAGCAGCGGTTCGGTACGCAGATCCGGGGAGCCGGTGGCGATAAGCCCTTTCTCCTGCCTCTAGAAGACCCTGAGCACGTGGATGTTCTACGGCGGGAAATTGGGCTTCCCCCACTCGCTGACTACCTCTCTGATGCTGCCAAAGCGTTAGGGAAGGAGATCTCGATGTCTCCCAAGGAAGAGGCGGAGAATCCTCCCACTAAAGTGCCTGCAGGGAGAGCGGCCTAGAGGTTCGGCTAAGATACGTGGTGCCCATGAGCTGGCCGCTCATGATTCGGATTGGGCTGGGGGACCCCAATGCCAAGGGGCACCGGTCCCGATTTTTTCCTGTCTGGATACGCGGTACATATGGACCAGGGAGGGCCAGCTAAGGGACACACTTACAGCGACTTAAGCCCGTCCACTACCTTCTCCCGGTGTGGGAGGTGGGAGGGGACGGGAGAAGAGAGCCGGGGCGATGGGCTCAGTGCGAGCCGAACTTCTTCTCCCCCGCCTCGACCTTGACCGCCAGCTTGTTTTCCGCCGGTGGCAGCGGGCAGGTGGCGAAGGCGGTGAAGGCGCAGGGCGGGTTGTAGGCGGTGTTGAAGTCCACCACTACCTTGCCGTCCTTGGGCGGGGCGGTGTCGAGGAAGCGGCCGGCCCCGTACGTCTCCTTGCCGTTCGTCCGATCGCCGAAGACCAGGAAGAGGCTGCCGTCGTCGCCCCCCTCGAGGGCGTCGATCCGGTAGGTCTTCCCCTGCCAGTCGAAGACGACGGCGCCCGGCGAGGGGTTGTCCTCGACCTGGCCGATGATGTTGGCGATCGGGATCTTCTTGTCCTTGTAGGGCTCGAAACGGGCGACCACCCGCCACTCCGGCCGGATGGGATACTCGTCGATCCCCTTGAAGGCGGCGAGCATCGGGCTGGTCTTGTCCTTGATCCGCACGCCCACGCGATCGCCCCGCTTGATGACGAAGAAGCTGAGCGAGCCGAGTTGCAGGACCGTCGGCTTGCCGCTGGCGTCGGCCGAGACCGTCATTCCCGGGGTTACCGGCTTGCCGTCGGCGGTCAGGGGGACTCCGGGCTGGACGTTCAGGCGGACCGCGTCCCCCTCCCGGGTCAGGGTGCCGGCCACGGCCGGGGCCTTCCCCGCGGGGAGGATGACCGGATTGCCCGGGTCGCTGCCGAAGCGGTTCTCGCCCGGCTTGAGCCAGTAGAGGCCGACCAGGGTGAGCCAGCCGTCCTCTTTCTTCAGACTCGTGAGCCGCTCCTGGCGCCAGGTCTCGATCTCCTTGCGGTAGGCCGCGGGATCGGGATGCCCGGCGGCGGGAGCCTTGGCATCGGCGGCCCACAGGGCGGCCCCGGCGAAGAGAGCGGTCAGGAAAAGGGTGTGTTCACGCTTGAGCTTCATGGTTCAGGCCTCCAGATCGGACGAAGAGGATAACTCAGGGCGGGCCCGTAACCTTCCCACCCCTTTCCCGTATTGTTCCTGAAAGGGCCGCGCCGGCCCTTCAAGGAGAATCCTGATGCTGACCATCCGCGACCTCGTGAAGGTATATCCCGGCCCCGTGACCGCCCTCCAGGGGATCAACCTCGACGTCTCGCCCGGGATGTTCGGCCTGCTCGGGCCCAACGGCGCGGGCAAGTCGACC
>JBDSHF010000253.1:0-9882 GCA_039918595.1 Thermoanaerobaculia bacterium
GACTCGATGCGCCGCGGGTTGACCTCGACCGCCCGGCGGTAGGTGGCAAGGGCCGCGTCGACTTGGCGGCTGGCGAGCTGAGCCTTCCCCAGGTCCAGCAGAAGCGTGGTGTACCCCGGGTTCCGGCGCACCAGCTCGGTGAGCTTGGCCAGGGCCGCTGGCCAGCTCTTCTGGTGCACCAGCTCGAGAGCGGAGTCGCGCTCGGCGAGCAGCAGCACGCCGTCTTTGGGATCGAGGGCGCTTTTGCCGAGTGTGGCGGTAGCTCGAAATTTCATCGCTGATCTCCAGAGGGTCCCCGTGCTGCGAAAGACCCGGGGTAGAGCGAGCCGAGCTGGGGCCACTGGGTTCCGATTTCCTTTCCCAGGTTAGCACCTGCGACACCGCGTGACCATCCTCTCTAGGGAGGATGCCGCATCCTCTCTAGAGAGGATGCGAGGACCTTGTCGAAGCTCGGATTTTTCCTCCACCCGGAACGGGGGGAGGCCAGGAGGGGGGCTTTGCGGAGTCCGCGGGACCGCTCCTTGCCTGGGGCGGGGCCCCCTCCTGGCCTCCCCCTGAAGGGGGAGGAAGAAGGCGCTTCCTCGCCACCATCTGCTCGCCCGCCGAGCTGCCGAAGCTAACGGAGAAGGGGACGCCTACGAGCCGAGTTGCCCGTAGGATATGCTGTACGACCTGGACGACCATGTCACCTTAAGGAGGAGGACGATGCCTGACCTGCCACTGAGGGCAATCCACTGGCACGGAAAGAATCGTGACTAGCCGGCGTCGCGTGTGGGAGATCATCGAGGCCGCGCGGCCTGGAGATGTCGCCAGCCGGCGCTTTGACATTTTCATTCTCACCCTGATCGCACTGAACGTCCTCGCGGTCGTACTGCAATCAGTCCAGTCCATGGAGCGCGAATACTCTGCTTTCTTCTTCGTCTTTGAATCCGTTTCCGTTGCGGTCTTCGCGGCGGAATACGTGGCGCGACTCTGGTCGTGCGTTGAGGACCCACGGTTTGCCGGCTCGGTCCGCGGCAGGCTCAGGTGCGCCCTGCGTCCACTGACACTGATTGATCTCCTCGCGATCGTTCCATTCTTCGCTCCCCTGGTCACGGTCGATCTGCGGGTCTTGCGCGCCACCCGCCTTTTCCGGCTCGTCAGGGTTCTGAAGGCAAGCCGGTACATCGCCGCGCTGCAACTCTTTCGTCGCGTTTTTCGGGTCAAGCGGGAGGAGCTGGTTCTCACCTCAGCCCTGATGCTCGTCCTTCTGGTTATGGCCTCATCAGTGATGTATTTTGCGGAGAATGAGGCGCAGCCGGAAAAGTTTTCAAGTATTCCAGAGAGCATGTGGTGGGCGGTCGCGACCTTGACCACCGTCGGCTACGGTGACGTTTTCCCAGTGACTCCGATGGGGCGCATCGCGGCGGGCATCATCGCCGTGATCGGCATTGGCTTCTTCGCCCTGCCGACGGCCATCATCGGGTCCGGCTTCGTCGAAGCCTTGCAGGAGCGCAAGACGCCCACTGCTTGCCCACACTGCGGAAAGGTGCCGGGAGCCCAATGAACCAGGATGCCATCTTCCGCCCCGCCCTCGTCGCCGGCTTCCTGGCCGTCTTTGTGATCACTCTCTATCACCGGATCAAATCCGGGGCTTCGCGCGAGAAGCTCGACCGGCGGCAGGAAGGCGTGTTCATCCTGGCGACGCTGCGCCCTCTCGGGCTCATGCTCTGGCTGGGGGTGATTGCCTATATGATCAATCCGGCCTGGATGGCCTGGTCGTCGTTGCCTCTCCCGGCATGGCTGCGGTGGATGGGAGCCGGCATTTGCGCGCTGGCCGTCGGGCTGCTCACCTGGACTCTCCGCAGCCTGGGGACGAACCTGACGGATACCGTCGTCACGCGGCAGGCTCACACGCTGGTCACGCACGGTCCGTATCGCTGGGTCAGAAATCCGTTCTACGATTGCATGGCGCTGCTGATCCTGGCCATCGCGCTGGTCGCCGCGAACTGGTTTTTTCTTTTGGCCGGCGGTCTCGTCCTACTGCTGATCGTGGTCCGGACCCGAACGGAAGAAGAGAAGCTGCTGGCCCGGTTTGGTGACGCCTATGGAGCGTACCTGACGCGAACCGGACGCTTTGTGCCCAGGCTGAGGTGAACCGGCATGGAGAGACCGCTCATGGAGGATTGGCGAGACGCCCCCGTCTTCGGGGTGCGCATCGAGACCCAGCGCTATACGGTCCGGCCGAGCGTGTACGGAGTCGTCGACGACGGTCATGGCCAGATTGCCGTCGTGCGCACGCCTCAGGGGCACACTCTCCCCGGGGGTGGAATCGAGGAGGGTGAAACGACGGCGCAGGCGGTCGTGCGCGAAGCGCTCGAGGAGTGCGGCCTTGCCGTGCGCGTGGGTTCCTGGTCGATACGCGCCCTGCAGTTCATCTACTCGGAGTCGGAGCGAACTCACTTCGAAAAGTGGAGCACGTTCGTCGACGCCACGGTCGAGGCGGTCGCGGGGCCGGGAACGGAGGCCGACCACGAGCTGGTCTGGATGACACCCGAGGCCGCGTCCGAGGTCCTGCTCGCGGAGAGTCATCGCTGGGCGGTCGAGAGCTGGAGGCGGGCGTAGGAAGGGAAGGGGCGGCCCTGGTGTGGCCGGCCTGTTCCAGTTTCAGGGCGAGGCCACGAGCACCTTGTCCACCCGGCGGCCGTCCATGTCGATCACCTCGAAGCGCCGGCCGGCCCAGTCGAAGTGCTCGCCGGCCTGGGGCACGCGTCCCATCCGTGACATGACGAACCCGCCCAGCGTCTGGAACTCTTCCAGGTCCTCGATATCGGCCCTGGCGAGGCCCAGGATCTCCGGCAGCTCGGTGACGGAGAGCATGCCGTCGAGGAGCCAGGAGCCGTCCTCCCGCCGGACCGCCATGGGCTCGTCCTGCTCCGGCGTGGGCAGCTCGCCGACGATGGCCCGCAGCACGTCGTGCAGAGTCACCAGGCCCTCGATGCCGCCGTACTCGTCCATCACCAAAGCGAGATGGCTGCCGGTCTCCCGCAACCGCTCGAGGGCGCGCAACGCCGACATCCCCTCCGGCAGGTAGAGGGGCTGCATGAGCAGGGAGCGCAGGTCGGGCGTCTCACCGGCGACGATCCGGCGCCAGAGATCCTTGACGGAGACCAGGCCGAGGACCCGGTCCGGCACGTCCTCGAAGACCGGGAAGTAGAAGTAGGGGCTACCGGCGACCTTGGCCCAGCTCGCCGCCGGCGGATCGTCGACGTCCAGGGCCACCATCGCGGAACGGGGCGTGACCAGCTCGCCGACCCGGCGCTCGCCCAGCCGGAGGACACGGGCCACGATCTCCTGCTCCCCGGCTTCGAACACTCCCGCCTGGGTCCCCTGCCGCATCAGGGACTTGAGCTCCTCTTCGGTCACCGGCGGCTCGTCGGAAGGGCGGATTCCCAGCAGCCGCACGATGAGCCGGGTGGAGCCGTCCAGGAGAGAGACGACGGGGGACGAGATCCTCGCCAGCAGCTTGAGGGGGCGCGCGAGCGCCGCCGCGATCGTCTCGGGCGCGTTCAGGCCGAGCTGCTTGGGGACCAGCTCGCCGAGGATCAGGGAGAGGTAGGTGATGGCGATGACCACGATGCCGATGCCGATCGCCCCGCTGTAGGGAGCCAGGCGAGGGAACCCAGCGATCCAGGCCCCCAGCTCCTCCGCCAGCGTCGCGCCGCCAAACGCGCCGGCCAGGATGCCGACCAGGGTGATGCCGATCTGGACCGTCGAGAGGAAGCGGCCGGGAGCGCTCGCCAGCTCCAGTGCCGCCCGCGCGCCGCGGTCTCCCGCCTCGGCGCGCTGCCGGAGCCGGACCTTGCGGGCCGCGACCAGGGCGATCTCGGACATCGCGAGCACCCCGTTGAGCAGGGTCAGCAGGAGGATGAGAAGGATCTGGGTGCCGATTCCCATGTTGGCTGATTCCCTTTCTGACTACTGCCTATCCAGGAAGCGAGCCAGATACGGCGCGGTGCGGCTCGCGGCCGATCGAGCCACCTCGGCGGGCGGTCCGCAGGCCACCACGCGCCCCCCCTCCTCGCCCGCGCCGGGCCCCATGTCGATCACCCAGTCGCTCCCCGCCACGACGCGCATCTCGTGCTCCACCACGATCACCGTATTGCCCGCTTCGACCAGCCCGTCGAGCTGCGCGATCAGCTTCTCGACGTCGAAGGGGTGCAGTCCGGTCGTCGGCTCGTCGAGGACATAGAGGGTGTTGCCGCGCCCCATCCGTTGCAGCTCGGTGGCGAGCTTGATCCGCTGCGCCTCGCCGCCGGAGAGCTCGGTGGCCGGCTGGCCGAGCCGCAGGTAGCCCAGACCGACCTCGCGCAGGACTTTTAGGGAGCGGCAGACCTGGGGCTCGTCGGGGAAGAACTCCCAGGCGCCGTCGACGGTCATGGCCAGCACGTCGGCGATGTTTTTGCCCTGATATTTCACTTCCAGGGTCTTCGCGTTGTAGCGGGCCCCGTGACAGGTGGGGCACGGCGCGTAGACGCTGGGCAGGAAGAGCAGCTCGACCATCACGAAGCCTTCGCCCTCGCAGGTCTCGCAGCGCCCTTTGGAAACGTTGAAGGAGAAGCGTCCGGCGTCGTAGCGGCGGGCGCGCGCCGCCCGGGTCGCGGCGAACAATCTGCGCACGTGATCGAACAGCCCCGTGTAGGTCGCCAGGTTGGAGCGCGGCGTGCGTCCAATCGGTTTCTGATCGACCCGCACCAGGCGCTTGATCCCTTCCAATCCCTCCGCGATCCGGCCGCCCGCGGGAGCCACGGCCGCGCGCTCCAGCTCTTCGCCTTCTTCCTCTTCGGCAGCGATCGGATCGCCGAGATACTCCGCGACCAGCTCCACCAGCGCCTGGCTGATCAGGCTCGACTTGCCCGAGCCGGAAACGCCGGTCACTGTGGTGAAGACTCCCAATGGAAAGGCGATGTCGAGATGATTCAGATTATTGCGCGTGATACCGGCCAGGCGCAGCCAGCCCTTGGGTGGGCGCGGGGCGCGGCTGGGGAGTGAATGGTTTCCGAAAAGATATTTTCGCGTTTCGGAGGCCTCTACCCGCGCGAGCCCCGCGGGCTCGCCGGTGTAAAGCACATGGCCGCCCCCCTCCCCCGCCGCCGGTCCGACGTCGACGATCCAGTCGGCGTGACGGATCACGTCGAGATCGTGCTCGACGACGAAGAGTGAATTTCCGGAGGCTTTCAAACGATCGAGCGCCGTCAGCAGCGCCTCGGTGTCCGCCGGATGCAGCCCCGCCGAGGGCTCGTCGAGCACGTAGACCACGCCGAACAGGTTGGAGCGCACCTGGGTGGCGAGGCGGAGACGCTGGAGCTCGCCTGGCGACAGCGTGGGCGTGCTCCGTTCCAGGGACAGGTAGCCCAGCCCGAGGTCGAGCAGAACCCGGATCCGCTCGTTCATGTCCTGGGCGATCCGCTGCGCGACCAATGATTTTTCCGGATGCTCCACGGCCATCTTGGCCAGGGGCGCCGCCGTTCCCTCCGCATAAGGTTTCAAGGTGGCGGCCAGCCGGGCCAGCGGCAACCCGGAAATCCCGGCGATATCGAAGCCCGCGAACGTCACCGACAGCGACTCGCGGCGCAGCCGCCGGCCCTCGCAGAGCGGGCATTCGGTGCTCACCATGTAGCGCAGGACGCGCTTCTTGATCGACGGGCTCTGCGTGTTGGCGAAGGTGTGCAGAACGTGCCGCCGGGCGCTGGAGAAATTGCCGTGATAATCGGGAGGCTCCTGGCGCTTGCGGGCGGCCCGGATTTCCTTACCATCCAATCCGCCGTAGACCGGGACGACCGGCTGCTCGTCGGTGAAGAGAATCCAGTCGCGATCCTTCTTGGGCAGCTCCCGCCAGGGGCGATCGACGTCATAGCCGAGCGTGATCAGCATGTCGCGCAGGTTCTGGCCGTGCCAGGCGGGCGGCCACGCGGCGATCGCCCGCTCGCGAATCGTCAGCGAGTCGTCCGGCACCATCGAACGCTCGGTCACCGCGTAGATCCGGCCCAGCCCATGGCACTCGGGACAGGCTCCCGCGGGGGTATTGGGAGAGAACGCCTCGGCGTCGAGATGCGGCTGCCGGGGCGGATACTCGCCGGCTCGCGAATAGAGCATCCGCAGCAGGTTGGAAAGCGTGGTGACGCTGCCCACCGAGGAGCGGGTGGTCGGCGAGCCGCGCTGCTGCTGCAGAGCCACCGCCGGAGGGAGTCCGTCGATCTCGTCGACTTCCGGCACGGCCATCTGATGAAACAGGCGCCGGGCGTAGGGGGAGACGGATTCGAGATACCGCCGCTGCGCCTCCGCGTAGAGCGTGCCGAAGGCCAGCGACGATTTGCCGGAGCCCGACACACCCGTGAACACCACCAGGGCATCGCGCGGGATCTCGAGATCCACGTTCTTGAGATTGTGCTCGCGGGCGCCGCGCACGCGCACGAATCCGGCGGGCTTTTGGGGGTGAAGGTCGTCGGTGCTTTTCATGGAACGTGCCGGCGGGGGGACTTTACCAGTAAGCTTGGCGGTATGAATCCTCACCGGGCCGCGCGCGGCTTGGCGCTCGTGGGCTCCGCCCTCTGCCTGCTCCTGGCCCTCGGCTGCGCAGGCAAGAGCGGCGGACCGGCCGGTCCCGCCACGCTGGGCGCGGACTTCAGGGAGCCAGCCTCTGAGGACGCGCCCCGGGGAGCGGTCCTCGCGGATCTCGAAGAGTCCAGCCCGGCCGCCCACGCCGGGCTACGATCCGGCGACCTCGTCCAGGCGATCGACGGCCGCCTGGTGGACGATGTCTGCGGCCTGGAGCGCGCGCTCCTCCAGCGGCGTCCCGGGCAGAAGATCAGGCTCGCCGTCCGGCGCGACGGCCAGCGGTTCGAGAAGACGGTCGCGCTCGCCGACGCCCTCGACCTCTATGGACCGGCTTGCGACGGCGGGCAGGCGAGCGCCTGCCATCGCCTGGGGGTTCTCTACGTTACCGGCGCGGGTGGCGCGGGCGGCGCGGGCGTGCCGGCCGATCCGCGACGGGCGGCCGACCTCTACCAGAAGGCTTGCGCGGGTGGAAACGCCGCCGGCTGCGCCGATCTGGGAATCCACCTTCAGGCGACCGATAAAGCCGGAGCGCGCGCCCTGTTTGGCAAGGCCTGTGACGGCGGGAGCGCCGCCGGCTGCGCGCACCTTGCCTTCGTCTACGCCACGGGCCAAGGCGTGACCCAGGATGACGCCCGCGCGCTCGGCCTCTACCAGAAAGCCTGCGAGGGGGGTGATGGACCCGGCTGCTACAACGTCGGCCTCCATCTCGAAACCGGGCGCGGCACGCTCCAGAACCCGAGCCGCGCCCTGATCGCCTACGCCAAAGCCTGCGCTCTGGGGAGCTTCCTCGGCTGCACCAACGAGGCGTTCTTCTACGAGCGGGGCCTGGGCACCCCGGCCAGCCTGGTGCGGGCGGCCGCCCTCTACCGCCGCGCCTGCGCGGGGAGCGGATGCGAGCCCGGAGATCCCCAGGGCTGTTTCAATCTCGGGGTGCTCCACCGGGACGGCCAGGGAGTCGCGCTCGACAAGGCCGAGGCCGCCCGGTACTTCGAGCGGAGCTGCGACGGCGGCAATACGACCGGCTGCGCCGGCCTCGCCGACCTGCTCTTCGCCGGCGACGGAGTCGCCAAAGACGAGAAACGGGGCATGGAATTGTTCCGCCGGGCGTGCGAGGGTGGGCACACGGTCTCCTGCCGGAACGTCATCGCTCTCCAGGCGGGCACGGCAGCCTCGGAGGTATCAGGCTCGGAGGTATCAGGCTCGGAAGAAGTGGCCCGCGCGGCGGCCCGTCTCGACGCCGCCTGCCGCGGCGGCGAGGCGAAGGCCTGCCACGAGCTCGGCGTGATCTACAACGAAGGGCGCGGCGTGGCCGTGGACCTGACCCGGGCCGCCCGGCTCTACCAGCAGGCCTGCCAGGGGGGCGAGCCGCAGGGGTGCGTCAACCTCGGAGTGCTGGCCGCCACCGGCGCCGGCGTCGCCCAGGACGACTCCCGCGCGCTCGATCTCTATCAGCGGGCGTGCGACGCCGGTCTGGCTCGCGGCTGCTACAACCTGGCGGCGCGCTACGCGGGGGGTCTGGGAGTGGTGAAGGACGCCTACCTCGCCCGCGATCTCTACAACCGGGCCTGCGACGGCGGGGACGCGCTGGCCTGCCTGAGCCTCGGCGCCATGTTCGAGGCGGGGGACGGCGTGCTCCAGGACTCCTACCGCGCCCGCCAGCTCTTCCGCCGCGCCTGCGATGGAGGGAAAGAGGAGGCCTGCAAACGGCTGGAAACCCCGGGGACGGTACGTCCTGAGACATAATCAACGCCTTCTTGCAAGGAGGGTGAGCCGATGAACATCCGTCGCATGTCCGCCGTTCTCTTCTGCGCCGTACTGTCCCTTCCATTGATCGGCCGCGTCGAGGGCGCGCCGGCCGAGATCAAGGGCGCGGCGATCCTCCAGCACCCCTGCGGCAAGGTCGCCGTCAAGCACATGGGGCTGGTCCATGCCGGAAAGATGGACGAGGCCACCAAACTCGGAAGCCAGGAGATGCAGGACCAGTGGAAGAGCATGCCGGCCGACGACCGCAAGATGATGTCCGGGATGATGAAGGAGATGTCGAAGACTGAGGCTCAGATCTCGGCGGACATCAAGGCCGGCGGGATCCTGGCCATCGACGGCAACAGCGGCACGTTGACCATCAAGCGGGAGCACAAGGACGCCAACGGGAGCAACACGGAAACGTGGACGCAGCGCTACGTGATCGACGGCGCCAAGTGCCTGATCTCGCCGTAGGGCGGGGGAGAACGGTTTGGCCCCACGACAGATCATCGCGCTGGGCGGCGGCGGATTCTCCATGGAGCCGGAGAATCTGGCGCTCGACGAATACGTGCTGGCGCAGGCGCGCTCTCCACGGCCCGCCGTCGCCTTCATCGCGGCGGCGAGCGGGGACGCCGACTCTTACATCTCGAGCTTCTACACGGCGTTCTCGGAGCTCCCCTGCCGCCCGTCCCATCTGCCGCTCTTTTCCAGAACCCCGGATCTCCGGGAGTACCTGCTGGCCCAGGACGTGATCTACGTCGGCGGCGGCAACAGCAAGAGCCTGATCGGGGTCTGGCGCGAGTGGGGGCTGCCGGAGGTGTTGCGGGAGGCCTGGGCCGCGGGGGTCGTCCTCGCCGGAGTCAGCGCCGGAGCCGTCTGCTGGTTCGAGCAGGGGCTGTCGGACGCCTTCGCCGGGGAGCTCCGCCAGATCCAGTGTCTCGGCTTTCTTGCCGGGAGCTGCTGCCCCCACTATGACGGCGAAGCGGAGCGCCGGCCCACCTATCACGAGCTCCTGCGGACCGGCGCGATCCCGCCCGGGCTCGCCATCGACGACGGCGCCGCCGTCCACTTCGTGGGCGAAGACATCCATCGCGTCGTCGCCTCGCGCCCGGGAGCTACGGCGTATCGCGTGCGGATGGAAGACGGGGCGGTGCGGGAAGAAGCGCTGCCGGTTGAATGTCTCGAGCCGGTGCCGGGTCATCCGTGAGGGGGTGCGGGGACGTAGAGTGGAAGCAGACGCTACGAATCCCAAGGGAGGGTGGAAATGGTCAAGCTCGCACTGCTCGTTCGACTCGAAGCCAAACCGGGGAAAGAGGCGGAGGTCGCCGATTTTCTCCGTTCGGGCCTGCCGCTGGTTGAAGAGGAGCCGGCGACGATCGCCTGGTTCGGCATCCAGTTGGGCCCCACGACCTTCGGCATCTTCGACGCCTTCCCCGACGAGGCGGGCCGCCAGGCTCATCTCGCCGGCAAGGTCGCCGCCGCCTTGATGGCGAAGGCGCCCGATCTGTTCGCGCAGCCGCCGTCGATCGAGAAGGTCGACAT
>JBDSHF010000254.1:0-24485 GCA_039918595.1 Thermoanaerobaculia bacterium
GTCGCGTAGACCACGATCTCGTTGCCGCCCATCGTGATGTTGCCCTGGATCGGCAGGGTGTAGAGCGCCTGGAAGCGGGGGTCGGCGGCGAGGTTGGGGAACCAGCTCGGGAAGATCACCACGTAATCGGGATGGCGCCGTTCCAGGGCGGCGAGCATGGCCTGGTCCCAGGGGGTGCCGGCGGCGACGGCCCGCGACACCTCGCGGCCGATCTCCGGGGTGGCGATGCTCGCCAGGTCGACGATCGGGTTGGGGAGGAAATATTTGATCGCGCCGATGTCGTTGACGGCCAGGATGGCGCCGGGGGGGACGCGGGCGGCGAGCCAGTGGGCGATCGCCACGTCGCTCTCCTCGACGTTGGCGACGTTCTGGGCGTAGAAGGCCTCCCCCTGGACCAGGATGGCGATCGTCGGGGCGAGGATCGCGGCGACCCCGGCGGTGCCCAGGACGGCCCGCAGGGGCGCCGGCAGGCGGAGTCGGAGGATCGCCTCCAGCACCGGCTCGAGCGCCAGCGCGGCGAGGATGGCCAGCATCGGGAAGAGCGGGAAGTAGTAGCGGCCGAAGTTTCCCAGCATCCGGTTGGGCCCGGGGGTCAGCAGGGAGTAGGCGAGCGGCATGCCGAACAGCCAGAGGGCGGGGAGGAGCCCGCGGTCGCGCGCGGTGCCGAGCCGGCCGGCGAGGACGGCCGCGCCGCCGGCGGCGAGCAGCGTCGCCCACGGCTGCGGCCGGAAGAAGAGGGTGAGCACGTTGGCGAGGTACCGCAGGTCGGGCAGCAGGTGCCGCACCTCGCCGCCCCCCTTGGCCGCGTAGGTCGTGGGCAGTACGGAACCGCCCGCCCATCCGTAGAATAGGAAGGAGCCGGCCAGGGCGCAGGCGGCGAGGCCGGCCCCGGCGAGCAGGGTTCGCAGGCTGGGTGGGCGCCAGCGGACCCCTTCCGGGCCTGCCGCGAAGACGAGGACGCGCTCGAGGAAGGCGAGCAGCAGCAGCAGCAGCCCTTCCGGCCGGGCGAGGACGGCGACGGCCAGGACGGCGAGCGAGAGCGGCAGGCGTTCAGCATCGGCCCGCTCGCGCATGTGGAGGATCACCCCCCAGAGCGAGAGCAGGACGAAGAGCGGGATCTCCATCCCGGAGAGCGCCGACCAGACCAGCCAGCTCGTCGCCAGGGTGAGCCCGGCGGCGAGCGCGGAGAGCCCCTTCCCGAGGCTCAGCTCGCGGGCGAGGCGCCAGGTGGCGTCGATCCCGGCGAGGTAGAGGGCGACGCCGAGGAGCTGGGTCCAGACGACGACGCTCCCCGGCAGGAGAAAGAGGAGCGAGAGAAGGGCCGTCCAGAGCGGCGCCGTCGAGCCGGTCACCAGCTCGCCGGGGTTGTAGGAGAGCCCGGCGCCGTGCGCGAGATTGCGAGCGAACTGCAGATGAATCCAACTGTCGTCGAGCGGAAAGCCCAGCCCCCCCTTGAGGCGGGCGATCTCCGCGAACAGGTAGCGCAGGCAGGCGACGAGGCCGGCCAGGAGCAGCAGGAGCCGTAGTGGAATCCTCATGATTCGAGCGAAGCATACACAACTGTCGAAGTCCGGTTTATCATCGCGGGTCTCATGATCCTGCAAAGACTCGAAGCCCGGCGCCGGCAGGCGGCGCGAATCGCCTTGTACGGCAGCCTCATCCTGGTGGGGGGGCTCACCTGGGGTATCGTCAAGTTCCTCGACGCCCCTCTGAAGGCCCGGAAGGGCGAAGCGTGGATGCATCGCGACTTCGCCAGCCTGCCGGAAGTGAAGCTGCTCCAGAAGTACGCCCAGATCGACACCAGCGAGACGACGGGCGACGAGATCAAGGGCGCCGAGTTCCTCGCCCGCCAGTTCCAGGCGGCCGGCATCCCCTACCGCATCGAGAAGGTGGGCCCGCGCAAGGCCAACCTCTACGCCTGGCTGGTGGGCAAGGATTCCCGGCCGCTGGTGCTGCACAACCACATCGACGTCTCGGCGGCCGATCCCAAGGAATGGTTCTCGCCGCCGTTCGAGGCTCGCATCGAGCTCCCCTGGATCTACGGCCGCGGCGTTTTCGACATGAAGAGCGTCGCCATCGCCCAGATGCTGGCGATGATCGAGCTCAAGAAGAGCGGCGTGCCGCTGACGCACTCGGTGCTCTTCCTCGGCACCAGCAGCGAGGAGCGCGGGAGCCGCCTGGGCATCCGGCGGATCATCCAGCTCCACCCGGAGATGGTCCGCAACTTCTGGGCGGTGCTCACCGAGGGCGGGGTGGTGGAGGCGAGGGCGCGCGACGAGATCAAGTTCTGGGGGACCGAGTTCGCCCAGAAGCGCTACGCCGACCTGATCCTCTGCGGCGACGATCGCCAGCGTCTGGAGGACCTCCGCAAGACGCTCAAGGAGATCGGCCCGACGGTGACCGACCTGCGTCTGACGCCGGAAGCCCGCGCCGTGTTCGCGACCTACGGCCCGACCCGCGACCGCAAGGACCTGCGGGAGATGATGACCGACATCGAAACCGCGATGGGGGACATCAAGGCCTTCCGCAAGCTGCCCCCCTACATTCAGTCGATGCTGCGCAACGAGGCGGTGCCGTTCCCGGTGAAGGAGGCGCCCGGCGGCGGCTGGGAGCTGGAGATCAAGTTCCAGCTCCTGCCCGGCGAGGAGCTGGAAGCGGTACAGGAGAAGCTGGTGCCGTCCTGGCTGACCTTCGGCCTGACCACGATGATCGACGAGCCGCAGACCGCCCGCGGCGGCAGCCCGCTCGACAACCCGGTCTACGAGGGGATCGTCGAGACCCTGCGCGACGCCCATCCCGACGCGCCGGTCGGGCCCTATTTCCTGGCCTGGACGGCGACCGACGCCCGTTTCTTCCGTACCCTCGGCGTGCCGACCTACGGCTTCTCGCCGTTCCTGATCATGAACACCGACACCCTGCAGGTCGACCGCGCCAACGAGCGTTTCGCGGTGCCCGCCTTCGCCGACGGCGTCGAGATCTACACGCGGCTGGTCCGCCGGCTGGTGTCTGACACTTAGTGCTAACGCACCGTGGCAAATTTTGTCGTGACGAAATATGAACGTTAGCAGAATCAAGGAGTTAGGTTCGATGAACCCCTGGCATCGACCCTGCTTTATCTCCCCACCGACACGCCTCGCGGATGATCCGGAGGACAGCTTCAAAACCCCAGGGGGAGGAGACCCAAACATGATTAGCAAGATCCGTAACCGGCAGAAGGGCTTCACGCTCATCGAGCTGCTGATCGTCGTCGCGATCATCGGCATCATCGCGGCCCTGTTGATTCCGAACTTCCTCGACGCTCTGCAGAAGGCGAAGCAGAAGCGGACCGTGGCCGACATGCGCAACGCCGGCACCGCGATGTTCTCCTGGCTGACCGACCAGGTCGGCGCGGCCGCCGCCGGCGCCGCCGCCACGGACGTCGACCTCAGCAAGTACACCGCGTCCGACGCCACCACCGTGGCCTCGGTCCTGGTTCCGCAGTACCTGCAGTCGGTTCCGGCCAAGGACGGCTGGAAGAAGGACTTCGCCTACTGGCTCGAGACCACCGATGTGCTGAAGGCGCAGGTCATGGCCATCGGCTCCGGCGGTCGTGACGCCAGCACGCCGAGCGGCACCTACACGGTCACCGGCTTCGACCCGACCGACTACGACCAGGACATCGTCTGGGCCGACGGCTTCTTCGTCCGCTGGCCGCAGAAGACCAACTAAGCAGCAGACGGTACGGGCCTGCCAGGCCCACGCGACGCCCAAAGCGTTCAAGCTCTTCTTCCCACGGGGGTCTCGATACGGAGACCCCCCTTTTGTTTTTTTGCTGATCGTTTTTTCGACTATTCTCCCGAAATGCCGCCAAGCCGTCTGCTCCCGCCGTTTCTCGCCTTCGTTCTGATCCTGTCGCCGTCGCTGCCCGCGCCGTCCGCCACCGCCTCGGCCTCGCCCGCGGCGCTTTCGGAGCCGGCGGGATGGCTGCGGCAATACCTGCGGATCGACACCTCGAATCCGCCCGGCAACGAGGGGCGCGGGGCGGCCTTCCTGGCCGGCATCCTCCAGCGGGCGGGGATCCCCTCGCGGGTGGTCGCCAACCCGGAGGGGCGGGCGAACCTGTACGCCCGGCTGTCGTCGCCGAAGAGCGGCGGGCGGGCGATCCTCCTGCTTCACCACATGGACGTGGTCCCCCCCGGCCCGGGGTGGACGGTGCCGCCGTTCGCCGGACTGGTCAAGGGGGGGCAGCTCTGGGGGCGCGGCGCGATCGACGACAAGAGCCTGGGCATTGCCCAGCTCGCCGCGATGATCGATCTCCAGCGCCGGCGGGTGCCCCTGGAGCGGGACGTCGTCTTCCTCGCCGTGGCCGACGAGGAGAACGGCGGCCTGCGGGGCACGGGCTGGCTCCTCGCCAACCATCCGGAGCTCTTCCAGGGGGTCGAGGCGGTGATCGGCGAAGGCGGGCGCAGCCAGACCGGGGCCGGCGGCAAGCTCCTCTGGTGGGGGATCGAAGTGTCCCAGAAGCGGCCGCTCTGGCTGGAGGTCTCGACCTCGGGGCGCGGCGGGCACGGCGCCGGCCTCAACCCCGCGAGCGCCAATCATCAGCTCGTCGAAGGGCTGGCCCGGCTGCTCTCCGAGCCCGCCCGCTGGCGGGTCACGGCGCCCGTGCGCGACTTCTCCCATGCCATCGCGCCGCTGCAGAACGCCCGCTGGCGCCGGGTGTTCTCGAACATCGACGGCGTGATCGCGGAGAGCGGCCCGAAGGAGTTCCTGATGCCCGGCATGGGCAACCTCTTCCTCGACACGGTGCAGGTGACGGTGCTGCGCGGCGGCGAGCGGATCAACGTCGTCCCCGAGCGGTCGGCGGCGCAGCTCGATGTCCGGCTGCTGCCCGACACCGACGCCGTCGCCTTCCTCGCCGCGGTCAAGCGCCGGCTGGGCCCGGGGTTCGAGGTGAAGGTGCTGGTGAGCTCCCCTCCCGCGGCGGCGTCGCCGGCCTCCGGCCGCCTCTACCAGGCGATGCAGCGGGTGCTGGGGCCCGAGGGGCCGGTGGTTCCCACCTTCATCGCCGGCTTCACCGACTCGCGCTTCTTCCGCGAGCGGGGGATCCCCGCCTACGGCCTCTCGCCGTTCAAGCTCGGCCCCGACGACTCGAAGGGGATCCACAGCACCGACGAGCGGATCCCGCTCGCCGAGATCGACCGCGGGGTCGAGCGGATGCGCCGGATCCTGATCGCCTATGCCGCGCCCCAGGGGCGGTGAGCGGATCGGCCGCGGAGTGACATCCCGTGCCCCGAGCGTTGACGATTTTTGTCTCGAAGACGCTTGGCTATAACCACAAGTTGCTTGTTTTTAGTGGTTTGCAGGCGCTCCATCCCTGGCATGCCGCTTGTAGAAGTACCCCTCCGACTACTTGGAGGGATTTTGTGATGAAGCGTAGACTCGCGGGAAAACAGACGGGCTTTACGCTGATCGAGCTCCTGATCGTGATCGCGATCATCGGCATTCTCGCCGCCATTCTGATCCCCAATCTGCTCGACGCGATGGAAAAGGCGAAGCAGAAGCGGACGGTGGCGGACATGCGGATCACCGGCACCGCGATGTTCTCCTGGCTGTCGGACGAGGTCGGGGCGGCGGCGGCGGGGGCGGCGATCACCAGCGTCGATATCAGCCAGTACAAGGCGATCGATTTGTCCACCCTGCAGGATCTGCTGACCCCGCAGTACATCGAGATGGTCCAGAAGCTCGACGGCTGGAAGACCGATTACCAGTACTTCCTCGACCCGACCAATCCGCTCAATCAGCAGGTGATGGCGATCGGCAGCGGCGGCCGGGACCGCAGCACGGTCGCCGGCAGCTACAACGTGGTCGGGTTCGACCCGACCGACTACGACCAGGACATCGTCTGGGCGGACGGCTTTTTCGTGCGCTGGCCCCAGAAGTAGATATCCTCTCCGGATGCACCGCCGGTCCGCCGCGATTTCGCCAGCCGTTCTCGCGGCGGGCTGGCTCCTCAGCCTGCTCGCGCCCCTGCTGCGGCCGGGGTGGGTGCTCGCCAACCGCGACATCCCTCTCTTCCATCTCCCCCTGCGCGTGGCGTTCCGGGAGCTCGCGGCTCATGGGCTCCCCACCTGGAACCCGTGGCTGCACGGCGGCCAGCCCCTGCTCTCGAACCCCAGCTACGCGGCGTTCTACCCGCCGACCTGGCTGATCTTCGCGGTTCCTCCGCACTACGCGCTCAGTCTGCTCGCCTTTCTGCACGGCGCGATCGCCTTCGCGGGCGCCTGGCGGCTGGTGCGGCATCTCGGCTGCGGCCGCGGGGCGGCGGCGCTCGCGGCGGTGGGGTACGCCGGCTGCGGCGCGTACCTCTCGCTGCTCAGCGCCTACACCCTGTTCTGCAGCATGGCCTGGTTCCCCTGGGTGCTCGCCTGGGCGGACCAGGCGCTACGGGCGGAGGATCGCCTGGAGGGGAAGAGGGCCTGGTGGCGGCCGGCGTTCCTCGCCGGTGGCGCGCTCGGGCTCCAGCTCCTCAACGGCGAGCCCTCGACGGTGGTAATGAGTGGACTCGGCGTGCTGGCCCTGGCCGTCTCGGCGGCCGGCCGGCACCCGAGGGCGGCGTTGCGGACCCTGATGCGGGCAACGCTGCCGGTCCTGTTCGCCGTAGCGCTCGCCGCGGTCCAGCTCCTGCCGACCCTGGGGCGGCTCGCCGACTCGCCGCGCAAGGGGCTCCCCTCGTGGCACGCGACGCTCTGGTCGATGCCTCCCGAGCGGCTGGCCGAGATCGCCTTCCCGCGCTTCCTCGGCGATCCGACGCGCAACCTCGAGGGGGTCTACTTCGGCTGGAAGCTCGAGGACCGCGACTACCCCTACGTCGAGTCGATCTACCCGGGGCTCCTGCTCGCCGTACTGGGAGCGGCGGCCCTGATCCGCTGGCGCATCCCCCGGCGGGCGGCGTGGGGGCTCGCCTTCGCGGGCGGCATCTTCCTCGCCCTCGGGCGGCACAACCCGCTCTACGAGGCGCTTCGCGAGGCGGTACCGGTGCTGGCGGTGCTCCGCTTCCCCGAGAAGTTCGCCGTTCTCGCCGTCCTCGCCCTCGCCTTCGCCGGCGTCCTCGGCTGGCAGCGGCTGCTCGACGAGCGGGAGGCGGGGCGCGCGGAGGCGGCCGACCTGCCGGTGGCGCTGGCGGGGGTGGCGCTCGCCACCGCCCTGGTCTCCGTGTTCCTGCTGCTGTGGGCGCCCCGGGCCGCCTTCTGGCGGATCGCCGTCCACGGCGCTCCCGACCTGGGGGCGCGGGGCACGGCCGCCGCCCTGGCCTACCTGCGGGCGGAGAGCTGGGCCGCCGTGGCGACCGCCGCCGCCGTCACCGCCCTGCTCGCGCTCTGCCGCTGGCGGCGCCCCTCCCGGCGCCTGCTGGAGGGGCTGGCGGTCGCCCTGCTGGCGATCGACCTCTGGCACTACGGCCATGGGCTGATCCGCACCCTGCCGGCCAGCGCGTACACGGTGCCGCCGCCGCTCGCGGCCTCGATCCTCCCCGCCGAGGACCGGATCTTCGTGCAGCCGCCGCTCCCCGGCGCCCCCGAGTTGGTGCCGCGCGCCTGGGGGGGGGACCCGCGGACGCTGCTCGCCCGCACCTACATCGCCCGGCTGGAGCCCTATTCGGGGCTGCTCTGGCATCTCCCCTATGCCTTCAACAACGATTTCGACCTGATGCTCACCGGCTGGGGCCGGCAGGCGCAGCGCATCCTGGACGCCGAGTGGGCGCAGCCGCAGATGGCCTACCGCTACCTGGGGGTATGGAACGTCGGCACCCTTCTGCTGCAAGCGCCCGCCGTCGCCGGCTCTCCCCGCTCGGCGCGGCTGGGGCACAACCCCACCGCGACGCTGAGCAAGGTGACGAACACCTATCGGCTCCCCCGCTTCCGTTTCGTGCCGCGGGTGAGCTTCCACCCCGACACCGCCGGCGCGCTGTCGTCCGCCCACATCCTCGCCTGGCAGGTCTCCCGCCACGAGCAGTTGATCCGGCCGGGGGGGCCGGCGGAGACCGTGTCCTTCCGCCGCCCGCCGCTTCTGCTCTCCTTCACCGACGAGGGGGGGCGGATCGCCCTCCGGTATCGGGCACAGGAAGGGGGCCTGTTCGTCGCCGCCATGACCTTCGACCCGGGGTGGCGGGCGCTGCTCGACGGCGCGCCGCTCGCCATCTATCCGACCGCGGCCTGCCAGCTCGGGCTGCGGATCCCGCCCGGCGAGCACCGCCTCGAGCTCCGCTACCACGAACGGCTCCTCGGCCCCGGCGCTCTGGTCACCCTGGTGGCGCTGGCGGCCGGGGTGGCGATCTTCTTCTTTACCGGCCGGCGGCGCCATCTGGCGTAGAATCCTCGAACCGTGCAGCTCCAGATCCTCCTCGGCGTCTACGCCGCGGTCCTCGGCCTGATCGTCGGCAGCTATCTCAACGTGGTCATCTACCGGCTGCCGCTGGGGATCTCCACCGTCTTCCCGCGCTCGCGCTGCCCGGGCTGCGGCACCGCCATCCGCGCCTTCGACAATGTGCCCGTGCTCTCCTTCCTGCTGCTGCGCGGGCGCTGCCGCCAGTGCGGGGCGGGGATCTCCTGGCGCTACCCGGCGGTGGAGGCGGCCACGGCGGCGCTCTTCCTCGCCTGCTACCTGCGCTTCGGCATCTCGCTCGAGGCGCCGGTCGCCGCCCTGTTCGCCGCCCTGATGCTGGCGCTGGCGATGATCGACTACGACCACATGATCCTCCCCGATAAGCTGACGTACCCGGGGATCGTCCTCGGGCTGCTCCTGCAGCCGCTGGTCCCCTGGGCCCGGCTGGGGGACGGCCCCTGGGGAGCGGTCGCGGGCGCGGCCCTCGGCGCCGCTCTCGGCGCCGGCGTGCTGCTCGCGGTCTGGATCGCCTGGTACCTCTGGCGCCACGAGGAGGGGATGGGCCTGGGCGACGTCAAGATGCTCGCCCTGATCGGCGCCTTCCTGGGCTGGAAGGGGGTGCTGGTGGCCCTCTTCTTCGGCGCTCTCTCGGGGGCGGCCGTGGGCCTGACGCTGATGGCGGTGCGCGGGCTCGACTTCAAGGCCAAGCTGCCGTTCGGCGTCTTCCTCGCCCTGGGCGGCCTGATCGCCCTCTTCGCCGGCGAGCCGCTGGTGCGGGCGTACGCCGCGTACGCGCAGCTCTCATGACCTCCCCGGCGCGGCCGCCACGGCGGCTGGGGCTGCGGCGCGAGGTGCTGATCCTGCTCCCCGTCGCCCTGCTGCTGCTGGTGGTGCTGTCGACCTTCACCCTCTTCTCCTATCGCAATGCCATCGCGCTGCTCGCCGGCGAGCGCCAGCAGGAGGCGGCGCGGGTGGCGCGGGCGGTGGCCGACCGCCTGGCCGCATCCGCCGGGCCGGCGGTGCCGAGCCCGCTCGACCTGCGCCAGCCGGCGCCGTCGGCGCGCGGCGTCGCCCTCGTCGACGCCCGCGGGCAGGCGATCGCGATGCTCGGCGAGCTCCCCGCCGGCGGCCTGCTCGACCCGGCCGGCGGCCGGCCGATCACCCAGCCGGTCGGCGTCGGGCCGGACGACTCGTCGCCCGACACGGTGATCGGCTTCGCCCCGCTCGGGCGCGGCGCGGACCGGCGCTACGTGCGGGTGGACCTGCCGGCCCGGGTGCTGGCGCGGCAGCGCCGCTCGCTCGCCGTGCTCACCGTCGCCGTGATGTCGATCAACGCCGCGCTGGCGGTGCTGCTGCTGTTCTTCCTCCGCCATCTGCTGAGCCCCTGGGAGACGCTGCTGGCGCGCGCCCGCCTGGTGGGGGGCGCCGGCGCGGCGGGGGAGGACGAGATCGACTTCCTGCTCTCTACCTTCGATCGTGCCCTGACCTCCCTCGCCGGCCGGCAGGGGCGCTCGCCGGAGGACGACATCGCCGCCCTCGAGCGGACGCTCTCGGCCAGCCTGCAGAGCGGCCTGCTGCTGATCGATCGCGAGGGGCGGGTGCTGGCGCTCAACGCCGTCGGCGCGGCTCTGCTCGGCGCCGAGCTCCCCGAGCCGGGAGCGCCGCTCGCCCAGGTGCTCGCCGGCCAGCCCGAGCTGCGCGAGGTCCTGGCGGCGGCGGTGGCCGAGGGGACCGCGCCCCAGCGCCAGGAGCTCGCCGTGCGCCACGGCGCCGAGGCCGGGGAGACCCTGACCGTCGGCCTCACCGTCCACCCGCTGCGCCGCGACGACGGCGAGGTGCGCGGCCTGCTCGTCCTCTTCGCCGACCTCACCGAGGCGCAGCGCCGGGCCGAGGAGGGGCGGCTCGCCGAGAGCCTGGCGCAGCTCGGCGAGATGGCGGGCGGCGTCGCCCACGAGCTGCGCAACGGCCTCGCGACCCTGCGCGGCTATCTGACCCTGATCGAGCGGCGGCCGGACGAGGACTCGATCGCCGACTTCCTCTCCGAGATCCGCGGCGAGGCCGACCACCTCGAGCGGGTGCTCCAGGATTTCCTCTCGTTCGCGCGGCCGGGCACCGCCCGGGTTCAGGAGCTCTCGCTCGACCGCCTGCTGCGGCGTGCCGCCGCCGATCCCGCCCTCGACGGTGTCGAGGTGCGCGTCCAGGGGGAGGACGTCGTCCTGCGCGGCGACCCGCAACTGCTCGAGCGCGCCGTGCGCAACCTGCTGCACAACGCCGTCGAGGCCGAGCGCGAGGTGGGGCGGCGGGGGCCGATCGAGGTCACGATCGCGCTCGAGCCGGAGGGAGTCGAGATCGCGATCGATGACCGCGGCCCCGGGCTGCCGGAGGAGATCCGGGCGCGCCTGTTCCACCCCTTCGCCACCGGCCGGCGCGGCGGCGTCGGCCTGGGACTCGCGCTGGCCCACCGCATCGTCGTGCTGCACGGCGGGCGGATCCGCCTCGACGACCGGCCGGGAGGGGGGACGCGGGCGCTGCTCTCCTTCCCGCGCGACACGATCGTTACGATGAGTAACGAAGAGCCGCCCGAACGCGAGGCCGCGCCGGGCTCCTGATCCGCGGCTCAAACCGCCTGCATTCATAGACTTACGCAGGATATTCCGGCCCCTTCCAAGGGTGGCACCGCCCTTGCTCTTTAGAGGCTCGCCATGAAAAACCCAATGCTTGGCCGTGGCCTGCGCGGCTTCAGTCTGATCGAGATGCTCGTGGTGCTGGCCCTGATGATGGTCCTGGTCTCCCTCGGCATTCCGGCGCTCCAGAACGCCCTCCATCAGTCCAAGATGCGGGGGATGGTCCAGGAGATCACCGTCGCGCTGCGGCTGGCGCGCATCGACGCGATCAAGACGTCGTCCCAGGGGATCGTGCAGATCGTCCCGTCGACCGGCCCCGGCGTTCTCCCCCTCGTGCGGGCGTTCTCGGACCGCGACTCCGACGGCAAGCTGGGCGCCGGCGAGCGGGTGCTGGCGAGCTTCGTCCTGCCGACCGGGGTGAGCTTCGGTTCGGTCGAGGATTTCAGCGTCGACCCCAATGGCGGACCGAAAATGGCGATCTTCCGGAGCGGCGGCTCGATCATGGACACCGGGGGGTTCCGCATCGCCGACACCTACGGGAACCAGATGGAGGTCCGCGTGGCGTCCGCGGCCACGGCGCGGATCGAGGTGCTCAAATTGGAGAACGGCAAGTACGTCCCCAACGGCGACAACGGCCAGGCCTGGACATGGAACTGAGGAGAGAGAAGATGCACACCCTGAAGCATCTCCCGGCGGGGCGCCATGGCGCGGCGGGCTTCTCGATCATCGAGGCGCTGATCGCCGCCGCCATCCTGCTCATCATCGCGCTCGGGCTGCTGCCGCTGTTCACCCGCTCGATCAACGACAACGTCAGCGGCAACGACGCCACCCAGGCGACCAACGGCAGCCGGACCCAGGTCGAGGAATTGCTGAACGTGCCGTTCAACAACGATCGCATGGAAGTCCCGGCCGGCGCCACGAATTCCGAGGTCAAGACTTCCTATACGCCGGGCGCCCTCGACAAGACCGGCGATACGGACGAGGGTTGGTGGGCCGATCCCGCCGGCCACGGCACGGTGCTCTGGAGACGCACGTCCGAGGTCCGCCAGTACACCGTCAGCGACCTGGACGACCGTTATCTCGACGACCCCAAGCCGGGCGGGACCGAGGCCACCTTCGTACATTTCAAGGAGGTCACAGTGACTGTGGCGAATCCGAAAAAAAATCTGTTCGGCAACGGCCAGGGGATCACCCTGAAGGTTATCAAGCCCTTCTGAGGCGGAGCGACCATGATCGACACGGAGCCTATGATGGACCCCCAGCCCCTGCGTGGATCGCGGCAGCGCGGCTTCACCCTCATCGAGGTCTCGGTCTCGCTGATCGTCACCATCATCGTCCTGTTAGGCGTGCTGGCGCTGTTCGACTTCAGCAACCGGCTGACCCGCGTGCAGACCAACGTCTCGGACATGCAGCAGTCCCTGCGCGTGGCCCAGAACGACTCCGTGCGGCTGATCCGCATGGCCGGCCGCGGCGGCCTGCCGCTGGGCAACCTGCCGACCGGCACGGCGGTGGTGGTCGCCAACAACGTGGCAGACAACACCTACGTCGGCGGCACCGCCGCCACTCCCGAGGTCGTCCCCGGCTCGGACGTGCTGACGGTCCGGGGGGTCTTCGCGGCCCCGACCTATCAGGTCAAGACGGCCGACAGCACGGCGTTCAGCCTCAAACCCTCGGCCGCCGCGCCGACCTACGGCACGGTCCGCATCGACATCAAGACTCCCACCGGCATCCCGCAGGATCTGACGGCGCTCAAGGAAGCGTTCGACAAGAATCGGCCGGAGGCTCTGCTGCTGGTCGGCAGCCAAGGCTCCGACGTCTGGGCCGTGGTCGAGTTTGACAAGGCGAACTCGAACGTCACGAATCCGAGCCAGTTCACCATCGGTTTCAAGATATCGTCGGGGATTCACACCTCCGACTACGCGAAGTTCTCCTCTGCGGGCGCGGGCGTTTTCCCGCCCGAGTTGAAGGCTGTCAGCTTCGTCGGTCTGATCGAGGAGTACCGGTTCTACGTCCGCCGGGAGCACGTGATCTCCGGCGACAAGACCTCCGATCTGGCGCCGAAGCTGTCGCGCGCCCGCGTCTATCCCGGCACCCAGGCCCCCTGGGATGGCGACGAGGCCAACTGGCAGGCGGACATCGCCGACAACATCTTCGACTTCCAGGTCGCGCTCGGCCTCGATACCCCGGCCAAGGATCCCGCCGCCGGCGCCTGCGCCGCCGGCACGATCCGGTCCGACGACAGGCATTGCGGCATCTACGAATCGGCGGACGGCGAGACGGACGACTGGATGTACAACGGCGAGGCGACCACCGACCCGGTGCTCTTCGCCGGCTCCACCCTCTACTACATCCGGCTCTCCACGCTCGCCCGGACCGACCGCCGCGACAAGGACTACCAGGCGGCGACGCTGGTACGGGTGGAGGACAACAAGTACAACAAGCCCGAGACGACGGTGTTCAACTCCGACGAGGAGCGCATGTACCGCCGCCGCATTCTGCGCACCGTGATCGACATGAGGAATCTTGGATGAAGACGCAGATTCGTTCCGAAGCGGGCAGCGCCTATATCATCACGCTGCTCGCCCTCGTAGTCCTCACCATCCTGGCGCTGTCGCTCGCCCTGGTCACCCAGACCGAGGTGCAGGTCGGCTCCAACGAGAGGACGGTCAGCCGGTCCTTCTACTCCGCCGATTCCGGCCTCGGGGTGGCGGTGGCGGAAGCGCTGCTGGTCAACAACAACCCCGACAGCCCGACGCTGCCCGGCCCCAGGACCGTGATCCTGAACAAGGTCTCGGTGGGGGCCGGGAGCAGCCTGTCCACCAACGTCGCCGACCGGGTCACCATCTCGGCGTTCGTGCCCATCCAGTACGTGCGGTGCGACCTCTGCCAGTCCGAGGAAGGCAAGCAGAAGTTCTGGCGGGTCAATCATGCCGTCAGCGCCACCTCGGAGCGGGTCGCCTGGAGCGGCAGTGGCGACCCCCCAAACACCGCGACGCTGCTCGGGCAGAAGACCCTGAGCGCGATGTTCCAGTTCGAGCCCTGGCCGCTGGACCCCAGTCAGGTTCCTGAGGACCCCGCGGTGCTGGCTCAGATCAAGTTCTAGACGCAGCTCTTTCGAGGAGAGGCTCCTATGTCGCCCAGAGATTGGTGTATCGGCCGGACCGCGTTCGTCCGGATCCTCGTCCGCGCCGCCGCCGCGCTCGCGCTGCTGGCGCTGCTCGGCCCCGCTGGTGCGCGCGGCGACGACCGCGACCTGTTGCGCACCACGATCGCCGATCCCTACCTGTTCATCCTGCTCGATACCTCCGGCTCGATGAACTGGAGCCCGAAGGGGACCACCTGCCCGTCCGGCGACTGCTTCGTGCCGCTGCAGGCCGACGACCAGAACTCCAAGTTCTATCAGGCCAAGGAAGCGCTCTACGAGGTGCTGACCGACCCCGGCCTGCCCAAGGTGGCGCTGGGCTTCGCGACCTACAACCAGGACCAGCTCGCCATGACCCAGAAGCACTGGCTCTACGAGGCGACGGGAAACGGCGTGCTGCTCACCGGCAGCACCTACTTCCCGGCCGCCGGGGCGCGCGAGGTTTTCGGCAACGGTACCCCCTGGATCTGCGACACCGGCAATAGCGACCACGAGATCGGCTGCTATGCCGCGTCGCCGGCGGATCTCGACGACGTCTGGGAGCTGACCCGCGTGCGGCGCCTCCCCAAGGGGGGGCGCACCTTCGCGGCGGCCTCGACCCAGACCTTCTACATCCGGACCGCCGGCATCACCTACAAGGTGACCTACACGCCGGTCACGGGGACCTACGGCGGCGCCCTCAGCGTCAAGGTCACGGTCCTCAAGTGCAACAACGCCGCGTGCTCGAGCACCACGTCGCTCGGCACGCCGACCGTCGGCTTCACGCCGGTCGGCGAATTCGCCTCCTGGGACAACGCGGGCACCAACCCGGACCGCACCAATCCGACCATCACCTATTACACCAGCGTCGCCGTCGACTCCGTCGCCAACAACTCCTGCTCCGGCTGGGACCCGAACACCGACACCCCCAGCGACAAGAACGCGAATGGTTACAGCCTGCGCTGGCCGACCGACAGCTCGGACCCCCGGGGGACTTCGTTCACCTCCGGCGACGTCATCCCCCTGGACTGGAAAACGGACCACAAGGTCGACATCCTGAAGCGGCTGGCGCCGAACTACGTCGACAGCTCGACGGTCCCCGACTTCCGCATCGCGCCCTTCCTGGCGAACGACCGTGCCGGCGCCGAGACGTTCCTGCGGCTCAAGAGCGAGAACCAGCGCCCGCTGATCGCCGGCGGCTCGACGCCGCTCGGCGCCTCGGTCCAGCAGTTCCGCACCTGGTACAGCGGCTGCTCGAGCGACACCTGCGGCGCGCTGGGCGGCTGGGCCGCCGTCGCGGGCGCGCAGGACACCTCGTTCCAGTGCCGCCAGAAGTTCCTGCTCATCCTCACCGACGGCGACGAGACCTGTGGCGGCGACCCCTGCAAGTACACCAAGCTGCTCAAGGATCAGTACGGCGTGACGACCTTCGTGGTCGCCTTCGGCGTCACCGCCACCGCGGGCAACACGCTGAGCTGCATGGCGGACGCCGACCACATCTTCTATCCGCAGACCAAGGACGAGCTGGTCGCCGACCTCAAGACCGCCCTCGGCAAGATCAAGGAGCAGGCGAGCACCTTCGCCTCCGCCGCCGTGCCGTCGGTACAGGCGGAGATCGCGGACCGCATCTATCTCTCGAACTTCACGCCGCTCAACGATGCCGCCGTCTGGGACGGCCATCTCGACGGCTACCTCAAGCCGCTCCCCCTCAAGGACGGCAAGCCGGACCGTACCCGGGCCTGCCCGGCACTGGGCACGGCGGGGCGGTCGACCTGCCATCTGTGGGACGCCGGCGAGTCGATCCTGACCCAGGCTCCGGAACCGGTCGATGTCGCCTCGACGGTCGACGTGAACACGCTCCGCCTCGGCACGGGCGCGAGTCAGCGCCGGGTCTTCTACACCCGGGAGGTGGCGAGCGGCACCGTGCCCTCCACCCTGCGCCTGTTCGTGCCGCCGAGCGGCGACCCGAAGACCAACCCCACCCCCGACTGGACCGATCTCCTCAAGGGGTTCAAGCTGCCCATCCCGGCCACGGCCGCGGACTCCACCCTCGTCAAGCAGCGCGTCACCGGCATCATCAGGGAAACGCTGGTGGTCAAGAGCTCCACCATCCAGGTGACCGGGCTGCCGGACCGGAATATCAAGTACATCCTCGGCGACATCTTCCACGCCGATCCGGTGCTCGTCGACCGTCCCAACAACTTCGGCTTCTACACCGCGAACCTCTACGCCAATGCGTCCACCGGTTGCACCAGCAACCCCGGTTACCAGTGCTACGCGCAGCAGCAGCGCCGGCGCCGCAAGATGCTGCTCGCCGCGGCCAACGACGGTCAGCTCCACGCCTTCGACGCCGGCGTCTGGGACAGCGGCGCGAAGGCTTTCACGGACGGCACCGGCAAGGAGATCTTCTCCTACATCCCCCGCCTCGCCATGCCGGTCGTGCGCAGCCAGGTCGAGGGCGGCCGCGAGATCTTCGGCGTCGACGGCACGCCCAGGGTCCAGGACGTCTTCCTCGATCCCAACCACAGCGGCACTCCGAACGCGAGTGAACGCGAATGGCGCACGGTCGCCATCGGCGGCTTCCGGGAGGGGGGCGCCATCGACGGCGGCGGCCGGGTGGGCGATTTCATCAGCGGCTACTACGCCCTGGACGTGACGCACCCCGACACTCTCGACGGCAGCAACAACCCGACCCAGCAGACGGTTCCGAGCTGCCTGTCGACCACCAACGGCACCGTCTCCGGCTGCGGCACGCTGCCGTACCCGGCCGTCCTCTGGGAGTACACCGATTCGATCGCCTCCTCCCAGTTGGACGAGGACAAGAACGGCCTGGCCGACCTCGGGCAGACCTGGTCGGTGCCGATCATCGGGCGGATCAAGGTGATCGAGGGGGGCGTGCAGGTCGACAAGTTCGTCGCCATCTTCGGCGGCGGCATGGATGCCGACAACAAGCTGAGCCCGAAGCGCGGCAACTGGATCTACATGGTGGACGTCGAGACCGGCCTGACGATCTACAAGCGCAAGGTCGTCGGCGCCGCCGCCGCGGACCCCGCCGTGCTCGACTCGGATCTCGACGGCTACCTGGACACGATCTACATGGGCACCACCGCCGGTTTCCTGTACAAGATCGACATCAGCTCTCCCGGGACGCTGCAGGGCGTCTCGCTGGTCACCACCCAGGCGGTGCCGCCCCTCGCCGCCGCCGCGACGGTGCAGCGGATCACCGACACTTCGTGGGATCCCTTCGCGATCTTCGACACGCTGGGCCGGCCGATCTACCTGGCGCCGTCGATCCTGTACGTCTCCAAGCTGGGGCGATTCGCCCTCGCCTTCGGCACCGGCGACCGCGAGAACCTCTGGAACCTGGACGGCCAGGTCGGCAGGTACTACCTGATCCTCGACGACAACTTCACCTCCGGCAGCCTGCCGAAGACGGAGGCGAACTACGAGGCCATCGACGTCACCGCGGCCAACGTCAGCTCCTCGACCAACTTCCTGCTGAACCCCAGCCTGGGCAAGAGCAAGGGGTGGTTCCTGAAGCTGCAGGCGGACGAGAGGGTGATCACCTCGACCTTCGGCCTCTCCGGGATCATCATCTTCTCCGGCTTCCAGCCGCAGGAGATCGGGACCGACCCGGCCGCGGTGTGCGCCCGCGGCGGCAGCAGCCACATCTACGTGGTCTACACCAACAATGGCAACGGGGTCGTGCAGACGGGCGGCACGACGACCCGCTACCGCGTCGTCTCCACGTTCGTGACCAGCCCGTACGTCGAGCAGGGCGCGACCAAGAATCCGCCGACCGGCACCGGTGGCTCTGGCGGTTCTGGCGGCACTGGCGGCACGGGTGGCTCCGGCGGCTCCGGCGGTATCGATCTCACGCAGCAGCAGATCATCGACCAGGTCAAGCAGCTCATGCCTTCCCGGTGCAAGTTCGGCAATCAGTGGATCAGCATCAACGGCAGCGGCTCCGACACCATTCAGCAGCGGTATGGGAGCGTCCCGATCTGTGTCATCGAGCAGAACTTCAAGGAGTGGTGATCTGATGAGCAAGCGGCTTGGTATCGTCCATGGGATCGCCCTCGGCCTGCTGGCCCTGGGGCTGGCTCCCCTCACGGCTCACGCCGACTGGCTGGTGACGCACGAGGGGGGCCGGGTGGAGACGAAGGGGCCCTGGCAGATGAAGGGCAAGCTGGTCGTCTTCACCCGGGCCGACGATGGCGCTCTCGCCTCCCTGCGCGCCTCGGAGGTGGACCTCGACGCCAGCACGAAGGCCACCGCCGCGGCCAAGGTCCAGGCGACGGCGGCGCCGCCGGCGGCGGTCCCGCAGAAGAAGATCGCCGTGCTGACCGACAAGGACTTTCGCAAGCCCACGCCCGCCGGCGCCGACGGCGCGGCGGCCAGCGCGCCGGCGGCCGCCCACGCCGGGCCTCTCGTCGTCAGCGACTGGAAGCGGGTGGACAACCCCGACGGGGAAGGCCTCTGGGTCGAGGGGAGCGTCCACAACACGACCGGCGAGGTGATGATCAACGCGTCGGTCGAGGTCCAGCTCTATAACGAGGGGGGGGACCGGGTCGGGACGGCTTCCGGCCTGCTGGCCGCGACGTCCATCAAGGCGGACGGCACGGTCCAGTTCCGGGCCACCTTTCCGGGGATCTTCACCTTCGCCAGCGCGAAGTTCGAGGTCAGCGGCTTCCCGATCAACGTGGCCTCGCCGGACGAGAAGCCGTAGGTCCGCTGCCCAGGCGGAAATGCGGGGGCGGTCTCGTCCCCGCCCTTCTTTCCTTCACTCCCGATACTTCGGCACGCCCTCGAGATCGTGCTCCCGCACCTTGCGGAGCACGGTGCGATAGCTCATCCCCAGGATCTCCGCCGCCTGGCGCTTGTCGCCGCCGGCCTCGGTCAGCGCCTGCCGGATCCGCTCCCGCTCGCCCGAGCCGGCGAGGGGGCGTAGCAGGGACCGCAGGTCGGTGGCGCGGATCGCCGGCCCCTCCGCCAGGATCACCGCCCGCTCGAGGACGTTCGCCAGCTCGCGGACGTTGCCCGGCCAGGGCTGGCTCGCGAGCAGCTCGGCCGCGTCCTCCTCGAGCCGCGGCGGCGGCTCGACCCGGTGCCGGCGGGCGATCTCGACGAGCAGATGGCGGGCGAGCAGCGGCACGTCGCTCGCCCGCTCGCGCACCGGCGGCAGCTCGATCGGGAAGACGTTCAGCCGGAAGAAGAGGTCGGCCCGGAACCCGCCGTCGTCCACCATCGCCGCGAGGTCGCGGTTGGTGGCCGCGACCAGCCGGATGTCGGCGCGCAGGGTCCGGCCGCCGCCCACGCGCTCGAAAGTCCGCTCCTCGAGCGCCCGCAGCACCTTGCCCTGCACGCCGAGCGGCAGCTCGCCGATCTCATCCAGGAACAGCGTCCCCCCCTCGGCCTGCTCGAGGCGCCCCGGCTGGCGGCGGTCGGCGCCGGTGAAGGCCCCCTTCTCGTGGCCGAAGAGCTCGTTCTCGATTAGCGCCTCCGGGATCGCGGCGCAGTTCAGGGCGACGCAGGGGCCCGACTTGCGCGGAGAGAGCGCGTGAATCGCGCGGGCGAAGAGCTCCTTGCCGGTGCCGCTCTCGCCGGTGAGCAGCACCGTGCTCTCCGTGGGCCCGACCCGCTGCAGCAGGCGGATCGCGGCGCGCAGCCGCGGGTGGGCGCCGATGATCGGCGGCGCCCCGGGGGCCCGGAAGACTGGCGCCTCGTCGCGCTGGCCGAGCGCCCGCTCGATCAGCCGCGCGAGGTCGTCGATCTCGAGCGGCTTTTCCAGGAAGTCGTAGGCGCCGAGCTTCATCGCCTCGACCGCCGTGCCCACTGTGCCGTAGCCGGTGAGCACCACGACCGGGACCCGCGGCTGCGCCGCCCGGCTGGCCTCCAGCACCTCGATCCCCGAGACGTCGGGGAGCTTGAGATCGGTCAGCACGAAGTCGAAGGGGCGCTCGGCGAGCAGCCGGATGCCGGCGCGGCCGTCCGCCGCCGCCGACACCTCGTACCCCTCCTGGCCGAGCGCCCGCTCCAGCATGCGGCGCAGGGAATCGCGGTCCTCGACGATCAGGATGCGGCCGGTGGGCATTTTAGATTTTGGATTTTGGATTTTGGATTTTGGATTGCGATGCGACATGGACGGCGGCGATGAGCAGATCGTCGTCCTCGGGGGCGACGGTCCGCAGGTCGAGGTGCAGGCGATCCTGGCGGAGGTAGCCGACGACCGGCGGATCGCCCAGGCGCAGGCGGGCGAGGAGGGCGTCGTCTCCAGGGAGGGCCAGGGCCTCGCCGGGGATGGGGGCTTCCGGGGCCGAGCCGCCGCCGAGAAACGCCTCGGCGGGGACGATCTCGGCCCCCAGCGCTGTGGCAACCCTCTCCAGGCGGGCGTGGTGGGCCTCTCCGGCCGGCCAGAGGCGGTCGAGCGGCAGCGGGGCTTCGGCGAGGTGGAGGCGGAGCACCCCTTCGAGCGCCGCGATCCCCATGCGGTCGGGGCGCAGGGCGCGATAGAGCGGGTGGCGGCGGCAGCGCTCGATCAACGGCGCGCGGCCCACGAGGAGACCGGCCTGGGGGCCGCCGAGCAGCTTGTCGCCGCTGCCGGTGACGAGATCGCATCCTTGAGTGATGAGCTCGGCGAGGCTCGGGTGGCCGGCGAGCTGCGGCGCCGGGTGCGGACGCAGCAGGCCGCTCCCCTCGTCCACCAGCACTGGGATTCCCGCGCGGGCCCCGAGCTCCGCGAGCTGCCGGGGCGCGACCGCGGCGACGAACCCGATCTGCCGGAAGTTGCTGGGGAAGACCTTGAGCAGGAGCGCCGTCTCCGGCCCGATCGCCGCCTCGTAATCCGCCAGCCGGGTACGGTTGGTCGCCCCCACCTCGACCAGGCGGGCGCCGGCGGCCGCCATGATCTCCGGGATGCGGAACGAGCCGCCGATCTCGACCAACTCGCCGCGCGACACCACCACCTCGCGCCCCTTGGCCAGCGCCGCCAGCGCGATCACCAGCGCCGCGGCGTTGTTGTTGACCACCAGGCCGGCCTCGCCGCCGGTGAGCGCGGTGAGCAGCCGCTCGGCGCGGCGGGTGCGCTGCCCGCGCTTGCCGGTGGCGAGGTCGATCTCCAGATCGCAGTAAGCGTCGAGCAGCGCCGGCAGGCCGCGCGCCACCGTCTCCGGCAGCGGCGCCCGGCCGAGATTGGTGTGGAGGAAGATGCCGGTGGCGTTGAGCACCCGGCGCAGGGGATTGCCGAGGAGCGCCTCGACGCGGGCGGCGGCGCGCTCCGGCAGCGTGGCGACCGCGCTCTCCCGCTCCGTCTCGGAAAGCGGCGGCTCGGCGGCCAACCGGCTCCGCAATTCGTCGACCGCACGCTGGGCTTGGACCCTTACGGAGCCACGCCCGTATAATGGGATGAGAGTTGCCAGCGCCGGATGGCTCAGCAGCCGGTCGAGCGACGGCAGACCGCGCCGGGCGTCGAGGGAATTGGAGTTATTCATGGTCAAGCCCCGAGCATTCTAGGAGATCCGTGGACGCCAAGCGAAATCCGCGAGCCGGCTCACCGCTCCAGCCCCTCAAGCCGGGGGCTGCCGCGAAGGCTCCGCAGGCGCCGGCACGGCGCCAGGCTCCGGGCTTGAGCGACGCCCTCGACGTGCTCAACCGGGACGTCCAGCAGCTCCGCGTCGACTTCGAGCGCTTCTTCAACGGCGCGCTCCCCTTCCCGCCGGAGGAGCTGCGCGGGCGCGTCCTGGCGCAGATCCGCGCTCTCCGGGCTTCAAGCAACGGCGCGACCGCCGTCGACAACTTCCGGCTGAGCGACCTCGAAGCCCGCTTCAACAGCTACAACGAACTGTTCAACCGCCGCCTGCGCGACACCGAGGAGGGGCGTCACCCCGCCGCTCGCCACGCGCCACCCCCGGCCCCCCGGCGTCACGATCCGGCGCAGGGGATCGTCTTCGGCGACCGCGTCGATCCCGAGGCGGCCGCGGCGCTCTACCAGGGTCTCGTCTCCGCTCCGGGGGATACCCCCCGTTTCGATCTCGACAGCTTCCAGACCTATATCCAGCGGCAGGTGGCCGCCATCCGGGAGAAGACGGGCTGCGCGGAAGTGCAGTTCCGGCTGGCCTCCGAGGATGGCAAAGTCAAGCTCAAGGCCCGCCCGGTCGCAGCCCGCGAGGGCTCTTAGAAGGAGAATATCCGTGCGTAGAAGGAGTTCGTGGATCCTCGTCTCTTCCCTCGCCGCCCTGACCGCGGCCGTGGCGATCGCGGCCCTGGCGGCGGTGCCGCCGAATCTCACCAAGGCGATCGAGGCGCAGCGCCGCCTCACCGTCGAGCGCCCCCAGGACCCCGCGGTGTTCAACGACTTCGGCAACCTCCTGATGCTCGTCCCGCAAGCTCCGGAGGCCGAGGTGGCCTACCGCAAGGCCATCGAGCTCGACCCCGACAAGGCGTCGGCCCTGTTCAACCTCGGGCTGCTGCTGCAACAGCGCGGCGAGCTGCGCGAGGCCTATGATCTCTACCAGCGCGCGGTGAAAGCCGATCCCAACCACGCCTGGGCCCACTACCAGCTCGGCACGATCGAGGAGGTCCGCCGGCAGAATTCGAAGGCGGTCGACTCCTACGCGCGGGCGTTCGCGCTCGACCCGCAACTCGCCTTCCCCGAGGTCAATCCCCACATCGTCGACAACAAGCTGGTGACCCAGGCGATGCTGCGCGCCTACAAGAACGACTTTGCCGGCAACCCGCAGGTGCCCAAGATGTATGACGACGCGGCGCGGATCGCCGCCCTGCTGGTGCCGAAGCCCGCCCCGCCCGTGGATGAGACCGCAGCGGCCCCGACGAATCAGCCCCGTCAGCCGGCTTCCCGCCAGCCGGTGGCGGGGCGGGGACCGCAGGCGGCTCCGCCGGCAACGGGTGCCGCCGGGAGCACCGTGCTGCGCGAGGGGGATCTCGATCGCCGCAATCCCACTGGCCAGGCCGGGGCGGCCCGCGGAGCGCGCCCGGGCCCCGCAGCTCAGGGGCAGCGCGGGCTGCGCGAATGGAACCGTCCGGAGCCGACGATCCAGGAGGTGCCCGGAGGCGACGACGAGGATGGCGACCAGCCCGCGCAGGTCGTCACCCCCTCGCCCGGCGGCGTCTACTACCGTCCGGGCATCCAGAGCACGGGCCGGCTGAACCTGCGGATCGCTCCCAACGCGGCGGCGCGGCGGTAGGCCGAAGAAAACAAGGGACGAAAGGGGCAGCAGGGACTTCAGGGACGGCAGGAACCCTGGTGTCCCTGGAGTCTCTTTTCGTCCCTTGTTTCTGCTAGACGTTGAAGCGGAAGTGAGTCACGTCGCCGTCCTTCATCAGGTACTCCTTCCCTTCCAGGCGGAGCAGGCCGGCGTCGCGGCAGGCGGCGAAGGTCTTGAGGCGGATCAGGTCGTCGCAGGGGACGACCTCGGCGCGGATGAAGCCGCGCTCGATATCGGAGTGGATGGAGCCGGCGGCCTCACGGGCCTTGGAGCCCCGGCGGATCGTCCAGGCCCTCACCTCGTCCTCCCCGACGGTGAAGAAGGAGATCACCCCCAGCAGGTCATAGCTCGCCCGGGTCACCCGGTCGATGCTCGGCTCGGAAAGGCCGAGATCGGCCAGGAAGTCCTTCTGCTCCTCGGGCGAGAGGGTGCTGATCTCCTGCTCGATCGGCGCGCTCACCGTCACCGCCCGCACCGCCGGCCGGGGCTGGACGCCGAAGGCCTCGGGCGCGTCGGCCGCCCGGGACTCGTCGGCGTTGATCACGATCAGCATCGGCTTGGCCGAGAGGAGCTGAAAGCCGCGCAGGCGCTTCTCGTCCTCGGGATCGAGCTCGACCTCCCGCAGCGGCTTCTCGGCCTCCAGCGCCGGCATCACGATCTCCGAGAGGATCTGCCGCTCGCGCAGCTCTTCCGGGTTCAGCCCCCGCTTGGTCGCCTTCTCCAGCCGCTCGAGCCGCCGCTCCACGATGTCGTGGTCGGCCAGGATCAGCTCCAGGTCCATCGTCGAGACGTCCCGGGCCGGGTCGACGCTCCCCTCCGGGTGGAGGATTTCGGGGTCGTCGAAGGCCCGCACCACGTGGACCAGCGCGTCGACCATCTTGAGCTTCGCGAGGTCGAGGCTCTCGGCGCTCTCCCCCTTGGTGATGCCGGGGATGTCCACGTACTGGACCGTGGCCGGCACGTAGCGCTTGGGCTTGAACAGGTCGCGAAGCGCCTCCAGACGGGTGTCGCGGACCTGCGCCGTCCCCATGTTGGTCTGGCTGGAGGTCGCGTACTTGTCCGTCGACTGATGCGAGGCGGTCAGCGTATTGAAGAGCGTCGTCTTTCCCGACTTCGGGAGACCAAGAATGCCGAGTTGCACGGGTTTTTCCCTCC
>JBDSHF010000255.1:0-2844 GCA_039918595.1 Thermoanaerobaculia bacterium
AGGCTGCTGGAAAGCCAGGAGGCCGGAAGCGGCGAGCAGCAGGGTGAAGAAAAGGGGACGGATCGATTTCATGCCGTGTCTTCCTGTCGGGATGAGGTGAGGCGGCTCAGGCGAGAGCCAGAGGGCAGACTACGGAGAGGGGGAGGAGGGTGTCAAGACGGGGGCGCTGAAATTCAAGGACGTAAAGGACGACAAGGACTCAAAGGACACCCAGAGGATCGGGATGTCCTCGTCCTTGTTGTCCTTGCCGTCCTTGCTGTCCTTTACGTCCTTTGAAGCTTCTACGAGGCCGGCACGGCGGTCAGCAGCACGACCAGGGCCTCGTCCGAGTCCTCGACCTTCGAGGTGCCGACGACGACGGTCTCCCCGGTCTTGATCCCGAAGGTGGTCTGGATCAGGTCGCGGCCGGGCCGTGTGTTCCTGGTCTCCCTGACACCCCCGGGAGAGGTGGGCGTGAAGGGCTCCGCCTTCAGCCGGAAACCGTCGATGAAAAGGTCCCCTGAGCTCGGGGCGCGGAACAGGAGCGTGACGCTGTAGGAGGCGCCGTCCCGGCCGACCAGCCGCGCTTCCGTTCCCCGGTCCTGCGTGGCGCGCATCCAGGTCGAGTCGAGGAGCTCGTACCCCTTGAAGGGGAGGAAGCTCTTCAGATCCGCCAGCGCCTTCTGGACGTTGGCGGGAATCTCCGGTCCGCCGTTGCGGGCCTTGCTGCCGGCGGCGAGCAGGAGGAGCTGGAAGCTCTGGTCGCGCGGGTTGCCGTCCGCCTTGGCCAGGGCGCGGGAGATCTTCTCCAGTACGGCCGGGTCGGCCCTCACCCCGAGATAACCCTTGAGCTTCGAATCGGGCGGGGGGAGAACGGTTATCACGCGGCAGCGTTCCTTCTGCGCGCACTGGTCCCAGGCGAGGACCTCGACGGCGTGGAGATCCAGGAACCGGATCGCGTACTGGGTTTCCTGCTGATCCAGGGGGGGCGGCCCCGCCGGCGGTTCCGCCCGCAGGGAGCCCGTCAGCAGCAGGGCGAGTGGAAGGATCGAGCGGATGATGGTGTTCCTCATGGTCCTATCTCCTTAGCGGGAAGCTTTTCCCGAAGTGAGCGTCCAGATGATCCGCGTTCCCCCGGGAGTGGAGAACTGGATCTGTCGTGCCCCGGGCTCTTCCGGCGGATTTCCGGTGGGCTCGAGGGTGGCCAGGGTGGCGGTCTCCGGCGGAGCGGCCCGGAGATGGCGCCGCCGGTGAGCGGGTCTTTGTTTGTTCTCCCCCCGCGATGGCGGTGCCACCGGGGAGGCCGAGATCCGCGGGGCCTGCGGCTCCGGCGGCCGGGCCGGCACGGCGGCGACCCGCGCCGGCGCCGGCGGCTGGACCGAGCCGGGCCTCAGAGCGAAAAGGGCGATCAGGACCGCCGCCGTCGCCGCTCCGGCCAGAGCGAGCATGGGCAGGAGCCGACGCCGGGGCTCCGGGGCCGCCGTCAGCACGGCGCGGCGCATGGCGCGGACCTCGCCGGGGGTCAGGCCGCTCTCGCCCGTGACGGGGTCCCCCTCGCGCAGTCGTTGGCGAATTCGTTCGTCGTTCATCTCCGGTCCTCCAGCAGCACGCGGGCGAGCTCGCGCCGGGCCGTCAGCAGGTGCCAGCGCACCGTCACCTCGGCGATCCCGAGCAGCCGCGCCACCTCGCGCGCCGGCATACCTTCCAATTCATGGAGCACGATCACCGCCCGCCGCCGGGGAGCGAGCCGGGCGAGGGCGGCGCGTACCGTGGCCCGAGCCACCGCCGCCGCCTCCGGGTGGACCCTCTCTTCCTCCCGCCGCAGCGACTCGTGGGCTCGCGAGCGGACCCCGAGACGCCGGTAGCGGTCGCGGCATAGATTGACCAGGGTGCGGACCAGCCAGGCCTCCTCGGCGCCGTCCGGCACGGAGGAGGGCTGCCGCGCCGCCCGCAGGAACGCTTCCTGGACGAGGTCGTGCGCTTCCTCCCGGTCCGGAGAGAGCCGGAGCGCGAGGCGGAAGAGGCGCTGATGATGGGCGTCGAAGAGTCCGGCCAGCCGCTCGGGGGTCCCTTGCCGGGAGGTGTCCAGGATCGCGCTGGTGGTCAGCGGTGCGTTCACGACTGGTAAACGCGCCAGCCCGGAAAAGTGTTGGGCGCGGCTTTTGCTACGTCTTTTTACCGTCCCGGCCGAACCGGCCGGGTTTGGGATCACACCAGGAGGAAACACCATGAAAGACAATCGCGAAGCGTTGCGTCCTTACCTGGCCGACATGGCAGCGGTCGAGAAGCACATCCTCGAAGCCGTCGAGCGGCAGCGCGACGATGACGACATCAAGCAGTTCCCCGAGGCCCTGCAACTCGTGGGGCGCCTCGAGAGCACCCTGAAGAGCCACGTCGAGGCCCTGAACAGCCAGCTTGAGGCGTATCCGGGCGGCAGCGCCGCCGGAGCCGTCAAGCAGGCTGTGACCGGCGTGCTGGGCGCCATCGCCGGCGTCTACGACAAGGTCCGCAAGGACACGGCGAGCCGCGCCCTGCGCGACGACTACACCGCCCTCTCCCTGGCCTCGGTCAGCTACGGCATGCTCCACACCACGGCCCTGGGGCTGTCCCAGGGGACGGTGGCCGAGCTCGCCAAGAACCACCTGGAGGCGATCAACTCGCTGATCATGGAGCTGGGGCTCGCACTCCCCCGCGTCGTGCTCAAGGAGCTCTCCTTCGAGGGGTACTCGGTCGACACCGGCGCCGCCGACCTCGCGGTGAAGAACCTCGAGGAGACCTGGCGCCACAGCGCCCAGCGCGAGAAGGCCGGCGTTTCGCCGCTCGGCGGCAGCTCTTCGACCGGCGGCTCGTTCACCCGCTGAGACG
>JBDSHF010000256.1:0-11720 GCA_039918595.1 Thermoanaerobaculia bacterium
CTGTCAACCCAGGGCATCGGCCTCCGGCCTCAGCCCTGGGCTAGGCTCTCCCGGCCCGTTGGGCCGGACTTGCTGCCCGTCAAGTCAAAGCGGCTGCGTGAAGGTGAGGCTCGTGGTCCCCGTCGCCTGCGACAGGCCGTGCAGCACGCAGCGGAGCAAGGCTTTGGGATCGCGAATGTTGAGAATCCGAAGATCGTCGCCGGCGAAACGTCCGCTGGTGATAGTGGCAGTCAGCCCGGCGGCGCCGCCGACGCTGCCGAGATCGAGCACGAAGGTCGTCACCTCGCCGTGGCTCTCGGTGTTGTCCGACCACACGATGTCCACCGTGCCGACGATGTTCTCCGTGGACGTGCACGTCATGTCGCCCTCGAGCGAAAAGGTGAACGTGCCGGTCGTGGGACCTGCGTCGCCGACCACGCAAGCGGTGATCGTGCCACCGCCGGCGGCGGTGGTGTGCGGCGCCGGTGTCGGCGGCAGCACGATCCTCGCGGCCGGGTCGAAGTTGATCGTGATCGAACCGACGCAGGAAGCGTCGAGCTGCGCTGCAGCGGGGCTGGCGCACAAGACCACGGCCGTGGCCAGCAAGGCGAGGGTGAGATGGGCTTTCATGATCGGTCTCCTTTTCGTTGTCGTTCAATGGCCGCAGGTGGATGGGGCGGCCGCCTGGATGATCTGAGCAGACATCAGGGTAGCGCCTGCGACGCGGCGTGACCATCCTCTCTAGGGAGGATCTTTTGACCTCGCGGCCTCCTCTCTAGAGAGGAGGCGAGATCCTCCCTGGAGAGGAGACGGCGGCACAAACATCGGCAATCCAAACGTCCGGCCCGTTGGGCCGGACAGGCCGCCACGGGCTACGGCGCCTGGAGGCGTTGATCACGTTGCTCGACGGCATCGTGAAACCGCAACCCCTCCTTAACGCTCGGAGAGCTCTTTCGCCATGCCGCGCTCGACGGCTTCGATCAGGTAGGGGCGCAGCCGCTCCGGCGGGAGGATCTGGTGGATGGAGCCCACCTCGAGGGCGCGCTGGACGGTGTGGACGCCGTCGAACTCGGCGGCCACCTCGTCCAGCTTTTCGGCGCGCACGGCCTCGCGCGTCTCCTCGAGCTGGGAGCGCAGGCGCGCCTTGTCGCCGCGCTCGGGGTCGGCGATCGCCTGCTCGAGCTCGGTCACGCCTGAGTCCCGCCGCGTCCGCTCGTCCACCTCGCGGGTGAAGGCCACGGCGGCGGCCGCGGCGCCGCCGATCACCGAGGCGTGCGCCCCCTCCAGCGCCGCCACCTCCATGTTGTCGTGGAGGGTGTGGGAGAAGACCACGAAGGCGCCGCCGTGGTAGCGGGAGACGACGCAGAAGACGATCGGCCCGCGGAAGTTCACCATCGCGCGGCCGATCTCGGCGCCGTGCTCGAGCTGCCAGAGACGCATCGACTCCGGCGAGCCGTCGAAACCCGAGAGGTTGGCGAGCACGACCAGCGGCCGGTTGCCGCTCGCCGCGTTGATCGCTCGCGCCACCTTCTTGGCGGCGAGCGGGAAAAGAGTGGCGCCGTTCCACTGATCCGGCCCGTAGACCGGAGCCCAGCCCAGCCGGGGGATGGGCTTGGATTCGAAGCCCAGCAGGCAGACCGGGTGCCCACCGAGATGGGCGTCCCAGACCACCGCGATCTCGGCGTCGCGCATGCCGAACCAGCGCTCCAGGGGGGGATGATCCTGGTCGGCGACGGCGGCCAGCACCCGCCGGATCTCGAACGGCTTTTTGCGTCCCGGATTGGTGGCGGTGGAGAAGACCTCGCCGACGGTGCGGAACAGGCCGCCGTGCGGGAAGTCGCGGACGTCGCGCTCGCGCGGGTCGCTGCTGGGAGCGGGGCGCGGGAAGCGCTCGCCCGGGATCACGTAGGTGTGCTCGTAGTGGCGCAGCAGGATGCCGCAGGCGTCGGCGAGGTCGCGGGCGAAGTATTGCGCCTCGCCGTTGGGGCCCATGATCCGCTCGTAGCCGCCGATCCCGAAGTTGTCCTCGGCCGAGACCACTCCCGAGGAGTCGAGCACCCGCTTGCCGGTGAGCACCATCGCCCCCTCGGGGGTCATGATCAGGACCCCTTTGGTGTGCATCAGCATCGTGGCCTCGGCGTTCCAGTAGGGCTGGGCCCCGGCGTTGATGCCGGCCACCACCAGGTTGACCTCGCCGCCACTTTGGGTGAATTCCACCAGCCGGCGCAGGACGAGGGCGATCCAGTCCATGCTCTCGGTGCCGCTGTCCATGGCGATGCGGGCGCCGCCGGAGAGGGCGAACCACTCGACGGGCGCGCCGATCTTGCGGGCGAGGTCGAGGGCGGCGAGGATCCGCCGGCACTCGGGCTCGGCCAGGGCGCCGAGGTCGCGGCTGGGATCGCCGAGCAGGAGCACGCGGGTCATCCCCTCCGGATACCGCGCCGTGAAGTTGCGCACGACGCCCACCACGACGTTGGCCGTGTTGCCGCCGTAGGGGCGATCGACGGGTACGAGGCGGCCGTCGGCGTCGAGGTCGTGCTCGACGAAGTCGCCGGTGGGGATGTCGGCCTGCTGCTCGCGCGGCGCCAGCCGTTTGATCACCTCGTAGGGGTAGGGGAGGCCGCGGCGGCGCAGGTCTACCACCTTCTGGGCGTACTCCCGCAGCGGCTTGAGCGGCGCTTCCGACGGCTTGCGGAAGCGCAGGACCACGCCCGCCGCCTCGAAGCTCGAGATCTCCAGCACCCGGTCGAGCAGCTCGCCGCTTTCGCGGTCGGGGATACGGCAGCGCACGGCCACTTTCTCCAGGCCCACCCCCTCGGTGAGCGGCGCCAGGCAGCGCACCAGGCTGTCGATCTCGTCCGGCCGCAGATCGACCGGCGGCCAGACGTTGAGCAGCACGCGGTTCCACGCCAGCCGCTCGGCGGTGGCGCGGCGGGCCTGGAAGCGGCGCAGTCCGGCCAGCGCCTCTATCAGCCGGTGCTCGAGCTGCGGCAGATGGACGATCCGGCGGGCCTCGTCGCGCACCGGGGTCAGGTCGCGCACCTCGGCCACGGCGAACAGCCGCTCGTCGCGGGGGTTCTCGTGGGCGACGCCGTGGAAGAGGTAGATTCCGTCGGGAGCGGGCAGGCGCTCGAGGTGGAAGTTGCGCAGCCGCCAGAGCTCCAGCCGCAGGGCGAGCATGGGGTGGATGCCGCGGTAGACCTGCTCCTCGCGGAACAGGCCGTCCGCCTCGCGCCGGAAGGTGAAGTGCTGCGTGCCAGCCGGCCCGGAGAGGGCGACGGCAACACGGCGCAGCCCCGGCGGCATCGGCAGGCGGGCCAGCAGCCCGGCGATCTCCCCGGCCACCGCTTCTTCCTCCAGGGGCTCGCCCTGCCGCCAGAGGTAGAGGTCCACCACGATCTCGGCGCCGGCGGCCGCCTCGCCGGCGAGGCGGCGCACTGTCTGCAGGCTCCAGGCGAGGCGGTCGTACCCGGAATGGGTGGCGATCAGGTGGACATGAGAGCCCCGGTGCTCGTAGCCGGCGACGCCGAAGGTCTGCCCCTCGACGCGGAAGCTCTCGATTCCGCCCAGCTCACGGATGCGATAGAAGCGCCGCACCATGATTTCAAGCAAGGACTCCAGCAGGGCTTCCGGCCCGCCGCTCGCGAACCGCTGCGAGAGGATCCGATGGAGCGGCTGCGTGCTCTCGACCAGCGCGCGGAGGATCTCCTCTCTCTCCTCGGGACCGGGGCCGGCCGCCAGCCGCGCCAGATCGGAGGCCGCCGCGGCGTCGATCCGCTCGCGGGCGGCGAGCAGGATCGGGCGGTCGAAGACGCGGTAGCGCACCTCGCGGGCGAGATCGTGCACCGCCGGCTCGCGCCCCCCCTGCGTGTCGGCGACCATGCGGTCGAGGAGCTCGCGGAGACCGGGGCCGGCCGGGAGGTCGACGCGCTCCAGCCAGCTCTCCAGGATGGCGAGCACCGGCGGCACCTGCCAGGGGAGCCGCCGGGAGATGGAGATCCGGAACAGGCTCTCCTCGAGCTCCGGCGAGCGGTCGAGGCTGTCGATTCCATGATTTTCCCATTGATAATGGCCGAGGGCGTGACGGAGCCTTTCGAGGAAGGCGGGAGGGAGCCCCGCCCCGCGCCTGTCGAGGTCGCGCAGATAGGTGAAGAGATACTCCTCGGGGCTGTGGCGGCCGTCCGACCCGTCCGCCGGCTGGCGGCGGAAGAGGGAGCTGACATCGGCGAAGGCGCGGAGGATCTCCTCCTCGCGCGGCAGGTCCGCGCCGGTGGCGGCTTGTCCGGAGACCAGCCGCTCGACCGTCTGGAGATCGGCGTCGTAGCCGAGCATCAGGCGCAGAGCCTCCTCCAGGCTCTCGCGGCGGGGATCGGGGGCGCCGTCCGCGGGCGGCACCAGGGCGTCGAACCGCACTTTCCGGCCAGCGGCCGGCGCGGCGCCATCCTCGGCGGCCAGGGGGGCGAGCACGAGGAGGGGAGCGCCCGTGCCCACGTGGGAGCCCTTGCGCGCCAGCACCCTGCGCACCCGGCCGGAGCGCGGGGCGAGCACCGTCGTCTCCAGCTTCATGGCCTCGAGCACCGCCACGGGATCGCCGGCGGCCACCTCGTCCCCCTCCCGGACGGCGAGCGCGACGACCACGGCCGGGCTCGGAGCGCGCACCACCTCGCCGCTCTCGCGCTCGATCCGGTGAGGGATGCCGTCCACCTCCACGAGCTGCCGGTCCCCCTGCGTGGCGATGGCGATCCGCCAGCTCCGCTCGCCGCAGGCGATGGCGCGGCCGGTCCGTCCCGGGCGGTCGGCCAGCACTTCCAGGCGGAGGCCGTCTACCTCGAGGCGGAAGCGCCGCCGGTCGAGGCGGAAGACGCGGAAGAGGTACTCCTGCCCCCGGTAGCGCAGCTCGACCGCGCGGCCGATCTCCTTCGGCACCTCGGGCCGGCCGCGGGCTGCCGAGGCGTGGAAGCGGGCGCGGGCGAGGTCGAGATCCGCCTCGTAGCCGGCGACCGCCGCGCCCAGCAGGGCCGCCTCGGCGCCGCGCCGGGGGAGGTGCTCGCCACTGGCCACCAGCGCGTCGAGCCACCCCGGGTCCACGGGCCCGCGGGCGATCAGCTCGGGGCGGTCGAGGACCTCGGTGAGAAAGGCTTTGTCGGTGGCGCCGTCGCGCAGGGAGGCCTCGGTGCGGGCGAGGCCGCGCTGGAGGCGGGCGAGCGCCTCGGCCCGGGTCCGCCCGTGGGCGGTGACGCGGGCGATCTCCTCCCCCCGCGCGGGCACCTCCCCCTCGTCGACGGCGGCGTCGGCGCGCAGGCCCGGACCGGCGGGGAGGCGCAGGGCCTCCACCACGCCGGGGCGGGGCGCGAAGCCGGCCTCGGGATCGAGGGCCGAGAGGAGGACCTGGAGAGCGTGGCCGCGGGGATCCGGCAGCTCGCCGTCGAGAGTGCCGCCGCGCGCGAGGTGGCTCTCGAGGGCGGAGAGATCCAGCTCGTTCCGGGACTCGACGACCGCCACGGCCGCCGGCAGACCGGGCACGGTGCCGAGGAAGCGCTGCTCGCCGCTCGCCGGATCGACGAGGAACGACACCGTGAAAGTGCCGGAAGAGCCGCGGGCCCCCGCGAAGCGCGTCGCGCCATCCCGCAGGAGCTGCGCGAGCTTGGCCGGCATCTCCGGCGGCGGCGACTCGGCCAGCACGACGCGCTCCCCGAGCCGGAGCGTGACGTCGATCAGCCCCGGCATCCACACCGTCCCTTTGCGATCGACCAGGACGGGCGCCTCGATCCGGCGCACGCCGGGGGAGGGGTGGGTGAGGGGGCTCAACGGCGCGCCTCGGGTAGCTCGGGCATGAGCGGAGGATACCCCGTCTCGGGGATGCCGGGACCACCGTGAGGTGAGTGGGCAGAAAAGCCAAAAGCAAGGACGTAAGGGACATCAAGGACATCAAGGACGAGGAGCCACGGTTTTGGCAGTCTGTTCGTGTCCTTGACGTCCTTGTCGTCCCTTGCGTCCTTGTTATGGAGCAGCCTTCAAGAATGCCAAGCTCGGGACATGATGTCCTGGTTCGCCAAGTCCATGCCGCTCATCGTAGAGAGGGCTTGAACCTCCTCGCGCCGAGCCTCAGCCCTCAAGATCACGCGAAATGCTTCTTCGATGGTCTCCTTGAGGGTTGTCGTCGAGAGCACCCGCTGGACGGCGATCGCCAGTTCCTCGTTGATCTCGACACTCATTCTTCGAAAGCTCATGAGCCAGATTCTGCGCGCAGGGTCAGCGGCTATACGCGGGTACCGCTTTTCCAGGGATTGAAGATCTGTACACCGGCCTTCAAGAAGTCGTCCTCATTCCGCGTCACGAGCACGAAATGACCATGGAGCGCCGTGGCAGCTATCAGGGAATCCATCGCGGGCATGGGTGTGCCTTGCGTTTCCAGACGGCCTATCAAGTTGCCCCACTGCAAGAAAGTTCCTAGATCCAGCACCGCCAACCGATCGCGGAAGCGGACCAGCAGATCGTCCTTCAGCCAAGTCGCCAGAGCTTCCTTTTTCCCAAGGTCTCGCAACTTCTCGATACCCTTCTGGATCTCGCCTATGGTAACGACGCTGAGATGGATGCGATCGGGATCGACACTGTCAATCCAATGCAGCACGCTCAGATTGGGTCGCTTCGAAACCACCTCCGAGATGACACAGGTGTCGAGGAGAAAGTTCACCACTCCGGTCCGGGCCTGACGGGGCTCCGATCACGCTCCAGATCGAGGTCCCCCAAGGGGGACTGCCGGAAGAACTCGGAGAGGGGAGTCTGCTTCTTCTTGAGCTCGAGGTATTCGGGAAAGGAGAGGACGACGGCGACCTCCACGCCCCGCCGGGTCAGGATCTGAGGTCCGCTTTCGATCGCCTCCTCAACGACCTCGCTCAACTTGTTCTTGGCTTCCTGGATTTGCCAACTACGTTGCATGGTCATCTCCTGGCTAGACTGTCTAGATGATAGCTTGGCCCGCCAAGAAGTCAACGGTCCACTCACCCCGCCCGCCGCCGGACCTGCCGGACGACCAGGTACTGGGCCACGCCGGCGGCGAACAGGAAGTTCTGGCCGAGGCCGCGGAAGAGGTCGTCGAGGGGAAATCCGCCCGCCGGCGCGAAGCTGACCGCGGCGTCGTAGAGCAGCCAGGAGAGGCGGCTGGCGGTGATCAGGCCCCAGGGCCAGGAGAAGAGCCCGCCGCGCAGCGACAGGGCGGTCAGCAGCAGGGGGCTGATCAGGCAGAGGGAGAGGATGTCCACCACCGCCGAGACGAGGACGATCAGGGCGCCGCTATCCCCGTGCGCGACCGCCAGGGCGCTCTTGTACGCTCCCGGGCCGGCCACGGCGATCGCGAGCGCCGCGGCGACCAGGGCCACGGCGACGAAGCCGGAGCGGCCGCCCGGCATCATGATCGCCGCCATCCGCCACGACCGGGCGAGCATCCAGATCCCGATCAGGAGGGCGACGTTGCTGAGGATTCCGAGCCCGCTGACCAGCGCCTGGGCTCCCGGACCCGCGGTCGCCGGCTGAAAGAGGGGCAGGAACCGCAGCAGATCCCGCAGCAGGATCAGGACGCTTCCGGCGCCGAGCCAGAGCCAGGCGGTGCGCAGGTGATCGCCGCGCTCGAAGGCCGAGACCGCCAGGAAACATCCCACGATCGCGAGCAGCCGCACCAGGATCTTCTGGCCGCCGGCGAACGCGGCGAGAGCCTCGCCGCCGCCGAGCGACCAGGCGATGACGCTGAAGACCGCCGCGTAGAGCAGGGGGAACGCCGCCAGCCAGCGAAAGCGCATCAGCGAACCTCGCGTCCGATCTGCGCCAGGAGGTCGTCCGCCGTGCCGCGCCCCATCAGGGCGCCGAGGAACGGGCGCAGCCCATCCACCAGGGTGGCGAGATGGGCGGACCTCAGCTCTTCGGGAGACAGGCTGAGCTCTCGCCGGGCGACGGTCTTCACCCACATCCGGGCGTTGAACTCGCCGATGTAGGGCGCCAGTCGCTCCGCGACCTGCTCGGAGATGGACAGAGAAAGGCTCGCCAAAACGGACCCCTCGGGTACGAGTGAAAATACCGGTTGAAAAGCGTCCCCAGTATACCGCGCCGGGATGGAATCAGCTTCACCGCTCTGGCTGTACCGTCATATTCGTCGCGGCGCTGATGCCGTCGGTGGCCATCGCCGGGAGGATCCCCTTCTCGATGTAGATCGGCCGCACCCGCTCGCGCAGCCCGGGGAGGAGGCTGGCGAACCAGAGGGCGGCGAGGATACAGCCGGCGCCGCAGAAGAGGAGCGTGCGCGGGGCGCCGATCCGGCTCGCGAGCCCGCCTGCCAGCAGGCTGCCGAACGGCGTGATCCCCATGATGGACATGGTGTAGAAGCTCATCACCCGCCCGCGCTTGTCGTCGTCGACCAGGGTCTGGAGGAGGGTGTTGCTGGCCGCCATCTGCACCATGAAGCCGAGGCCGGTGGCGACCAGGAGGGGGAGCGAGAACCAGAGCGAGCGCGACAGCGAGAAGCCGATCAGGCCGGCGCCGAAGAGCCCCGACATCAGGGGGATCACCTTGCCCAGTCCGAGCACCGAGCGGCGGTTGGCGAGGAAGATCGCTCCCGAGAGCGCGCCGACGCCGGTCGCCGCCATCAGGAACCCGAGGGTGTGCGGGCCGCCGCCCAGGATCTTCGAGGCGAAGACCGGCATCAGCACCGTGTAGGGCATGCCGACCAGGCTGACCAGCGCGAGCAGCACGAGGATGCTGCGGATCGCGGGGGAGCCCACGACGTAGGCCCACCCCGCGCGCAGCTCCTCGAGCACCCGCGTCTCCTGCCCCGGGGCCCGGCGCTGCCGCGGCGCCAGCCGCATCATCAGAAGCGAGGCGATCACCGCCAGGTAGCTCGCGGCGTCGAGCGCGAAGCACCACCCCTCGCCGACGGTGGCGATGATCACGCCGCCGATCGACGGCCCCAGGAGTCGGGCGCCGTTGACCATCGAGGAGTTCAGGGCGATGGCGTTCGGCAGATCCTCGCGTTTCTCCACCATCTCGACCACGAAGGCCTGGCGCGCCGGCATGTCGAAGGCGTTGATCAGCCCCTGGCAGAGGCTCAGAGCCAGCACGTGCCAGATGTTGATGACGCCGGCGAGGGCCAGCCCCGCCAGCGCCGCCGACTGCAGCATGGCGAGGATCTGGGTGACCACCAGCAGCCGGTGGCGGTCCCAGCGGTCGACGAGCACGCCGGCGAAGGGGGCGAGCAGGAAGGAGGGGATCTGCCCGGCGAAGCCGACGAGGCCGAGCAGGAGCGCCGAGCCGGTCAGCCGGTAGACCAGCCAGCTCGTCGCGATCCGCGTCATCCAGGAGCCGACCAGCGAGACCGTCTGCCCGGCGAAGAAGAGCCGGTAGTTGGGGTGCCGCAGGGCGCGCAGCATGAACGCGGGGCCGCCCGGCTCGGAGGCGGTCGACGGCGCGGATTTCATGGTGTGGGTGCCTCCTGGTTCATGGCGGGGAACGGTTTGCAAGGGGCGTGCGCAATGGCGCCAGAGCGTAACGAATCTCCTTCTCGATCGCCTACTCAGAACGGATACCTCTCGCAGAGGGCCCACAACCTCACTCTCGATAAGGAGATGCCATGCCCGATCACAGACTGGACCTTGACCATCTTGGAAAGAAGATCACGGACCTCAGCGATGCGCTCGCCAAGCTGGGCTCCGATGGGGATTTTCAGCGACTGATCAAGATCATCCATTTCCCTGGCTGGACGACGCCGGCGGAGCTTGCCTTCGCCAGCGCGATCATCGATCACATGACGGTTCAGGTCAGAGGCTTCGCGGATCTCAAGGGCCAGCTCATGAAGGCGAGCGAAGCCGTCGGCCGGCAGCAGGGCGGCTGACCACAGCCGTCGAGGGGTCGGAATGGGAAGCCTGATGCCTCACGGAGAGTCCCAGGCTTCCCGTCGTTACGCCCCGAGCCACCGGCGTAGCGGTCTATACTCTCCGAGATGACCGAGAACGTTCCGCGCATCTTCCGGTTGATCGTGCCGGTCTCCGATCTGGAGACGGCGACCGATTTCTACTCCCGGCTGCTCGGCATGCCAGGGCGAGGCGTCGGCGGCGGGCGGCATTATTTCGATTGCGGCCCCGTCATTCTGGCGCTGCTCGACAATAAAAAGCCGCCCAATTCCGACTATATCTACTTCGCCGTCTCAGATCTCGAGGAGATCCACGCGCGAGCGCGGGAGCTGGGATGCCTTTCGAAAGAGAGCGTCCACGGCGCCAGCGCGGCCGAGATGATCGTTCGCCCCTGGCGGGAGCGTTCGTTCTATGCCTTCGACCCGTTCGGCAACGGGCTCTGCTTCGTGGACGAGACGACCGTCTTCACGGGCCGATAGGGCTGTCCCGCCCTACATCGACGCGTCCTGCACGATCTCCCAGGTATCCCCGTGCCGCCGCAGCACGAGGAGGGTCAATCCCTCGGCGGTCTTCTTGTCCGGCTGATCGGGGTAGGCCAGCTTCCAGCGGGCGGCGACCGAGAGGCCGTGCACGCGGCCCGGCCGGGCGTCTCCCAGGGCGGTAAATTCGACCCCCTGGGCGGGGCGCGCCTCGACGATCTCCAGACTCAGCGTCCCCATCGCCTTCTGGTCCGGATAGCGGCGGCGGTAGCGCTCCAGCACCTGCTGCCGGCCGCGGGTGAGGCCGGTGGGGGAGAGGAACGAGGCGTCCTCGGCGTAGACCGAGGTGAAGGTCTCGAGATCGCCGCGGTTCCAGGCGTCCGACTGTGTCTTGAGCAGCGCCTCGACGGCGGCGCGGGCGTCTCCGGCGCGGTGGAGGGCGGCGAGCCGGTCCCAGAGGCCGAAGCCGGAGGGGCCGGCGTACCGCGGCTCCTCGGAGAAAGCTGCATCGGCGAGCACCTCGTCGGCGGCGGCGAAGCGGTAGCCGCGCTCCTCGAGCCAGGTGAAGAGGCGGTCCCACTGCGCGGCGCCGACCTCGTTGGCGTGGAGGAGGAGGATCTGCGGCGCCGGACGGCCGAGCAGCCGGTCCCCGCGCCCCTCCTGGTCGCGGAGCTCGACGTGGAGCGATTCCTGGTACTCCTCGCCGACCTGTGCCCGCGCTTTCGCGTCTCCCTGCCGGCGCGCCTCGATCCAGGGTTTCTCGAAGCTCCAATCCTGATCGTCGATCGTCACCGGCAGGCTCCGCTGCCCGGAGCGGGCGAGATAGGCGCGGACGGCGTCGAGCTTGGCCTCGGTGTCCCCCTCGTCGAGGAAGGGGTAGCGGAAGAAGCGGACCTTGCGGTTCCCCTCTCTGGCAAGGAAATCCGCCAGCCCCGCCCGTCCGGCCTCGACGTCGGCGATATAAGCGTCGGCGCCGGTCTTCGTGAGGTCGAGGTGGTTGGCGGAATGGTTGCCGAGCTCGTGCCCGGCGGCCAGCCAGCGCCGGAGGATGGCCCGGTCGGCGTCGCTCTTCACGTTCCCCCAGATCACCAGCCCCACGGCGGGGACATGATGTTTGGCGAGGACCGCCAGCAGGCCGTCGGTGATCCGCGCCCGCGCGGCCGGATCGGCGTGGAGATCGCCGGCCGCGACCGGCAGATCGTCGATCGAGATCAGGAGAGGGCGCCGGTCCGCGCCGAGGACGGGACCGGCGAACAGCACGAGCGCCGCCGCGGCGGTCGCGAGCTTCGAGGTTCGGTTCATGCCCGGCATGCTACGTCAAAGCACCGCCATCCTGTCTTCCATGTCCTTTGCGTCCTTGCCGTCC
>JBDSHF010000257.1:0-6549 GCA_039918595.1 Thermoanaerobaculia bacterium
GGGGGCGCCCCACCGTCGGGCGCTCGGGCCAACCCGCGGGCGCCCCCGCCAGCGGCAGCCAGGTGGCGGCGTGGGTCTCCGAGGGGCCGTAATGGTTGTAGAGCGCCGCGCCGGGCAGCGCCGCGAACAGGGCCGCCACCTGCGGCGTGACGTAGAGCTGCTCGCCGGCGCTCATCACCTCGCGCAGATGGGTGGGGATCTCCCCCGGCCGCGCCGCCAGGGCGAGCTGCTGGAGCGCGACGAAGGGGAGGAACAGGCGCTCCACCCTCTGCTTGGCGAGCAACCGCAGCAGTGCTGGCGGATCGCGCCGCACGTCGTCGGCGACCAGCACCAGGGCGCCGCCGGCACACCAGGTCGAGAAGATCTCCTGGAACGCGACGTCGAAGGAGAGGGCGGCGAACTGCAGCGTGCGGCCGCCGCCCGCCCGCGAGGTGCGGAGCTGCCAGTCGAGCATCGCCGAGATCGCGCCGTGGGTCATCGCGACCCCCTTCGGCCTGCCGGTGGAGCCGGAGGTATAGACCAGGTAGACCAGGTTGCCGGGGTCGACGGCGGCGAGCGGTCCCGGCGCGGGCGCCGGCCCGGCGAGCGCCTCCGCGATCAGGAGGAGCCGGCTGCCCCCCTCCGGCAGCGCGCCGGCGAGCCCCGGCGCGGTGAGCACCACGGGGACCCGGGCGTCCTCCAGCATCACGCGCAGCCGCTCCGGCGGATAGCCAGGATCGAGCGGGAGGCAGGCGCCGCCCGCCAGCAGCGTGCCGAGGATGGCGACCGGGAGGTCGAGCGTGCGGTCGAGGAAGATCCCCACCGGCACGTCCGGACCGACTCCCATCCCGCGCAGGTGGCCGGCCAGCCGGCGGGCCTGCCGCAGCAGCTCGCCGTAGGTCAGGCTCGCGCCCTCGCCCTCACCGTCGCCCTCACCGTCATCGGCCACGACCGCCTCGGCGTCCGGCCGGCGCGCGGCGAGCTCGACGATCCGCTCGTGGACGCACCACGGCTGCCGGCGCGGCAGCGGCGGCCGGCTCCAGGCGACGATCTGCTCGCGCTCCAGGGGCATCAGCAGGGGGAGCCTGGAGAGCCGGGTCTCCGGCGCGGCGACGGCGCCGCCGAGAAGGACGAGCAGATGCCCCAGCAGGCGGTCGGCGGTCGCCGGATCGAAGAGGTCGCGGCTGAACTCCAGGTGGCCGGCGAAGCCTTCCGCGCCCTCGGCCAGGAAGAGGGTGAGGTCGAACTTCGCCTCTTCCGTCGCGATCTCCACCCCCTCCACCTCCAGGCCCGGCAGCTCCAGAAGGGCGAGCGAGGGCACGTCGTTGAGCGCCAGCATGACCTGGAAGATCGGGTTGAGCCCGCGCTCGCGGCGCGGCGCCAGATCCTCGACCAGCCGCTCGAACGGCAGGTCCTGGTGGGCGTAGGCCTCCAGGGTGGCGGCGCGGGCGCGGCGGACGAGGGCGCGGAACGGAGGGTCCCCCGCGAGGTCGAGCCGCAGGGCCAGGGTGTTGGTGAAGAAGCCGATCAGCCCCTCGGTCTCCAGGCGGTTGCGGTTGGCGACCGGCGCCCCCACCACCAGGTCGCGCTGGCCGGTGTGGCGGGCGAGCAGCGCGTCGAAGGCCGCGAGCAGGACCATGAACGGCGTCCACCCCTGGCGGCGGGCGAGGGCGCGGAGGTCGGCGCTCAGGGCGGCCGGCAGGACGACCGGGCTCCGCCCCGCGGCGAAGGTGGGCGCCGCCGGGCGCGGGCGGTCCACCGGCAGGTCGAGGACCTCGGGAGCGTTGGCGAGCACCCGCCGCCAGTGCTCCAGCTCCCCTTCCAGCCGCTCCCCCGCGAGCTGCTGCCGCTGCCAGCGCGCGAAGTCGGCGTACTGCAGGGCGAGCTCGGGGAGGGGGGAGGGCTCGCCGGCGGCGAACGCCCGGTAGAGCGCCGCCAGCTCGCGCAACAGGATGCGCAGCGACCAGGCGTCCGAGATGACGTGGTGCAGGACGACCGTGAGCAGGTGCTCCTCGCCACCGGTGCGCAGCAGCAGCGTGCGGGCGAGCGGCCCGGCGGCGAGGTCGAACGGTTGCCGGGCCGCCATCGCGAGCAGCCGCCCGGCCTCTGGCCCGGCCTCTGGCCCGGAATCCCGCAGGGCGCGCAGGTCGATGACCGGCAGCGCTGCCGCGGACGGCGGCAGGACGATCTGCACGGCGACGCCGTCTGGACCTTCACGAAAGACGGTGCGCAGCGCCTCGTGACGGCGGGCGATCTCCCCCAGGGCCCGCGCCAGCAGCTCCGGGCGGAGGGGGCCGCGCAGCCGGAGCGCGCCGGGGACGTTATAGGCCGAGCTCTCCGGCTCGAGCTGCTGAAGGAACCAGAGCCGCTCCTGGGCGAAGGAGAGCGGCTCCCCCGCCGGATCGCGCGGCACGGGCCGCGGCGGCGGCAGGGCGGCGCGGTCTTCGCCGCGCAGCTCGGCAAGGCGCCGCGCCAAGCCGGCCGGCGTCGGCGCCGCGAACAGCTCGGCCGGCGCCAGCTCGACGCCGAAGGCCTCGCGCACCCGCGAGATCGCCTGGATGGCGAGCAGCGAGTGACCGCCGAGAGCGAAGAAGTCGTCGTCGGCCCCCACCCTCTCGACGCCGAGCAGGCCGCTCCAGATGCCCGCCAGCAGCTCCTCCGCCGGGGTCGCGGGGAGGCCTTCGCCAGCCTGGCCGGCCGCGGCCAACGCCGCCTCGGAGGGAGCCGGCAGGGCGCGCCGGTCGAGCTTGCCGCTGGGCGTCAGCGGCAGGGCATCCAGGGGCACGAACAGCGACGGGATCATCGCCTCCGGCAGCCGGCCGCGCAGGAAATCACGCAGGGCGGCGGGCACCGCCTCCACTCCCGGCCGCGGGACCACCCAGGCGATCAGCCGCGCCCCCTCGGGGTCCGCCGCCACCGCCGCCGCCGCCAGCGCCGGATGCCGCAGCAGCGCCGCCTCGACCTCCCCCGGCTCGATGCGGAGGCCCCGCACCTTGACCTGCTGGTCGGCGCGGCCGAGGAACTCCAGGTTGCCGTCCGGCAGCCGGCGGGCGAGGTCCCCGGTGTCGTAGAGCCGCTCGCCGCGCCCCTCGGGATCGGGCACGAACCGCTCGGCGGTCAGCTCCGGCTGTCCAGAGTAGCCGCGCGCCACCCCCACGCCGCCCACGTACAGCACCCCGGGAACGCCGATCGGCGCCTGCCGAGATGCGCGGTCGAGCAGATGGAGGCGCATGTTGCCGATCGGCCGTCCGATCGGCACCCGTCGCGAGTCCTGCCCCGGCGCGCACACCCAGCGGGTGACGTCGATCGAGATCTCGGTCGGCCCGTACTCGTTGTCCAGCGGCACGCCGGGGAAGCGGGCGAGAAAGCGCTCGCGCAGCGCCGGCGACAGCGCCTCGCCGCCGGAGAAGACCTGACGCAGCGAGCGGCACTCCCCCGCCGCCTCCTCGCGCAGGAACAGGTCCAGCATCGACGGCACGAAGTGGACGACCGTCACCCGGCGCTCGACGATGGTGCGCGCGAGATAGGCCGCGTCCTGGTGGCCGCCGGGACGGGCGACGACCAGCCGCGCGCCGGCGATCAGCGGCGCGAAACATTCCCAGATCGCGACGTCGAAGCCGGAGGCCGCCTTGAGCAGCATCGCGTCGGCGGCGCTCAGCCGGTAGGTCTCCTGCGCCCAGAGCAGCCGGTTGACCAGGCCGCGATGCGGCAGCATCACCCCCTTGGGGCGGCCGGTCGAGCCCGAGGTGAAGATCACGCAGGCGAGGTTGGCCGCGGTGGCTCGCGTCCCGGCATCGGCGGCCTCGTCCTCGGCTCTCTCCATAGGGTCCAGGAGGCGATCCAGGAAGAGCACCCGCGCGCGGTGCGGCGGCAGCTTCCCCGCCAGCTCCTCCGGCGCCAGCAGCACCGGCGCGCCGGTGTCGGCGAGCATGCCGGCCAGGCGCTCGGCGGGGTGCCCGGGATCGAGCGGCACGTAGGCGCCGCCGGCCTTGAGGATGCCCAGCAGGCCGACCACCATCGCCGCCGAGCGCTCGGCGAAGAGCCCCACGGCCACCTCCGGCCCCACCCCCGCCCGGCGCAGGCGGCGGGCCAGGCGCTCCGCCCGGGCGTCGAGCTCGCCATAGGTCAGCTCCCCGTCCTCGGCGGCCACCGCCGGAGCGTCCGGCGTGCGCGCCGCCTGGGCCTCGACCAGCTCGTGCAGGCAGCGCTCCAGGGGGAGCGGCAGAGCGGTGGCGTTCCACTCCCCCGCCACCTGCCAGCGCTCGGCCGCCGAGAGCAGCGGCAGCTCCGACAGCCGGCGGGAGGGGTCGGCCGCCGCCGTCTCGAGCAGCACGCGCAGGTGCCCCATCCAGCGCTCGACGGTGGCGGGATCGAAGAGCCCGGTGCGGTACTCCACCCAGCCGTTCAGGCGCCCGCCGCTGTCGTAGACCGACAGCGTCAGATCGAACTTCGCCACCCCCACCTCGACGTCCAGCAGCTCGACGGCGAGACCCCGCATCGGCACCGGCGAGAGCGGGCTGGCCAGATAGGTGAAGGCCGCCTGGAAGAGCGGGGTGAGGCCGGCGACCCGCTCCGGCTGGAGCTCCTCGACCAGCCGCTCGAAGGGGACGTCCTGGTGCCTCTGGGCGGCCAGCACGGTATCGCGCACCCGCCGCAGCAGCGCCCCGAACGGCGGGTCGTCCTCCAGCCGGACACGCGCCACCAGGGTGTTGACGAAGAAGCCGATCAGCCCCTCGGTGTGCAGCCGGCTGCGTCCGGCGGAGGTGAGGCCCACCCCGAGATCGTCCTGGCCGCTCAGGCAGGCCAGGGCCGCCGCGAAGCCCGACAGCAGGGCGATGAAGACCGTGATCCCCTCGCCGCTGCCGAGGCCGCGGAGCCGGCCGGCCAGATCGGCCGGCAGGGGCACCACCCGGCTGGCGCCGCGGTCGCCGGTGGCCGCGGAGCGCGGGCGGTCGGCGGGCAGCGCCAGCACCGGCAGGCCGGCGAGCTGCCGCCGCCAGTAGGCGAGCTGCGCGTCGAGGGCGCCGCCGGCCAGGGCCTGCCGCTGCCAGACCGCCCAGTCGGCGTAGCGCACCGGCAGCTCCGGCAGGGACGGCGCCCGGCCGGCGGCGAAGTCGGCGTAGAGGACCGCCAGCTCGCGGAAGAAGATCGCCATCGACCAGCCGTCGGTGGCGATGTGGTGGAAGGTCGCCATCAGCGCCCGCCGCTCGGTTCCGCGATCCGACCCGAGGTCGAGCAGGAGGAAGCGGACGACCGGCCCGCGCGCGAGGTCGAACGGCCGCGCGGCCTCGGCGTTCAGGCCCTGCCGTAGCGCCCGGTCGCGCGCCGGCGCCGGCAGGCCGCTCAAGTCCACCCGCGCGAAGGCGAGGCCGGAAGCCACCGGCGGCGGCAGCACCGCCTGCACCGGCTCGCCGTCCATCCGGGCGTAGACCGTGCGCAGCGGCTCGTGGCGGCGGACGATCTCCGCCAGCGCGCGGATCAGCAGGCCGGTCTCCAGGCCGCCTTCCAGCCGCACCGCGACCGGCACGTTGTACTTCGCGCTCCCGGGCTCGATCAGATCGAGGAGCCAGAGGCGCTGCTGAGCGAAGGAGAGCGGGCAGGCCGGCTCCGCCAGCGCCGGCAGCTCCGCCTGCCGCTCCGCCGCCGCGCCGCCCGCGAGCTCCGCGGGGAGCTCCTGCGCAAGATGGCGCGCCAGGGCCGCCACCGTCGGCGCCTCGAACAGGGTCTGCAGATGGAGGTCGACCCCGGTCTCCTCGGCGATCCGCAGGGTCACCCGGTGGGCCAGCAGGGAATGGCCGCCGAGATCGAAGAAGTCGTCGTGCAGCCCCACCCGGCCGACGCCGAGCACCTCGCTCCAGATCTCCGCCAGCCGCTGCTCGAGCGGCGTGCGCGGCCGCTCCGCGGCGTGGGAATCCTGCCGCGAGGCCCCCACGCGGAGCCCCGGCGGCAGCCCGGAGACCGCTGCGATCTCCTCGTTGCCGATGGCCAGCCGCTCCGCCAGACCGGCCACGGTCGGCGTTGCGAAGAGATCGGCCATCGACACCGCGACGCCCAGCACGTCGTGGATCCGCGACAGCACGCGGATGGCGAGCAATGAGTGGCCGCCGAGGGCGAAGAAGTCGTCGTGGACGCCGACCCGCGTCCCCCCCAGCACCTCGCTCCAGATCGCCGCCAGCCGCTCCTCCAGCAGGGTGCGGGGGAGGGTGAGGCCGGCGGCTCCGGCCGTCTCCTCTCGCAGGCGCGCCGCGAGCGCCCGGCGGTCCACCTTGCCGTTGGCGGTCAGGGGGAGCCCGGGAAGGGCGGTCAGGCGGGAGGGGAGCATGTGCTCCGGCAGGAGCGCCCGCAGGTGCTCGCGCAGGTCCGCGGGCAGGGGGTCTCCGGCCGCCCGCGGCACGATATAGGCCGCCAGCGCCTTGCCCCCCGCCTCCTCGCGGACCACCACGGCCGCCTCCGCCACCTCCGGGTGGCGCAGGAGGGCCGCCTCGATCTCGCCGGGCTCGACGCGGAAGCCGCGGATCTTCACCTGCTGGTCCCGCCGGCCGAGGAACTCGAGGGTGCCGTCCGGCCGCC
>JBDSHF010000258.1:0-3439 GCA_039918595.1 Thermoanaerobaculia bacterium
GACGTCCCGGAGGAAGAGGGGGAGGAGGGATCGCGGAGCAACGAGGCGCACGCCCGGAAGCGCAAGATCCAGGGCGCCCTGATCCGCGCCGCCGTGCGCGCCGCCAAGCGCACTCGCGAGCGGCTCGCCGCCTGGCCCGACGAGGCGCCCGCCGCCGAGCATCTCTCCCGCCTGCGGTCGCTGCTCACCGCGGATCTCGGCTGGGACCTCGCCGGCGAGGAGGCCGCCCCCGTGCGCGCCGCCCTCGAGGAGATGGAGCGCGAGGTGCCGGCGCGCTTCCGGCTGGAGCGCGACGAGATGCGGCTGCTGATCGAGAACCTCCTGGCGGCGGCCGGCGCCTCCGGGATCGGCGGCCAGGGGGGCGGCGTCCAGGTGCTCTCGGTGACCGAGGCCCGCGCCCGCACCTTCGATCACCTCTTCCTGATCGGGCTGAACCGCGACGTCTTCCCGCGTGGCATCCGCGAGGACCCCTTGCTGCCGGACGACCTGCGCCGCATCCTCCAGCGAGTGCTCCCGGACGTGCCGATCAAGCGCGCGGGGTTCGACGAGGAGCGCTACCTCTTCGCCCAACTCCTCTCGGCCGCCCCCGCCGTCACCCTCTCCTGGCAGACGGCGGACGACGACGGCAAACCGCTGCCCGCCTCGCCGCTGGTCGAGCGCCTGCGCGAGCGGCTGGACGTGAAGAAGGCGCCGCCGCTCTGGAGCCTGCCCAAGTCCGGGCCGCTGTCCGGGCCGCGAACCGCCGCCGAGCATGCCGTGATGGCCGGCCTCCACGCGCCGCGGCGCTGGTGGGGCCGGGTGATGAAGATGGCGATCCAGGAGTCGCGGGCCGAGCTGGCGGCACTGCGAGCCAGGGACCCGGCGCGGCAGGCCGCGCCCCTGCCCATCTTCGACCTGTCGCCGGAGCGGCTGGCCACCGGCCGCCTCGCCGTGGTGGAGGAGATGGATCCCGATCTCCGCCTGCCCGACGGCCGGGCCGTGCGCGCCCGGCTCGGCCCCTATTTCGGCTTTATCGGCAAGATCCCCAGCGGCGGCGAGGGGGAGCCCCGCCTGCGCGACCTCTACGTCACCCAGCTCGAGAACCTCGCGGCCTGCCCCTGGCAGCTCTTCCTCCTGCGCCTGCTGCGGATCGAGCCCACCCCCGATCCGCTCGCCGCGCTTCCCGGCGTCAACCCGCTGCTGCTCGGCAACGTCGTTCATGGCGCGCTCGACAAGATCGCCCGCCCTCCCGGACGTGAGGGGGGGCGCGGCGGCATCCGCGGGCTCGATCCGCTGGCGGTCGCCTGGCCGGAGGATCGGGAGGTCGAGCGGCTGCTCTTCGAGGAGGCCAACCGGCTGCTCGGCGAGGAGGGGATCTTCCTCCCCGGCCTGGGCCGCGCCCTGGCCGAGCTGGCCCGGCCCATGCTGGAGACGGCGCGGGAGATGGACTGGGCCGGCGGCGCCGTGCCCGTCCTGGCGACCGAGGTCGAGGGCGAGCTCGACGTCGGCGACGCCGCGGGTTCCCTCCGCCAGGTCTTCTTCAAGGCCGATCGGGTGGACAAGGATGCCGGTGGCCTGGTGATCTGGACCGATTACAAGACCGGCCGGCCGATCTCCGAGGCGCGCCGGCCGGAGAAGCGCCGCAGCCACTTTCTCGAGCGCGTGCGCAAGGGGACCCATCTCCAGGCCGTCGCCTATCTTCTCGGCTCGGAGGGGGAATCCAAGGGGCGCTACCTCTTCCTGCGTCCCGGCCTCGACGACGGCGCCCGCGAGCTGGCGGTGACCACCGCCGACGAGGATTTCATCGAGGCCTTCGCGGAGGCCTCGGCCGCGGTGCTCGCCGTCTGGGAGATGGGGAGCTTCTTTCCGCGCCTCGTCGAGCGCGACGGCCGCAAGGAGCCCGCGCGCTGCGGCTTCTGCGCGGTGTCCGAAGCCTGCCTCCGCTACGACTCCGGCTCCCGCCAGCGCCTCTTCGAATGGACGGACCAGGACCTCGCCGCGCTGGCGCCCGAGGAGCGGGCGCTGCTTCAGGTCTGGCGGCTGGGGACGAGAGCGGAGGAGCCGGGATGACCCTCGATCCTCGCGCCGCCGACCGCGCCGCCCGCCATGCCGCGCAGACCCGGTTCGACGTCCCTCTCGTGCTCCAGGCCGGAGCGGGGACGGGGAAGACCACGACGCTGATCGGCCGGCTGCTCGCCTGGACCCTGGGCGAAGGGTGGGAGCGCGCCGCCCAGCGCCTCGCCGAGCGGTCCACCGGGCGGCCGCGAGACGAGGGGCCGGACCGCGTCGCCGCCGAGGCGCTGGGCCGGGTGGTCGCCATCACCTTCACCGAGGCCGCGGCGGCGGAGATGGCCGGCCGCGCCGCGCGCGAGCTGGCCTCGCTCGCCGCCGGCCATCCGGCGCCGGACTGGCTCGAAGCGTCGCTCCTGCCGCCGGACCCCGAACGCTCCCGCCGGGCCCGCGCGCTCCTCGGCACGCTCGACCACCTGGCCGTGCGCACCATCCACGCCTTCTGCCGCGGCCTGCTCGCCGAGCATCCGATGGAGGCGCGCATCCATCCCGATCTCGTGATCGACGCCGACGGTCATCTCGTCGACGAGGCCGTCCGCGAGGCCGTCGAGGACGCCCTGCGCGACGGCTACGGCGATCCTGGCAATCCCCATCTGCTGGCGCTCGCCATCCGCGGCTTCGGTCCGCCGGAGATCGTCGAGGCGCTGACCTCTCTCCTCCAAGGGGGGCTCCCCGCCGCCTTCCTCAACGAGGATCCCTACCGTCCCGAGGCTCTGGCCGAGTTCCGCCGCCGGCTGGTCGCGGCCTGCGGCGGCGTCCACCGTCTGATCGCCCCCCGCCTCCGCAAGGGTGTGCGGGTCCCCAACGCCACGAAGATCGCCGACGCTTTGGGCGTCCTGCTCGACCGGCTGGAGGCTGGCGACGCGCCGGTCGAAACGCTGACGGCCTGGTTCGCCGACCTCCTGCCCGAGAACCTCGTCGGTCAACTCAAGAACTGGCGGAAGTCTCTGGGCGCGACGGAATCCTCCCTCTTTGGCGAGGTTGCAGGGGAGCTCTCCCTCGCCGCCGCCGCCCTCGTGCAGCTCCTCGACCAGCTCGAACGCTTCGATCCCGAGTTGATGGAGCACGGCCGCCGCGCGCTGATCCCCCTGCTCGGCCGGATCGAGCGCGAGCTCCGCTCCCACGGCATCGCCACCTTCGACTTCCTGCTCGCCGGCGCCGAGGCCCTCCTCGCCGATCAGCCCGACGTGCGCCGGCAGGTGCGGCGGCGGATCGATCAGCTCCTCGTCGACGAGTTCCAGGACACCGACCGCATCCAGTGCGACCTCCTGCGCTGGATCGCCCTCGACGGTCCGGTGGAGGAGCGCCCCGGGCTCTTCCTGGTGGGCGATCCCAAGCAGTCGATCTATGGCTGGCGCAACGCCGACCTGCGGGCCTATGACGGCTTCGT
>JBDSHF010000259.1:0-13667 GCA_039918595.1 Thermoanaerobaculia bacterium
TGCGGCTGGTGACCGACGATCTCTGCCCTCTCCGCCACGGCACGCTGGCGCCGGAGGTCTTCCCCCGCTCCCTGCACATGGACTGCGAGTACTCGCCGCGCCTGCTGGAGAAGATCCCGCCACGGCCGCCGGGCTTCCCCGCCGATTACTATCCCTTCCCAAAGGCAACGGACGAGGCGCCTCCGCCGGTGCGCGGCCTGCTGGTGATTGAACGGGGTCCCAAGCCGGAGGGGGAGCTCACCCCCTTGAGCCAGTCCGAGGCGGCGCACCACCTGGTGAAGGCGGTGATCAAGTCACCGGCCTTCCAGTTCGAGCAGGCCTTGCAGGACATGCTGCGTCTCTCCGGGCAAGTGCGGGCGTACCGGCTGAGGAGCGCCACTCCCGAGGGGGCCGGAGCACGGGCTCTGGAGTGGCTGGAAAGGGGGATGAACACGGACTGACACGGACAAACACGGACGAACACGGACAAAGAAAGCCTGGTCCATGTTCGTCCGTGTTTGTCGGTGGTCGTCCGTGTTGCCCTCCTTCAGGCCTCCCCCCAGTTGGCCTGAAACCGGCTGGAGATCCCTTCCCGCGAGGCCCCCGCCAGGAAGGCGAGCAGCGGCTCCTCAGAAAAGAGCCATTCGTGGAGCGCCTTGGCCGCCCGCCAGCCGGGGAGGCCCATCCAGGGCTCGCCCAGGAGCAGCGCGGGGAGCAGGCGCCGGAGCAGGGCGCGCTCGACGCGGTCGGCACCGAAGCCGTCCGCCAGCTCCGCCGCCTCGGGCACGCCGCAGGCCGCGAGGTACCAGAGCGGCCCGTAGGCCGCCCGCCGCGGCCACGCCGCCGCCTCTGCCGCGAAGCCCTCGCGCGCCCCCTCGACCGGCAGCAGCAGCTTGAGGTCGGCCAGCCAGCGCAGGCCGTTGAAGAAGGAATGGCGCGAGAGGTGGAGGCAGCCGAAGAGCAGTTGATGCTCGGGTGAGGGGACGCGCAGGGCGCAGCCAGGGGACACCACGGCCCGGCTGCGCGCCCAGAAGCGGTCGAGAAACCCCGGTGGCGAGGAGGCGTCGAGGTCCCAGTGGAGCTCGATCACGGCGCCGCGCCGCTCGAAGCCGAAATGGAAGTGGTTTTCGAGCAGTCCCTGACGGTCGAGGTAGGAATCGTCGAGACGGAAGCCCATCCCGCTCAGCAGGGCCTCCGCCGTCTCCAGGTGCTCGCGGCGCAGCAGCACGTCGACGTCGCACTGGAAGCGGCCCGCCAGGTCCCGCCGCTCCACCCGCAGGGCGGCCCCCTTGAGCAGCATGAGGTCGATCCCCTCGCCCGCCAGCCGGGCCAGGGCCTCCCCCAGCTCTTCGTCGCGCAGAAGATTTTGCACCGTGGCCGCCGAGACCTGCTGCCGCAGGCCGCTCAGCCAGGCAGCCTGCCGGGGCCCCAGCCGCTGCTGGCGGGGACCCAGGCAGTTGAGCACGTAGGACTCGACGCTCAGCCGGGAGACCAGGCCCGAGAGCACCCCCGGATCAACGGCCTGGAGGGACTGCAGGTCGCAGCCTCCCAGGCAGAGATCGATCAGCAACCGCTCCTCGGGCCGGATGGCGCTCTCCTCGCGGCTACTGCGGCAACGGCAGGTTGAACACCACCGCCAGGAACTTCGCCATCTGCCAGCGGACCACGTTGCTCGCCGGGCAGTATTGCGGACCGGTGGCGCTGCAGCCATTGGTCACGCCGTCGCGATACATCTGCTCGATCGACCCCGCCGCCCAATAGTCGACCGGCACATCCTGGAACACCCCCTGGGCCGCCGGCGGCACGTAGTTGACCCCATACTTGGCACGGGTCAGGAAGGTCGCCATCTCGGCCCTCGTCACGGTGCCCGTGGGGCAGAAGCGCAACGGGTTGGTGCCGCACCCGTTGGTGAGGCCGTCGCGGTAGAGCTGCTCGATGTGCGGCGCCGCCCAGTAGTCGGCGGCGACGTCGGCGAAGGTCGTGCCGGTGGCGGGCGGCGGCACGAAGCTGGCCCCGTGGGTGGCACGCACCAGGAAAACCGCCATCTCCGCCCTCTGGATCTGGTTGTCCGGACAGTAGTAGCCGGCAGCGCACCCGAGGGTGATTCCGGCGTTCTCGATCGCCTCGATGTAGTTCCAGAACGAGGCGGTGGAGTACGGCACGTCGAGGAAGGTGTGGTAGTCGGCTTCGGCGCAGATCAGATCGGTCTGGCCGAGCGTCGCGCCACGCGAGGCGTGAACGCCGAGCTGGCCGTACATCGTCGCCTCGGGATCGTTGTGGTGACCGAAGCCGACGCCGTGGCCGACGAAGTGGGTCATCACCTCTTTGAAGTCGGTCTCGCCGACGCACTGCGCGCCGTTGTTGACCACCACGGACATCCCCAGGATCGGCCGCCAGGTCTCGCCGTCGTGGTTGTTGAACTGGCTCATGTCGGAGTAGGTCAGGAACCGCGCGACCTGACCGCAGCAGGGGGAGGTCCAGCCCGGCGGGGTCGTCGAGCCGCCCTCGCAGGTAGCCGCCAGCTCCGGCACGTCATTGCAGGGGTCGTTGAAGACCACCTCGTTATTGGGCGCGAAGGCGGTGTTGCCCGCGCAGGTGGTGCTGCGGGCCTTGGACCCCGCGTAGTTGATGTTGACCACCGAGGAGACCGGGTTCTTCCAGGCGGCGGCGGCCTCCTGGACCGCGCTGACGCCGCCGTCGGCGATCCCGACCTGTCCCGGCGTCGTGTGCCAGACGCCGAGCGAGCCGCCGGTCTCGAAAGTGGTCCAGCGGGTGGGGTAGCCGTCCGGCGAGATCACGTACTGGCAAGCGGCGGGCGCCGCCTTGAGAGCCGCGCCGGCGATCCCGGCCCCGGTGGTCTTCTCCAGCCCGAAGTCGAGGGGCTTGATCTCGACCGCTTCCCGGTACCAGGGGGAGGCGCCGCTGGCTACCGCGCCCAGCAACTGCAGCAGCTCCTTCTCACGGTAGGTGCCGATCGCCTCGACTCCGGGCCGCTCGACGATCTGGAGATCGGCGGCCTGGGGGAGCGGGCGCAGCGTTCCGGTCTCCTTGTCCTCACGAAGAATGCCGTAGGCCAGCATCTTCGTCTGCCACCGCTGCCCATCGGCGGCCGGTTCGAGGAAGAGGAGGTAACGCCCCCCCTTCTGGAATTTCGCGGCGCCGAGGACCGACACGCCGACCGTGCCGGCGACGCCTCCCTGCTCCTGGAGCTCGAAGGTGCCGCGCACCTGCCCCTTCACTTCCTGCACGGTCCGGAAGGCGGTCACCGTATAGGGGACCGTGCCGTGGACCTCGTTCCATTCGCGCACCACCTCGGCGAACACAACGGCCTTGCTGACCTTGGCGAGGGCACCGATATTGCGAGGTGGAGCGACGGTCGAGGCGAAGCCGCGGATCGCCAGAAGCGAGAGCATGAAACCAGTGAGAACTACAACCCGAGAGGTTCGCCGCATGTTGAACTCCTTTGAGAGCTGGAACCAAAATTCAAGCAGACCGATCAAACAAACAACCGCGGCTCTTGGTTTAGCAAAAGGCGTGCCCGAAATTCGGCCTCTTTTTTTCTTGTTATCGTCGTAGGTCCTCTGCTCGGAAGGTCCGCTTGCCGGGCGGGTCTTCGTGCGGTCATGACTTCCCAACGGGCGCTCTACTTCGTGGAGATCATCATGCTTAAGCGCTTGCTGCCCAGTTATTTTTCCGCTTCGCTGATCTTTTTTTCTTCCCTGCTTGCAACTCTCCCCGCCGGTGCCACCACCGTGGCGCCGCCGGCGAACCTCGGCCATCTGGCCCGGATCAGCGACGCCGTGGTCTTCGCGGCCGCTGTCGAGTCCCATGTGGAGGAGAGCGGAGATCTCCCCACCACAGTGACCCGGTTCCAGCTCCTGCGACCGGTCGCAGGAGCGGACACCGGCGTCCTCTTCGAGGTACGGGAGCCCGGCGGGAGAGGCGAGCGCCGCGCCGCCGCGGTGGCCGGCGCTCCCCGCTTCCAGGCGGGCAGGAACTATCTGCTCTTCCTCGACCGCGCCCCGGACAACCGGTGGCAGGCCCGGATGATGTCCTACGGCATCCTCGCCGAGGCTCCGGGGGGCGAGCTGCTGGCGCCCCTCCCCGAGGCGGCCCGGATCGAGGTGATCGCCGGCAACAGCTACGAGCCGGTGGGCGTCTACCGCAAGGAGCTCCTGCTCGGGCACCTGCGGGACGTGGCGCGGGGCGCGGCGTGGAAGGGGCGGCAGGTCGAGGCGCCTCTGCTCCAGCAGCTCCAGACCAAGGACACCGCCGGCGCGATCGCGGGAGCGGCCTACACCGCCCCGGCCAACTGCGTCTTCATCGACGACGACACGGACCATCTCCCGATCCGCTGGTTTGGCTACGAGACCAACAGCACCGCCTCGACGGTGATGGCAACGACCCCGGGGCAGACCGGGATCTCCGACGGCGGCGTCGCCGCCGTGCAGGCCGGGACCGACGCCTGGACCAACCACCCCGACTCAGTTCTCCGCTTCAACTACGGCGGCACCCGGGCGAAGAACCTCACCTGCTCGGGCAACTTCGACTACGACACCAACGCCGTCATCTTCAACGACCCTTGTAGCGACATCTCCGATCTCTCCGGCTGCTCCGGCACCCTGGCCTTCGGCGGCGCGATCTACGATCCGGCGAACCCCCAGGCCTACGACGGCCAGTCGTGGCACCGGGCCTTCTCCACCTTCGTGGTGGTGAACAATGACGCCCAGTGCGTCGGCGAGACCAGCTTCAAGGAGGTGGTCTCCCACGAGCTCGGGCACACCCAGGGGTTCGGCCACCACACGCCGCCCAACCTTGCCGACGCCCTGATGTCCGCCAAGCTCAAAGGGGACGGGCTGGGGGCCGCGCTGCGCTCCCAGGACAAGATCTGCGCCGAGTTCGCCTACCACACCTTCCTCGACGTGCCCTACGCCAGCACGTTCTGGAAGTACGTCGAGGCGATCGAGAACGCGGGGATTACCGCCGGCTGCCAGATCGGCTCCTACTGCCCCGCCAGCTTCGTGACCCGGGCCCAGATGGCGATCTTCCTGGTGCGCGGAATCCACGGCGGCAGCTTCGCCCCCCCGCCGGCTTCCGGACAGGTCTTCGTCGACGTCCCGGCGAGCGACCCGGCGGCCCCCTACATCGAGCAGCTCTCCCGCGACGGCGTCACCAACGGCTGCAGCCCGGGGGTCTACTGCCCCGCCGCGCCGGTGAAGCGCTCCGACATGGCGGTCTTCCTCGAGCGGGCCAAGCACGGCGCCGGCTACGCGCCGCCGGCCGCCACCGGAACCCTGTTCGCCGACGTGCCGGCCAGCTACCCGCAGGCATCGTTCATCGAGCAGCTCTCCCGCGACGGCATCACCACCGGCTGCGCCACCAACCCGAACCGCTACTGCCCCGAGGACCCGGTCTCCCGCGACCAGATGGCCGCCTTCCTGGCCCGGACGTTCGCGCTGCCGTTGCCCTAAGGGCTGGAGCCGGCAGGGGTCCTCGCGTGACAGTTGTGATACTTTCGCGTGTCGCTTCCTTGACGCGAGGATCCTTCAGCCATGTTGTATCTCGATCCTTCCTCCGGCAGCATGATGCTGCAGATCATCCTCGGCGGGCTCGCCGGCGCGGCGGTGGCGTTCAAGCTGTTCTTCCGCCGGGTCCGGGCATTCTTCGGCAAGGCGGAAGCCGCCGGGCCCGAGAGCGCGGAAACGCCGGATGGAGTTTGAGCCCGGCTCCTTTCGCGATCGCACCGGCCGAGTCTTCTACCGCGGACAAAACGTCTGCCGCGCCCTGACGGCGCCGGCCCTCGCCGAGTGGGAGGCCCTCCGCGGCAAGGCCTTCCTTGCCCGCGGCATGGCCGAGGGGAGGATCGTCGCCACCGGGCGCGCCGGCCCGGAAGTCCAGCTCCCGGATGACCCCGGCAGTGATTGGGCCGCCGTTCTCACCCACGAGCGCGTTCCCTTCATCTCCTACCCCTACGAGTGGTGTTTCGGCATGCTGCGCGACGCGGCCCTGCTGCAGCTCGAGCTGCTCGCCGCCGCCCTCGCCGAGGGGATGACGCTCAAGGACGCGACGCCTTACAACGTGCAGTGGATCGGCTGCCGCCCGGTGTTCATCGACCTGCTCTCCTTCCGCCGCTGGCAGCCGGGCGAGCCCTGGGTGGGCTACCGGCAGTTCTGCGAGCTGTTCCTCTATCCCCTGCTGCTCGAGGCCTACAAGGGGGTGCCGTTCCAGCCCTGGCTGCGCGGCCGCATCGACGGCATCCCGCCGCGCGACTTCCTGCGCCTGCTGTCGCCGCGCGACCTGCTGCGCCGGGGGGTGCTCACCCACGTCTACCTGCACGCCCGCAGCCAGGGGGCCTGGAAGGCGCCGGCCCGCGACGTGCGCGGCGATCTCGCCGCCGCCGGCTTCCACAAGGAGCTGATCCTCGCCAACGTGCGCAACCTGACGAAACTGGTCCGGGGCCTCGCCCTCCCCCGCCGGGAATCGGTTTGGTCGGGCTACGGCGAGGAGCCCGGATATCGCCCGGAGGACCGCGAGGCCAAGGAGGGTTTCGTCCGCGAGGCGGTGGCCGGGCAGCGCTGGGAGCGGGTCTGGGACCTCGGCGCCAACACCGGCGAGTACTCGCGCATCGCCGCCGGCAACGCCGATTGCGTCGTCGCCCTGGAGGCCGACCGCGACGCCGTCGAGCGGCTCTACGAGGCCGGCCGCCGGGAGGGTTCCCGCAACGTCCTGCCGCTGGTCTGCGACCTCGCCGATCCCTCCCCCAACCAGGGGTGGCGCGGTCTCGAGCGCAAGGATCTGGCGGAGCGCGGCCGCCCCGACCTCATACTCTGCCTGGCACTGATCCATCACCTGGTGATCGGCGCCAACCTCAGGCTGGGGGATTTCCTCGACTGGCTCGCCGGGCTCTCGCCGTTCCTGGTGATCGAGTTCGTGGCCCGGCAGGACCCGCGGGTGCGGGGGCTCCTCGCCAACCGCGACGCCGAGCTCTACGCGGACTACGACCTCCCCGGCTTCGAGGCCGGGCTCGCCGCCCGCTTCGAGATCCTGCGCCGGCGGGAGATCGCTGACGGCCGCCGCATCCTCTACTTCGCGAGGTCCCGCCAGGCGTGAAGGAGACCTCCCGGGGCGCGGCCTGGACCGCGCTCGCCGCCCTCACCACGCTCGCCGTCTTTTTCGCCGTCTTCATGGAGTGGCTGTTCTTCGCCACCCAGCCCTCCTTCCTCTCGGCGCTCGGGCTCGGGGAGCAGTTGCGGGCCCTGGGAGTGGCGGCCCTGCCTCCGCTGGCGGCCGGGCTGGCTGGGGTGACGATCGCCGCGGCGCTCTCCCTCTACTCCCGGCAGGCGGCGGGGCTCCTCGGCCGGAGCGTGCCGGCCCTCATCTTCACCGCCTCCTTCCTGCTGCTGGCGGACAACTTCACCCACACCGTCTTTCACTTCGGCATCTTCTCCCTGCGGGGGTATGCGCGCTTCCTCTACACGCCCGTGCTGGCGGCGCTCGCGCTCGCCGCCTGGCGGCTCGTCCGCGGCTGCGAGGCCGCGCTCCTGCGCCGCCGGGGCCCGCGCGCCGTGGCCGCGGCAGCGGGCGTGGCGCTCACCCTGGCCGCCGCCGGCGCGGCTATCATCGGACGGCGGGAGGAGCCGCGCGAGATGATGCCCACGAGCGGGCCGGGCAGCCGGCCGAACATCCTCATCCTCGGCAGCGACGGCGTGGAGGCCCGCCACCTCTCGCTCTACGGCTACCAGCGCGAGACCACCCCCTTCCTCGCCGCCCTCGCCGGCGAGTCGCTGGTCTTCGACAACGCCTACTCGAACGCCGGCAACACCGGCGGCTCGATCACCTCGATCCTCACCGGGCGGCTGCCCACCGCGACGCGCGTCATCTACCCGCCCGACGTCCTCCACGGCGAGGACGCCTACCGCCACCTGCCCCGGATCCTGCGGGGGCTCGGCTACCGCGCCGCCCAGCTCTCGGTGCGCCACTACGCCGACGCGGTCGACCTCAATCTCCGCGAGTCGTTCGACTGGGCCAATTTCCGCCCGGTCGGGGAGCGGCGCGAGGAGATCCAGGATCGCGCCCTCGGGCAGACCGGCGGCTACTTCCTCCAGCAGATCGCCGAGCGCCTCGCCGGCCGCCTCCGCCATCTCCTGACCCGCAATGAACAGGAAGATCCCTACCGGCAGGTGACCGACGACCGCACCGCGAACCATGGCGACGACGAGCGGCTGACCGCCCTGTTCCGCTTCCTCGGCGAGCCCGATCCGCGCCCCTTCTTCGTCCACGTCCATCTGATGGGGACCCACGGCGCCACCTTCGAGCCGGGCCAGCGCCGCTTCTCGCGCGGACAGGAGCAGACCGAAGGCTGGCTCCCCGACTTCTACGACGACGCCATCCTCGACTTCGACGGTGAGGTGCGCCAAGTGGTGAGCTTCCTGCGCCGGAAGAAGATGCTCGACCGGACGATCTTGGTGATCTACTCCGACCACGGCATGCGCTACACGACCGCGGTGCGAGTGCCGATGCTCGTCCGGCTTCCGGGTGGAACCGAAGCGCGCCGGGTCTCCGCCGTCGTCCAGAACCTCGACATCGCCCCCACCTTGCTCGACGCCCTGGGGGTTGCCCAGCCCCCCTGGATGTCCGGCCGCTCGCTGCTCCGCCCCGGCCTCGAGCCGTGCCGGCCGGTGCTCAGCGTCGCCGCCAAGCCGCAGATCCACCTGCCCAACAACCTCTGGGTGACTCTCCCGACGGCACCGTTCTACAGCCTGGGCAGGCTCTCGCTCCTCACCGGCGGCACGGGCGGCCGGCAGCTCACCCTGACGCTGCCGGAGGGAGCGCTCGTCGAGACCCCGGCCGAGGGGGCGGGACCGGCCTGCCCCGCCCCTCCTTCCGCCACGGCAAGGGACCTGCTGATCGATCACCTTCGGCGCAACGGGTTCGACGTCTCGAACCTAACCCGTTAAGACATGCTAAGGTGTCTAAGGATCGATAAACGGGAGGCCCTCTCATGCGCGATCGAGTCCAGTCCACACCCTTTTCCCTGAAACTCTTCCTCGCGTCCGCGCTGCTCGGCCTGGCCCTCGGCGCCGGCGGGGCTGGCGCGGCCACCTCGGGCGGCACGCTCACCATCGTGCCGGTGCCGGGGGCCTTGAACAATCCGATCGGCGCCACCCACGCCGGCGACGGCTCGGGCCGGCTGTTCGTGCTCGAGCGTCCGGGAAACCTCCGGATCTACAAGAACGGCCAGTACCTGACCACCCCGTACCTCAACATCCAGTCGCTGATCGCCTGCTGTACCGGCGAGCGCGGCCTCCTGGGGGCGGCGTTCCATCCCAGCTATGAGACGAACGGGTTCTTGTACGTCTCCTACACCCGGGTGTCGGACGGCGACATCGTGCTCGCCCGCTATCACGTCTCCGGCAACCCGGACGTGGCCGATCCCTCCTCCGCCCTGATCCTGCTCACCATCGAGCACTCGTCCCAGTCGAACCACAACGGCGGCCACCTCGCCTTCGGACCCGACGGGTACCTCTACATGAGCACCGGCGACGGCGGCGGCGGCGGCGATCCGTTCGAAAGCGGCCAGAATCTCAACACGATGCTCGGCAAGCTCCTGCGCATCGACGTCAACGTCCCTCCCGGCTCCCCTTACGCCATCCCGGCGGGCAACCCCTTCGCCGGCGCCACCCCCGGCCTCGACGAGATCTGGTCCTACGGCCTGCGCAACCCCTGGCGCTTCAGCTTCGACCGCCAGACCGGCGACCTCTATATTGGCGACGTCGGCCAGGGCGCCCGCGAGGAGATCGACTTCCAGGCCGCGGGCGCGGCCGGCGGCCAGAACTACGGCTGGGACTGCCGCGAGGGGAAAACGAGCTACAACGATACCAGCGACACGGTGAACAACCCCCAGGTGTTCAATTCTGACTGCGGCGGCCGCACCTTCGTCGAGCCCGTGCTCGACTACCCCCACTCCCCGGAATGCTCGGTGACCGGCGGCTACGTCTACCGCGGCCGGGTGGCGAGCTTCCTGACCGGCCAGTATCTCTACGGCGACTATTGCAGCGGCAAGATCTGGCGGGTCGCCTCGAACGGCGGTACCTGGACGCCGGCACTGATCTCCGACACCGCGTTCAACATCAGCAGCTTCGGCGAGAGCGAGAGCGGCCGGATCTACGTCGCCGATCTCGCCACCCAGACCCTGCAATGGATCGCCGTCTCCACCTTCTCGGACGTCCCCCCGACCCACCCGGCCTGGAGCGAGATCGAGGCGATCCAGACCGCCGGCATCACCGCCGGCTGCGACGCCACCCGCTTCTGCCCGGACGGGACCCTCACGCGGACCGAGATGGCCGTCTTCCTGGTGCGCGGCATCCACGGCGCGGGCTTCACCCCGCCGCCCGCCACCGGCGTCTTCGCCGACGTGCCGATGAGCTACTGGGCCGCCCCCTGGATCGAGCAGCTCCATGCCGACGGCGTCACCAACGGCTGCGACACCAGCCCGTTGCGCTTCTGCCCGGATAGCTTCGTGACCCGCGCCGAGATGGCGGTCTTCCTCCTGCGCGCCCGCCACGGCGGCTCCTATACGCCGCCCGCCGCCACCGGGACCGTGTTCGCGGACGTGCCGGCCAGCTATTGGGCCGCGCCCTGGATCGAGCGGATCTACGCCGAGGGGATCAGCAACGGCTGCGACACCAGCCCGCTGCGCTACTGCCCGGCCGACAGCTCGAGCCGCGCCCAGATGGCCCTGTTCCTGGCCCGGAGCTTCGGGCTGCCCCTTCCTTGAAGTGACAGTTTTCCGATCGCGGGGGTGCCACCGTTTGTCACCCCCGTTGCCTTCTTCTCTTCCAACTTGTTGAAAACAAAACACCTTGCCGCGGCAGGAAGCGGGTATGCCGTTTGCTCCCATAGCTGCCCGTGCATCAAGCAAAGGTTGGCTTTCTCCGGGTTGGCCTGGCCCCCCTCCTGGGGCTTCTTTTGTCCGCCGCTCCAGCGTTGGCGCAGGGCATCTCGACGCTGCAGAACCCCACCGCCTCATTTTCCACGCCGGGCGCAAAAGAGGTCACGCTGAAGGCGTGCAACTCCATCGGGCTCTGCACCACGATCACCAAGACCGTGGTGGTCCTGGATCCGCTGCCCCAAATCGTCAGCATGGGAGCCGTGGCGCCGCTGGTGGGAGCCGGCCAGACGCTCTCGCTCTCGGCCCAGACCACGGGACGCCCGGCGCTCGCCCACCAATGGACGATCTCGGGGTCCACGGGCACCCTCACGCTGACCGGCAATCCGGTGGACTGGGACACCCAGACGCCGGGGATCGGGGTCTATCAGGTCTCGCTACGGGTCCAGAATACGGACGGCTCCGTGACCTCGACGCCGGTCTCCGTCGATGTCGAGCGCATGACTTTCGCCGACGTCCCGCCGACCTACTGGGCCTGGAGTTACATCGAGACCCTCTACACGCAGGGGATCACCAGCGGCTGCGGCTCCAACCCGCGAACCTACTGCCCCACCGGCAATGTCTCGCGGGCCGAGATGGCGGTCTTCCTGGTTCGCGCCCAGCATGGCTCCACCTTCGTGCCGGCCGCGCCCCTCGGAATCTTCTCGGACGTCGCGACCACTTACTGGGCGGCCCCGCAGATCGAGCAGTTCTTCACCGACGGCATCACCACGGGCTGCGCCGTCTCCCCCCTGCGCTTCTGCCCCACGAACCTGATGAGCCGCGCCGAGATGGCGGTCTTCCTGCTGCGGGCCGTGCATGGCGCCGCCTATCTCCCGCCGCCCGCCACCGGCACGAGGTTCGCCGACGTGCCGGACACCTACTGGGCGGCCTCCTGGATCGAGCAGCTCGCCGCCGAAGGGGTCACCAACGGCTGCGCCACCGCCCCCGCCCGCTTCTGCCCCGACGCCCAGGTCAGCCGCGACCAGATGGCCGCCTTCCTGGTCCGGACGTTCGGCCTGGGCGGGCTGTAGCGCAGGATTAAGAACAGCGCAACCTTTCAGGGTACGTTGCCCGCCGGCAGGACCTGCCCTCCGAATCCTCACCCTCGGTCCCTCTCCACGAAGTGGAAGGAGGGCGACCGCAGGTCGCCCCTACAACCTCCGGCGTAAGATATACGTGGGGCGTAGGTTGTAGGGGCGACCTGCGGTCGCCCTCAACGGCACGGTGTCCGGATGGTTGTAGCTCGGCAACCTGCCCGCAGGCGCCCTCCATCTCCACGGAGTGGTCCACGGAGTGGAGAGGGACCGAGGGTGAGGATTCGAAGGGCAGGTCGTACCGGCGGGCACAAGAGTCCACGCCCCCAAATGAAAAGGGCGGGGAACAAGTCCCCGCCCCGATCAAACCTTCAGAAAGACGGAGCCTACGGCCCGATCTCCTGCGGCGGCAGCGAGAAGGTACGGATCAGGAACACGGCCATCTGTCCCCGCGTCGCCGGGTCCGTCGGGCAGTAGACCAGCGGCGAGGTGCCGCAGCCCGAGGTGATCGCCTCGTTGTAGAGCTGCTCGATGTAAGGCCGGAAGAAGTCCGCCGGGACGTCGCTGAAGATCCCTGCCGGCGCCGGGGGCGTATAACCCGAGCCGTGCTTGGACCGGAGCAGGAAGACGGCCATCTGCGCGCGCGTCACCGGACTGGACGGACAGTAGGTCAGCGGCGACGTGCCGCAGCCCGAGGTGATCCCGTCGGTGTAGAGCTGTTCGATGTAGGGCGCATAGAACGACGCTACGGGGACGTCGCTGAAGATGCCGGTCGCCGGGGGCGGCACGAACGTCGCGCCATGGACGCCGCGGACGAGGAACACCGCCATCTGTTCGCGAGTGATGCTCGAATCGGGGCAGAACTGGCCGACGGCGCACCCGGAGGTGATCTCCGAGGCGTAGAGCCCCTGGATGTACTTGAAGAAGGCATAGGAGGTCGGCACGTCGCTGAAGAGCTGGATCACTCCGATGTAGCCCGTGCGCTGCGAGGCGAAGTCGTCGAACTTGGCCGTGCCGGAGGTCGCCGCGTCGACGCCGTTCACCGCACCCAGGCGGGCGTAGTTGACGGTGCCGTTGTCATTGTCCAGCGAGCCCAGATTGGCCTTCTGGACGCCGTCCACCCAGAGGGTGAAATGGCCGTTGCCCGTTCCGGCGGCACCCGCGGTCGACTTCGCCCAGTCGATCTCCACCATGCGCCAGCCGTCCGCCAGGATGACTTCCGACGGGATCTCGACCTCGGAGCCGACGTCCGTCCGCACGAAGGCGCTCAGCACCTTCTTGCCGGCCGTCTGCCGGGCCACCGCCCGGAATAGGACGTTGCCGGTGGTCGTCGGCGGCGTCGGATCAGCGCCGTCGGAGGCCGCGAAGACGTCGAACTCGTTGCCGTTGGTCATTGTCAGCCCGCGCAGGTTGACGAAGAACCGGAGGCGGTAGACGGACTCAGCCACAGGGTGGCTGCTCTGCACGTAAGCAGGATTGCGGTCCGGGACCGCCACGTCGACCTCGAGCCCATGGGTACCGGTGTAACGGGCCACCCCGCCGACACTGGGTACTCCGGGGCGGACGGTGAGTGTGCCGGCGAAGACTCCGGCCCCCCCGACCAGAGCGAAGCCGAGTGCGAGGGCCGTGGCCCGGCACAAGCGTGAAGTCTCCATCCTGCAATCTCCTCTCAATGCCATGAGGCGGTGGTTCCTATCTCAAAATCATCGCTGAAAACGCCGTTT
>JBDSHF010000260.1:0-11106 GCA_039918595.1 Thermoanaerobaculia bacterium
CTGGAGCCGCTACTACCTGTACACCACCCGCGAGGTGCCGAACGACGCCGAGGTGATCAGCCACCAGCTCATGGTGCGCACCGGCATGATCAAGAAGACCGCCGCGGGCATCTATACCTATCTGCCGTTCGGCTGGCGGAGCCTGCAGAAATTCATGGCGATCGTGCGCCGCGAGATGAACGCGGCCGGCGCCATCGAGCTGTTCATGCCGGCGATCCAGCCGGCCGAGCTCTGGGTGGAGTCCGGCCGCTGGGAGCGCTACGGCAAGGAGCTGCTGCGCATCAAGGACCGCCACGAGCGGGAGTTCGTCTTCGGCCCCACCCATGAGGAGGTGATCACCGACGCGGTGCGCCGGGACGTCAAGAGCTACCGGCAACTGCCGTTCAACCTCTATCAGATCCAGACCAAGTTCCGGGACGAAATCCGCCCCCGCTTCGGCCTGATGCGCGGGCGCGAGTTCCTGATGAAGGACGCCTACTCCTTCGACGCCACCGTCGAGGGGCTCGACGTGTCGTACGAGGCGATGCGGGCCGCCTACTGCCGGATCTTCGAGGCCTGCGCCCTCGACTACACCATGGTCGAGGCCGATACCGGCTCGATCGGCGGCTCGGCCTCGCACGAGTTCATGGTGGTGGCCGAGACCGGCGAGAGCGCCGTCGTGCGCTGCCCCTCCTGCGGCTACGCCGCCAATGTCGAGCGCGCCGAGACCCGGCGGGTCGAGGAGGCCGGCGCGGCCTTCGCGCAGCAGGAGATGCAGGAGGTCGCGACCCCCGGCAAGCACGCCGTCGAGGAGGTCGCCCGCTTCCTCAAGGTGGCGCCGAAGCGGCTGGTCAAGACGCTGATCTACGAGACCGAGAAGGGGCTGGTGGCGGCGCTGGTCCGCGGCGACCGCGAGGTCAACGAGATCAAGCTCGCCAACCACTTCGACGTCCAGCACCTGGCGCTCGCCAGCGAGGAGAGGGTGCGCGAGGCGACCGGCGCCCCGGTCGGCTTCGCCGGTCCGGTGGGGCTCAAGGACATCCCGGTGGTCGGCGACCTCGGCGTCCGCGGCATGACCAACTTCGTCACCGGCGCCAACAAGGGGGACGCCCACCTCACCAACGTCAACTGGGGGCGGGACGTCGACCTCTCCAACTGGACCGACCTGCTGCTGGTCTCGGGCGGCGACCCCTGCCCGCGCTGCGACGGCACGCTGGAGGCTTTCCGCGGCATCGAGGTCGGGCACATCTTCAAGCTCGGCACCAAGTACTCGGAGAAGCTCGGCTGCGTGTTCACCGACGAGGCGGGCGAGGAAAAGCCGATGATCATGGGGTGCTACGGCGTCGGCATCGGCCGCACGGTGGCTGCCGCCATCGAGCAGAACCACGACAAGGACGGCATCATCTGGCCCCGCCCGCTGGCGCCGTTCGAGGTGCTGCTGATCGCGGTCAATCCCGAGGACGAAGCGGTCAAGCGCGCCGCCGAGGGGATCTACGCCCAGCTCCAGGAGAAGGGGATCGACGTCCTCTTCGACGACCGCGACGAGCGCCCCGGCGTCAAGTTCAAGGACGCCGACCTGATCGGCATCCCCGTCCGCGTCACCGTCGGCGCCAAGTCGCTCGCCGACGGCAAGGTCGAGGTATCCCTGCGTCGCGACCGCGAGAAGCGGATGGTGGCGCCGGCGGAGGCGGTAGGGAAGGTGATGGAGCTGCTGGCGGGGTAGGACCGAAGCCCGGGACCCGGCGCGAGCCGGATCCCGGGAGGGAAGGTATCAGTGGCGGTCGTGGGCCAGCTCGGCCTGGGCGGCCTGCTGGGTGTCGAAGAGCTGCAGCTTGACCGCCTTGATGGAGCCGTCGGCGGCGTGCTTGATCTTGATGATCACCGGCTGGCCCGCGGGCAGGCCGGCGATCCCCGGGACGGCGCCGGCACGGCCGTGATGGTGCCGGCGGTCCTTGATCTCCACGGCGCCCAGGGGGACGGTCACCGTGGTGCCGTCGGCCAGGCGCAGCGTCGCGGTCGCTCCCGCGACCTCGGTCTGCTGGATCGCTCCCGCCTTCACCTCTTTCGCCGGCCGGACCCTGGCGTCGGCCGCCTGGATCCCTCCGAGGGTGAGGGTGAGGGCCACGACCGGGGCGGTGAGGCCGCGGCGGCGGCGCATCAGCAGCAGTCCGCCCGCGCCCAGCAGCCCGGCGAGCAGGAGCTTGCCGAGATCGCCGAGGGTGGGAATGGGCGCGGGTGGCGGCCCGGCGACGTCGTCGTCGAGGATGGTCACCACCTCGGTCGTGATACCGCCCAGAGTCGCTCCGCCGGTGGGATTGGCGAGGATCACGTTGAAGGTCTCGTCGGGCTCGTCGAGGATGTCGTTCACGATCGTCACCTGGAAGGTCTTGTTGGCCATGTCGCCGTCCGCGAAGTTGACGGTGCCGGCGGTGGCGGTGTAGTCGCCCGGCGCCACCGCGGTGCCGTCGGTGGTGTTGTAGGTCGCCGAGACCGCGCCGTCGGAGCCGCCCGTGCGGGTGACGGTAATGGTGATGGTGCCGGCCGCTTCGGCCACCGAGGCGGCGCTGGTGGTGAGCTGGATCGTTCCCGGGTTGATCTCGACGGCGCCCATGTCGATGCGGCCGCCGGCCACGCGGGCGAAGCCGCGCTGGTCGGTCGACGGCGGCGGCGCGAACGCCGGATCGCCGGTGTTGATCACCGGGCTGGTGCTCGCCGGCTTCTGGGTCTCGGTGGGGCCGCCGTTGTTCTGCAGCGGTCCGAGCTGCGGGTCCTGGCCCAGGATATTGCCGACGATGTCGTTGACGTTGGCGCCCGCGGGGGTCTCGATCAAGCTGTAGCTGGCGTCGAACTGCCCGCCCCCCGCCAGGTCGTTGGGACCCGCGGCAAGCCCTTTGGTGTGCGCCGCGCGTGGCGCGGCCACGACGATGCTGTTGTCCCCGACGATGGCGTCGACGAGCGTCGCCGTGCCGGCGTACAGGTAGATCCCGCCGCCGCTCTGGGTCGACATGTTGCCGGCGATCGTCGAGCTCCGGATCGTGAAGGGGGCGTACAGGTTGTAGAGGAAGAGGCCGCCGCCGCTCCCCCCCGTGGCGTGGTTGCCCGAGATCGTGCTGTTCTCGATCACCACCGGATCGTCCGGCCCGTAGAAGTAGGCGCCGCCGCCGTTGCCGCCGCTGGCACTGTTGCCGGAGATCGTGGTGCGGCTGATGGTGAAGGGGCCGCCGTCGGTGTCATAGAGGAAGATGCCGCCGCCGCTGCCGCCGGCGGTGTTGTTCGAGATCGTCGAGTCCTCGAACGTGACCGCGTCGTCCGGATCGTAGAAGTAGACGCCGCCGCCTCTGCCGGTGGCCTGGTTGTTCGTGATCACCGTCCGCTGGAACAGCAACGGTCCGCCGGTGTCCTCGTTGTAGACGCCGCCGCCCCTGGCGGCCGTGTTACCCGAGATCGTGGAGTCGCGGATGGTGGCGGCGAACGTGAAGCCGTCCATCCACAGCCCGCCGCCCTCGCCGGTGGCGGTGTTGCCGGTGATCGCCACGTGGTCGAGGGTGAGGTTCTCGTCGAAGTCGACGATGCCGGCGCCGGTGCTGGCGGCGCCCTGGGTGATGGTGAGCCCCGAGATGGTGACGTCGATCAGGGCCGCGTCGTTGTAGAGGTAGAACACCCGCGAGGCGTTGTTGCCGCTCACCGAGATCACCGCCGAGCCCGGGCCCTGGATGTCCACCGAATCGGTGACGTCGAGCTGTCCGGAGGTCAGCGTAATGGTGCCGGTGAGCCCCGCCTGGAAGGTGACGGTGTCCAGCCCCGCCGCGGCGTTGGCGTCGAGGATCGCCTGCCGCAGGCTCCCCGCGCCGGAGTCGTTGAGGTTGCTGACGTTGAACGCGGCCGCCTCGGCCGGCGCGCCGAGGCCGAGCCCCGCGATCGCCAGCGCCGCTCCCGAAATCAGGGCCTTCTCCTTGGTCGTCTTGCCTTGAGCCCGTTCCTGGGCCCGCCGTTGCTGCCGGGTAGGCTTCGCCGGCTCCCCGTTCCCAAAATGATCCATGTGCAGACCTCTCCCGTGTGACAGACTGCGTTTTCGACAAAAAATTGTACGGTCCGCCGATTCTACATCTTCCAGGGACGTTTCATGAGACTGGACACCGAGCTCGTCAAGTTGCCGCTCTTTTTTGATGCCGCCCGCCTCGCCGCCGAGGTCGCGGCCTTCGGGGAAGAGGACTGGCGCCCCCACCCGCAGGGGCATCCGGGCAACTCCGCCCTGCCGCTGATCGCCGCCGGCGGCGATCCCGCCGACGACGCCACCAAGGGGCCGATGCGGCCGACGCCTCACCTCGCCCGCTGCCCCTATCTGCGGCAGGTGCTGGCCGCCTTCGGCGCCGTCCTCGGCCGCACCCGGCTGATGCGCCTCGACGGCAACGCCGAGGCCACCGCGCACGCCGACACCAACTACTACTGGCTGCAGCGGGTGCGCATCCACGTCCCGGTGGTCACCCAGCCCGAGGTGGAGTTCCTGTGCGGCGACCGCACGGTGCACATGGCGGCGGGGGAGGCCTGGATCTTCGACACCTGGAAGGTCCACAACGTGCTCAACCCCAACCCGACGCGGCGCATCCACCTGGTCTCCGACACCGTGGGCTCCGCCGCCTTCTGGGACTTGGCCGCCGCCGGGACGCGCCCGTTCGGAGCGCCCGGTGGCGCCCCGGCCCGCGCCGTCCCCTTCGCGCCGGACGAGGACCCGGAGCTCCGCTTCGAGACGGTCAACCAGCCGGTGGTAATGTCCCCCTGGGAGCAGGAGAGCCTGCTGGCCTCCCTGGTCCAGGACCTCGCCGCGGAGCCCCCCGGGCTGGTCGCCGAGCTGCGGGCCGAGCTCGACCGCTTCCGCGCCGACTGGCGCTCCGTCTGGGCGGCGCACGGCGAGTCCGCCGCCGGCTGGCCCGGCTACCGGCGCCTGCTGGCCGGGCTGGAGGCCCGCCTCGGCCGCTTCCAGGGGCGCCTGCGGCTGGCGAACCGCGCCGAGGCGGTGGAGATCGTCCGCCAGATGATCGTGCGCCCGGGGCTCAACCCGGAGCTGGCCCCCGGAGCGGCCGTCGAGGCGAAACCCGTCGCGGCTGCGCCGGCCCCGCCCAGGCCGGCGCCTTCAGCGTTTGAACGGCCCATGTTTTTCGACCGTCCTATCTTCATCGTCTCCTCCCCCCGCGCCGGATCGAGCCTGCTGTTCGAGACCCTGGCCCAGGCTCCCGGCCTGTGGACGATCGGCGGGGAGGGTCACTCCGTGTTCGAGAGGGACGCGGGGCAGCATCCGGCGGGCCGCGGCTGGGAGTCCAACCGGCTGACGGCGGAAGACGCCTCGCCCGAAGTCGTCCAGCTCCTCACGGAGGGGCTCCGCGCCGGGCTGCGGGACCGCGACGGCAACCCGCCGCCGGCCGGGGCCGCCGGCCTCCGCCTGCTGGAGAAGACGCCGAAGAACTCCCTGCGCGTGCCGTTCCTGGCCGCCGCCTACCCGGACGCCCTCTTCGTCTACCTCTACCGCGACCCGCGGGAGACCATCTCCAGCATGCTGGACGCCTGGAAGTCCGGCCGCTTCGTCACCTATCCGAATCTGCCGGGTTGGGAAGGCTCCCCCTGGTCGCTGCTCCTGGTTCCCGGCTGGCGGGAGCTGGTGGGGAAGGATCTGGCCGAGGGGGTCGCCCGGCAGTGGGGGATCGCCACTTCCCAGCTTCTCGACGACCTGGCGGCCCTGCCGGCCGGCCGCTGGTGCGTGGCGAGCTACGACCGCCTGGTCGCCGAGCCGCGAGCCGAGATCGAGCGCCTCTGCCAGTTCACCGGCCTCGGCTGGGACCGCCCCCTGGAGTCCCCGCTGCCGCTCTCGCGCTCGACGCTGACCTCGCCGGAGCCGGAGAAGTGGCGGCACAACGGCGAGGAGCTCAAGCCGGTCATCCCCCTCGTCGCCGGCGTCGCCGAGCGGGCCCGCGACCTGTTCGCCAACCCGCCGGCGATCCGTCCCGCCCGGCGCTCGTTCGCCGAGGCGCCCGCCCGGCCCGTGGGGGCTGAGGAAGCCTTTCGCAGTGTCTACTCCAGCGGCGTGCCGCGGCTCCTGGAGCGCCTGGGCTCCTCGCTCCTGGTCTCCACCTACCAGAGCGGGCGGCTGATCGTGCTGCGCGCCGACGGCGACTCCCTCAACACCCACTTCCGCGCCTTCCCGAGCCCGATGGGGATCGCCGTGGGGCCGCACGCGCTCGCCCTCGGCACCCAGCGCCACGTCTGGGAGTACCGCAACCAGGTCGAAGCCGGCCGCAAGCTGAAGCCTCCCGGCAAGCACGACGCCTGCTTCCTGCCGCGCCACAGCTACGTCACCGGCGACATCCGCGTCCACGAGCTGGCCTACGCCGACGACGGCCTGTGGATCGTCAACACCCGCTTCTCCTGCCTCGCCTCCCTGGACGGCGAGCACAGCTTCGTTCCCCGCTGGCGCCCCTCCTTCGTGAGCGCGCTGGCTCCCGAGGACCGCTGCCACCTGAACGGCCTCGCGGTGGTGGACGGCCGCGCGCGCTACGTCACCGCCCTCGGCGCCACCGACACTCCGCAGGGGTGGCGCGAGGGGAAGGCGAGCGGCGGGGTGCTGATCGACCTGCCCAGCGGCGAGATGGTGGCCCGCGGCCTCTCGATGCCGCATTCGCCGCGCTGGCACGCGGGCCGGCTCTGGGTCCTGGAGTCGGGGAAGGGGGAGATCGGTTCCGTCGACCTGGCGACCGGACGGGTGGAGACGCTGGCCCAGCTCCCCGGCTTCACCCGTGGCCTCGCCTTCGCGGGGCCCTACGCCTTCGTGGGGTTGTCGCAGGTGCGGGAGAGCAACATCTTCGGCGGCATCCCGCTGACCGAACGAGTGAAGGAGAAGCTCTGCGGCGTCTGGATCGTCGACCTCCGCAGCGGCGAGATCCTGGGATTCGTCCGCTTCGAGGGGCTGGTGCAGGAGATCTTCGACGTCCAGCTCCTCCCCGGCCTCCGCTACCCGGAGATCGCCGAGCCGGACTCCGACCTCGTCGCCGGGGCGTTCGCGCTGCCGCGGGAGGCGCTGGCGGAGATGGCCGGGAGCCCCGCGGCCTAGGGTGGCCTGCACCTGTCTTTTTCCTCCCCCTTCAGGGGGAGGTCAGGAGGGGGCCGCCCCAGACAAGGAGCGCTCCCGGACTCCGGAAAGCCCCCCTCCTGGCCTCCCCCCGTTCCGGGTGGAGGAAAAATTCTGGCTTCGAGGCCGAGATGTGTGTCAGCCAGGACCTCGTTTGACACCCCGCCACCTCTTCGGCTTCAATACGGCTCCACAGATCCAGCCACGGTTCTTCACAGGGGGTGCGGCAGTATGGCCTTGGACGTTCTCAACCGGCGATCCTTCGGGGAGACAGCGCGGCGGGATGCGTGGTGGGTGCAGCCGCTGGTGGTCTTCCTCGGGCTCTCCACCTTCATCGTCTACTCCACCTGGGCGGCTTTCCAGGGCGCGCACTACCGTTTCGGCAACTATCTCTCCCCGTTCTACTCCCCCGAGCTCTTCGGCGATCCGGAGACCAGTTGGTTCGGCGGCAAGCCGGGGTGGTGGCCGGGGCTGATCCCGTGGTCGGCGGCGTTCTTCATCCTCTGGGCCCCCGGCGGCTTCCGCTTCACCTGCTATTACTACCGGGGCGCCTATTACAAGGCGTTCTGGGCCGACCCCCCGTCGTGCGCGGTGGGCGAGCCCCGCAAGCGCTACCTCGGGGAGCGCTCCTTCCCGCTGATCCTGCAGAACGTCCATCGCTACTTCCTCTACCTCGCCCTGTTCTTCCTGATCTTCCTGGTCCACGACGTCTGGAAGGCCCTCTGGTTCACCGACCCGGCCACCGGCCAGACCTCCTTCGGGCTCGGGGTGGGCACGCTGGTGCTGGCCGCCAACGTGGCCCTGCTGAGCAGCTACACCTTCGGCTGTCATTCGCTCCGCCATCTGATCGGCGGTTACAAGGACCGGCTCTCGGGCTCGCCGGCCCGGCTCAAGGCCTACCAATGCGTCGGCTGCTTCAACCGGCGCCACATGATGTTCGCGTGGATGAGCCTGTTCTCGGTGGGGTTCTCCGATCTCTACGTCCGCCTCTGCTCGATGGGGATCTGGACCGACTGGAGGATCTTCTAGGTGGCCGACTTTCCGCGCTATCAGTATGACGTGCTGGTGATCGGCGCCGGCGGCGCCGGCCTGCGTGCCGCTATCGAGGCGGCGGCCACCGGCGCGAAGGTAGGGGTGATCTCGAAGTCGCTCCTCGGCAAGGCCCATACGGTCATGGCCGAGGGCGGGGTCGCCGCGGCTCTCGCCAACGTCGACGACCGGGACAACTGGCGGGTCCACTTCACCGACACCATGCGGGGCGGCCAGTACCTGAACCATCCGCGGATGGCCGAGATCCACGCCAGGGAGGCGCCGGAGCGGGTGCAGGAGCTGGAAACCTGGGGGGCGGTGTTCGACCGCACCAAGGACGGGCGCATCCTGCAGCGCAACTTCGGCGGCCACCGCTACCCCCGCCTCGCCCACGTCGGCGACCGCACCGGCCTCGAGATGATCCGCACCCTGCAGGACCACAGCATCCATCTGGGGATCGGGTTCCACATGGAGTGCACGGTCAACACCCTGCTCAAGGACGGCGACCGCCTGGTGGGGGCCTTCGGCTACGAGCGGGAGCGCGGGCGCTGCGCGGTCTGGGAGGCCAAGGCGGTGATCCTCGCCACCGGCGGCATCGGCCGCGCCTTCTCGGTGACCAGCAACAGTTGGGAGTACACCGGCGACGGCCACTCCCTGGCCTATGACGCCGGCGCCGACCTGATCGACATGGAGTTCGTCCAGTTCCACCCCACCGGCATGGTCTGGCCGCCGAGCGTCAAGGGCATCCTGGTGACCGAGGGGGTGCGCGGCGAGGGGGGCGTGCTGCGCAACAGCGAGGGGCGGCGCTTCATGTTCGACGACATCCCGCCGCTCTACAAGGAGCAGACCGCGGACAACGAGGAGGAGGGGTGGCGCTACTGCCAGGGGGACAAGAACGCCCGCCGCCCCCCGGAGCTGCTCACCCGCGATCACGTGGCGCGCTGCATCATGCGCGAGGTCAAGGAGGGGCGGGGGAGCCCGCATGGCGGGGTGTTCCTCGACATCTCCTGGATCAAGGAGCGGATTCCCAGCTCCGAGGAGTACATCAAGCGGAAGCTCCCCAGCATGTACCACCAGTTCAAGCAACTGGCGGACATCGACATCACCAAGGAGCCGATGGAGGTGGGGCCCACCACCCACTACATGATGGGGGGCGTGCGGGTCGAGCCCGAGAGCCAGATGTCCACCGTGCCCGGCCTCTTCGCGGCCGGCGAGTGCGGCGCCGGCCTTCACGGCGCCAACCGCCTGGGCGGCAACTCGCTGTCGGACCTGCTGGTGTTCGGCAAGCGCGCCGGCGAGCACGCCGCGGCGTTCGCCCGCGAGCAGGGCGCGGGGCGCATCGACGAGGCCCAGGTGGAGGCGGCGGCGAAGCAGCTTCTCGCCCCCTTCGAGCGCCATGGCGAGCCGGGAGCCGAGGCGCCGTACCAGGTCCAGCACGAGCTGCAGACGATGATGCAGAGCCTGGTCGGCATCGTTCGCACCGAGGCGGAGATGGAGCAGGCCCTGGAGGAGATCGGCCGTCTCCGCCGGCGGGCGGCGGCGATCGCCGTCGTCGGCAACCGCGAGTACAACCCGGGCTGGCACACGGCGCTCGACCTCCCCAACCTGCTCACCGTCTCCGAGGCGGTCACCCGGGCGGCCCTGGAGCGCCGGGAGAGCCGGGGCGCGCAGTTCCGCGCCGACTATCCGGAGAAGGATCCGGTCTTCGGGGCGGTCAACATCGTGGTCCGCAAGGAGCCGGATGGGGGAATGCAAATCTCCCGTGTGCCGGTCGTGCCGGTCGCCCCCGAGCTCAAGGCGATTATTGAGGAGATGAAGTGATGGCGCAGCAGGCAACCTTCAGGATCTGGCGGGGGGACAGCGAGGGGGGCGCGTTCGCGGACTACGCGACCGGGGTCTCGGAAGGGATGGTCGTGCTCGACGCGGTGCACCAGATCCAGGCCGAGTCGGCCCCGGACCTCGCCGTCCGCTGGAACTGCAAGGCGGGCAAGTGCGGCTCCTGCTCGGCCGAGATCAACGGCAAGCCGCGGCTGATGTGCATGACCCGCCTGAACGATCTGCCGCTCGAGGAGCCGGTCACCGTCGAGCCGATGAAGGCCTTCCCGATCCTCCGCGACCTGGTGACCAACGTCTCGTGGAACTTCGAGGCCAAGCAGAAGATCCGGAAGTTCAAGCCCCGCCCGGCCGACGCTCCGGACGGCACCTGGCGCGCCCAGCAGTCCGACGTCGACCGGTCGCAGGAGTTCCGCAAGTGCATCGAGTGCTTCCTCTGCCAGGACGTCTGCCACGTGCTGCGGGAGCACCACCTGCACGACGAGTTCATCGGCCCCCGGCTGCTGGTCTACGCCGCCGCCCTGGAGATGAACCCCTTCGACGCCGAGGACCGTCTCGGCGACCTCAAGGACGCCCACGGGATCGGCTACTGCAACATCACCAAGTGCTGCACCAAGGTCTGCCCCGAGGGGATCACGATCACCGACAATGCCATCATCCCCCTGAAGGAGCGGGTGGTCGACGAGTTCTACGACCCGCTGAAGAGGCTCCTCCGCGTCTTCCGGAAATGATTCTCAGCAGAGCCCAAGGAGGCCGGCCATGTACACCTTGAAGCCCCTTTCCCGTGAAGCCATCCCCGCGGCCCTGGAGAAAGCGCAGCGCTACCGTCTCCTGAACGAGGGTCTGGAGGCCGAGAGCATCTGCCGGGACATCCTGGCGGCGGAGCCCGGCAACCAGGAGGCGATCATCACGCTGGTGCTCGCCCTGTCCGACCAGCTCGAGGAGCGCGCCAACCCCTGCCTCGAGCAGGCCAAGCAGCTCCTCCCCCAGATCGCCGACGAGTACGGCCGGTCCTATTACGCCGGCATTCTCTGCGAGCGCCGGGCCAAGGCGCAGCTCAAGCGCGGCGGCCTGCACGCCGGCCATATCGCCCACGACTGGTTCAAGGAGGCGATGGCGCACTTCGAAAAGGCCGCCGAGGTCCGCCC
>JBDSHF010000261.1:0-8943 GCA_039918595.1 Thermoanaerobaculia bacterium
CGCGGCTCTGCCGCTACTTCTTAGACTCTCCTCGCCAAAGGAAGAAGCAGGCTCCCCGGGCCATGAAGGCTGCCAGGGAGCTTTGCTAATAAGTTAGCGCCTATGCCCGTTCCGGGGGAGGAAAAAACGCTCCACGCTTCCTCGGTAGGGACCGGCGAGGTCGTGGATCTCCAGAGCGGTCTAGAATGGCCGGGTGAGCGAGACTCCGACCGTGGTCGTCCAGCCCCTGACCTTCCCCACCACTGGGGAAGTGATCCACCACCCCGTGGCCGCCTCGCCGGGCGTCCAGCGCCTGGCGGCGATCGATATCGGCTCGAACTCCATCCATATGGTAGTGGCCGAGGCCGCGCCCAACGGCGGCTACCGCCTGCTGGGCCGAGAGCGGGAGATGGTCCGCCTCGGCAAGACGGGCCTGAGCGAGGGCGCCCTCTCCGAGGCGGCGATGCGCGACGGCCTCGAGGCCCTCGCCAAGATGACCACCATCGCCCGCCTCCGCGGCGCCGAACGGGTGGTGGCGGTGGCCACCAGCGCGGTGCGCGAGTCGACCAACGGCGCCGACTTCCTGGCCCGGGTCAAGGCTCTGACCGGCCTCGACGCCCAGCTCCTGACCGGCGTCGAAGAGGGGCGGCTGATCTACCGGGCCGTGCGCGAGGTGGTCGACCTCGGGCCGGACACCGCGATCATCGTCGACGTCGGCGGCGGCAGCACCGAGTGGATCACCGCCGAGGCGGGCGAGCTCGACCAGGTGGTGAGCCTCCCGCTCGGCTCGCTGCGCTGCGCCGCCGACCTCTCCGGAGACCCGGCGAGCGCCGCCTCCCTCGACCGCCTGCGCCGCAGGATCGACAAGCGCCTCGCCGAGGCGGTGCCGCGCGGCCCCGCCGAGCGGCTCGTCGCCACCTCCGGCACCGCGGTCTGCTGCGCCGACCTGATCGACCACTTCGCCAACCGCCCCTGGAAGGAGGTCTCCGGCGCCCGCGAGGTGCGGGTCAAAGACCTCGCCGGGCTGATCGAGCGGCTGCGCCCGCTGAAGCGCCGGCAGCTCGCCGACCTCCCGCCGGTGGGCGGCCCCCGTTCGGACAGCCTGCTCGCCGGCGCCGTGCTGCTCCAGGCGCTCGTCGCCCACGCCGGGGTGGACCGCTTCCAGGTCTCCGACCGCGCCCTTCGCGAGGGGCTGGTGCTCGCCGCCCTCGGCCAGCCGATCCCCTCCGCCCTGGAGCCCGAGGACCTGCGCCGCCGCCAGGTGCTCCAGGTCGCCGAGCGCTCCGAGAGCGTCTACCGGCACAACCTGCAGACCGCCCGTCTGGCCGTTCGCCTGTTCGACGTCACCGCCTCCCTCCACGGCCTCGGCACCCGCGAGCGCGAATGGCTGGAGTACGCCTCCCTCCTCCACGACATCGGCTACTCGATCCACTACAAGGGGCACCACAAGCACGCCTACTACCTGATCGTCAACGCCGTGCTCGACGCCTTCGACCAGCGCGAGATCGAGATCATCGCCCACGTCGCGCGCTACCACCGGGGCGCCACCCCCAAGGCGAGCCACCCCACGATGGCCCCCCTCAAGCCCTGGCAGCGGCGCACCATCCGCAAGCTCGCCGCCCTGATCCGCGTCGCCGACGCCCTCGACCGCACCCACGCCACCCGCGTCGAGGAGATCTACTGCGCCATCCGCGGCTCCAAGGTCACCCTGGAGGTGCTCTCCCGCTACGCCGTCGACCTCGAGCTCGAAGCCGCCCGCGAGCATGGCCGCTTCTTCGAGAAGGTCTTCGACTGCCGGCTCCGTTTGCGGCAGGGGTTGGAAGTCGCGGAAGGCTGAGGTCCCTTGTTCGCCTTTCTGGAGTGAATTTTCCAGCCCCTTGTAAGAAATTTCTCCCCCTGGCAGCTCCCACAATCTCCGTCACACCCCGGTAACATCCTCGGTCACAAAGAGTTAACAGGACTCTTGCATGGATTTCACATCGCTTCTGTGGAAAACAAGCCATAGACGATCTGTCAAGCCTCTTTACCGAGGGTAAAACTCAGGCGAAAGTGTAATGTTCACAGTTACTTACGGCACATTGCACAACGGTATGGTCAAAGCGTGGAAAGGCCCGGAAACAGGGCCTTTGGTCCGGGTCCCAGGGCAGTTTTCCACAGGTTTTTCATCATTCTGTGTGGAAGACTCCGTGGTAGCTTTCGTCACATGGCACGTGAACGGATTCTGCTGATCGAGGATGAGCCCGACATCGCCGAGGTGTTGCAGTACAACCTCGAGAAGGAGGGTTTCGAAGTAGAGCTTGCCCACCGGGGGGATACCGGCCTCGAAGCCCTGCGCCGGCAGGTGCCCGACCTGCTCCTGCTGGACCTCATGTTGCCCGGCATCGACGGCCTCGAGCTGACCCGCCTGCTCAAGCGGGAGCCCGCCACCTCGCGGGTCCCCATCGTGATGCTCACCGCCCGCGGCGAGGAGCTGGACCGCATCGTCGGGCTGGAGCTGGGGGCGGACGACTACATCAGCAAGCCCTTCAGCCCGCGCGAGGTCGTCCTCCGCGTCAAGGCGGTGCTGCGCCGCCAGCAGCCCGAGGAGACCACCGGCGACCGCCTCGAGATCGCGGGGATCCAGCTCGACATCTCCGGCCACCAGCTCCGGGTGCGCGGCAAGGAGACGCCGCTGACCGCGACCGAGTTCCGGCTGCTGCGCCTCCTGATGGAGCGCGGCGGGCGGGTGCAGACGCGCGGCCAGCTCCTCTCCGACGTCTGGGGGTACGCCGAGGACATCGACAGCCGCACCGTGGACACCCATATCCGGCGCCTCCGCCGCAAGCTGGGGCCCGAGGCCGATCACATCGAAACCGTGATCGGCGTCGGCTACCGGCTGAGGCCCTGAGCGCCCTCTGTGTACCTGAGGTTCTAGGATGAGGCTCCCGCCGAAGCTCCGGCTCGCCCCGCTCTGGCCCGCGCTGGCCGCCGTGGTCACGGCGACCGTCCTGCTCGGGTCGATGCTGCCGAGCCTGCTCCAGCGCACCGCCGCCGTCCAGCTCTACGACATGCTGGACCTCCTGGCGCCGATCGCGCGGGAGCGGCTCGCCCGGCCTGATCTCAACCTGGAGAGCTGGGCCGTCCAGCTCGCCGCGGACAGCGGCATCCGGGTGACCCTGATCCGCCGCGACGGCGTCGTCCTGGCCGACAGCTCGGTCGAGCCCGACCAGGTCCGGGCGATGCAGAACCACCTCACCCGCCCCGAGGTTCGCTCCGCCCTCGCCAGCGGCCGCGGGATGAACGTGCGCCGGAGCGCCACCACCGGCAACCCCTACGTCTACGTCGCCCGCACGCTCTCCAGTCCCGGCGGGGAGGTGATGATCCTCCGCCTCGCCGAGCCGCTCGAACAGTTGAGCGCCCTGCGCACCCGCCTCGCGGCGGCCATGGCCCTCGCCGTCCTGGCCGCCGGGATCGCCATCCTCTTCACCTCGCTCTGGCTCGACCGCCGCCTCTTCGAGCCCGCCTCGCGCCTGATCTCCGGCGCCCAGGACCTCGCGCTCGGCCGCGTCTCCCGCGTCACCGTTCCCGACGAAGAAGAGCTCGCGCCTCTCGCCCTCGCCCTCAACCGGCTCGCCGCCACCGCCGAGCGGCAGGTCGAGGCGATCAGCCTGGAGCGCGACCACCTGCAGGAGATCCTCGCCAGCATGTCCGAGGGGGTGCTGGTGGTCGACCGCGACGGCCGCGCCCAGATGATCAACCCCGCCTTCTACCGCCTCTTCGACCTGGCGGGGGACTTTGCCGGCCGGCCGGCGCTGGAGATCATCCGCCACCCCGGTTTCGCCCGCCTGATCGAGGACACCCTGCGCCAGAGCGCGCCGCAGAGCTCCCAGATCGTTCTCACCTCCCCCGAGCGGCGGACCCTGCTGCTGACCAGCGCCGCCCTCTCCGGCGGCGAGCGAGGGGCGGTCGTCGCCGCCCGCGACACCACCGAGCTGACCCGCGTGGCCGACATGCGGCGGGACTTCGTCGCCAACGTCTCCCACGAGCTCAAGACCCCTCTCGCGGCGATCCGCGGCTACGCCGAGACCCTGCGCGACGGCGCCCTCGACGAGCCGCCGACCGCCAGGCGCTTCACCGACCGCATCCTCAGCCAGTGCCGGCGCCTCCAGGAGCTGCTCGACGACCTGCTGATCCTCTCCCGCCTGGAAGGCATGGACGCCGCGCTCGACCGCGATCCGGTGAGCCTCGACGCCATCGCCCGCCACGCCGTCGAGCTGCTCACCCCGGCGGCGCGCGAGAAACGGGTCGAGATCGACCTGCTCGAGGAGCCCGTGCCGCCGGTCCAGGGGGATGCCGGCAACCTCGAGCGGCTGCTCCTCAACCTGCTCGACAACGCGATCAAGTACAACCGTCCGGACGGCAAGATCACCGTCCGCGTCGGGCGTTGCGCGGATGAGGCCGTCCTGGAGGTGATCGACAGCGGCATCGGCATTCCGCCGGAGTCGATCTCCCGCATCTTCGAGCGCTTCTATCGGGTGGACAAGGGGAGGGCCCGCGAGGAGGGGGGCACCGGCCTCGGCCTCGCCATCGTCAAGCACATCGCCCAGGCCCACGGCGGCCAGGTCGAAGTCGAAAGCCGCATCGGCCGCGGCTCCACGTTCCGGGTGCGGCTGCCGCTCGCGGGGTAAGAGCTGGTGGCTAGAGTGCCGCCAGGTCGATCACTTCGAGATCCGCTGCAAAACGCTTGAAATCTCCAACGTTGGCCGTGACCAGCTTCGCCACTCCCGCGGTGAGCGCGGAAGCGACCAGATTGGCATCGTGGATCTGCTTACCCTTGCAGTCATAGGTTGCAATCAGAGTCCGCAGGCGATCCCAGGCAGGCTCGCCGTCCACGAGGAGCCGCATCCGGCCGCGAAAGGCCGTTACATTGGCAAGCGCATCGCTCGTACCGAGGTTCAGACCGTTCACCTCGACCGGGCGGGTGGCCACGGCAAGATACTCGCGCAGGACTTGAACGCTCGCCGTCAGGACGATCCCCTGGTTCGGCCAGTCGTTGAGCACCGTCAGGGCTGCGCGGTGAAGTGGACGGTGAGGAGCGGTCGCGGAAAGCAGGACATTGGTGTCGACGAGGATCGCCTTATCGTCCATCATCCCCATAGATCTCTTCACGGCGCCAATCGGTGGACGGAGAAGCCTGCGAGAGCTTCAGATCCATAGGAGGAAGGGGTGAAGGTGGCGGCTCTTCCCGGGCAACCACGGCGAGAATATACCGGAGCTCCCCCTCCAAAGACCTCTCGTGTCTCGCCGCTCTCCGCTTGAGCGCTGCGATGACTTCAGGGGACACGTCTCGGATCTGGACGGCTGGCATCCCTGAATGCTAGCATATGCAAATTGCTAGCATCAATTCGGTAGCCGGACCCTTCTACCCCTCCCCCCGCCCTTTCACCCGATACGTCGCCGCCACCCGAAGATCCCGGATCGCGGGCTGGATGCTGTCGTTCAGGACGCATTCAATGATCGAGCGCACCTCGGTCGTGACGTCCATCTCGTCCTCGCCGAGGGAGCTCGCTTCCGCTTCCGGACCCGCGGCCAGACTCTCCGCGATCTGCCGGAGCTCCGAGCGGATCGCGGTGAGCCGGTCGACGATGCGCGGCAGCTCTGCCTGAGCGGCGGCCTCGGCCTCACTCATGGAGCCCTGCCAGCGGCACCGGATCGCCCAGTTTCCACAACCGGCCCGCGACCTCGGCGCACCGCGGGCAGCGGGTCAATAGATGACGAACGACGGCCCGGACCTCGGCCGGGGTCAGCTCGCCGCGCAGGAAGCGCTCCACCTGTTCCGCCTCCGGATGGGCCGCCGGCATCGGCAGAGGCGCCGGCAACGGCTGCGGGCTCAAGGGTTCGAGAAGCTCGGTCTCGTAGGCTCTCATGGAGGCCGAGAATAGGAGCCCCGCCTCCCTGTCCGATCCGCGAAAACCCTTAAAGCCGCGAGTCGCCTCTCGCCAGGGGCCTCTTTCGTCGATTCACGGAACCTGAGATCTCCTTGGATACATCCTTGGCGCACTTCAGTGTCGTCGTCGTATACTTCTTTCTCTTGAGAAAGAACTCTTCGAGCCCAAAATGCCGAAATCCAGGCCGCCCGCGCTAGGCGCCTCGCTCCGCTTCCTCCGCTTCGCCTACGGCTGGACCGAGGAGGAGCTGGGTCGCGCCCTCGGCATCAAGCCGGTCCTGATCTCCCGCTACGAACGGGGGAGCAAGACGCTCTCCCGTGCGCGCCTGGAGGAGTTGCTCACCGTGATGGGAGTGCCCCCCGAGTCGATCGAAGGCGCCCTCTACACCCTCGGCGTCGGCCCTGCCTTCGAGGGTCCCGGCTCGCCGGTGGACCCCACGCCCGAGGAGCGCCGGAAGATTCATCAAGCAGCCGCGGTGGCGGGCCAGGGCTCGGCGGAGGCCATCCGCTCCCAGCTCACGGCGAACATCCGCCAAATACGAACCAGCCAGGATCGCGGCCAGGCCGGCGAGCTCTGGCAGACCCTGCAGGAGCTGCCGCCCCGGCAACGGCTGGTGGTCGTGGAGAAGGAAAAGAAGTACAGGAACTGGGCCCTTGCCGAGCGGATCTGCGCCGAGAGCGCGCGGGCCGCCGCCCATCGAGCAGACCGGGCGATGGAGTTGTCGGCACTGGCGCTGCGGGTCGCCGAGCTGGACCCCGGGGGCGAGGTTTGGTGCTCGCGTCTCCAGGGCTATGCCTGGGCCTTCGTGGGCAATGCCCGGCGAGTTCATGGCGATCTGCCCGGGGCTGAGGAGGCGTTTTTACGCTCCGATCGGCTTTGGGAGGCTGGGGCGGCGGCTGATCCGGGGCTGCTCGACGCTAGTCGACCGCTGGATCTGAAGGCTTCGCTTCGGAGGTATCAGGGCCATTTTGAGGAGGCGCTAAGCCTTCTGGACCAAGCGCTGAAGGCGAACGGGTCAAACGAAACTGAGGCACGCATCCGGATAAAAAAGGCGAACACTCTGGAACTGATGAACGAGTACGAACGGGCCGTTGCGGAACTTCGGCAAGCAGAGCGTCTGCTCGAAGGAACTCAGGACTCGCGACTTTCCTTGGTGGTCCGTTTTGCCCTAGCTGTAAATCTTTGGCAGCTTAAACGGTACACGGAAACTGAAACTATGCTGCCCGAAATACGAGGCGTGGCAATGGACCACGGAAACGAATTAGATCTTGTTCGCGTACTCTGGTTGGAAGGACGGGTTGCGGCTGGGCTGGAGAATCGGGAAAGGGCGCTACCGGCCCTGGAGCAGGTGCGGCGATACCTCAACGCGAGCCAGATTGCTTACGACGCTGCTCTGGCCTCTTTAGAGGTCGCGGTTTTCCATCTTCAGGAGGAGCGTACTGAGAAAGTCAAGCGGCTGGCGGATGAGATGCTCTGGATCTTTAAAAGCCAAGGGGTTCACAAGGAGGCCCTCGCCGCCCTCCGGCTATTCTGCGAGGCCGCGAGAAAAGAGGAGGCGACCGCCGATCTGGCCCGACGCGTGGTCGACTATCTCGTCAAGGCACGGAACAACCCCGGGCTACGGTTCGAGGTCTGAGGCCGTTTCGGCGAAGGCGGTAGAGACGTCCCAGGTCCTATACGACACCCTGGGAAGGCCACGGGGACTGCGGGACGTCTCTCGAAGGGCTTGCCGCTCCATCCGCCACTCCCGGCGAGAAGGCCACCAACCGCGATTCGGCCGGGGTGGGCGGCGGGATGGCGGGGCGGGTCCTTTTCTCTTCCGCCAGGATTGGGCCTTCGGCAGGATTGAGCCTTCGGCAGGATTGGGCCTCGGCGTGCCCCGGTCAGACCTTGCGGTCGGCGACGGCATGCCTCCGGCGGAGACGTCCCGCGGTCCCCGTGGCCTCCCCAGGGTGTCGTTCAGGACCTGGGACGTCTCTACCGCCTTCGCCGGAGGTTTTCGATGCTCAAATTGATCTTGCCCAGCCGGTCCGGAGCGATGGCTCTACTTGATGCAATAGCCGTTTGGGTCGATCTGGCAGCCGTTCTTCGTGGGTGCCGTCGGCAGGCAACTACCGCTCGGGTCAGCGCTGCAGCCGTTCTTCGTGGGCAGGCAACGGCCGTCCGGATCAGCGCTGCAGCCGTTCTCCGTGGGCGTCGCTTTGGGCAAGCAAATACCGCTCGGGTCAAGGCTGCACCCGTTCTTGGTCCAGAAACCGGCCAGCACGCGCCAGAACCGGGAGAAGCTCTCCATGGAGTCGGAGGCCACGGTCCTTGCCCGATGAGGCCCGCGGGGCTCCGCCGACACGGCGGTGGACGCGAGGAGGAGGGCGAAGAGGACGGCGAGGGACTTGCGGGACGACGAGGTCATCATAAGAAGCTCCTTTTTCGCGGAGTGCGCGCCGAGGCGGCCCCCGTGGCCGTGCGGGCGTCTCCGAAGAACAGAATCTCTGTACTGTAGTTCGGAAACTTACCCGAAAAGCCGCGAGGTGCGGCTCGAGATTTCAGGAGGGTGCATGGCAAGGCAGGGAGACCCGGCCGATCTGAGGCTGATCGTGATGTTTCTCCGCTCGGTCCGGAGGTGGACGCAGGAGGAGCTTTCGCGGGCTTCGGGCGTCGACCGGGGCCTCATCTCCGATTACGAGCTGGGGAACAAGGCGCCGACGCACAGGACCCTGGCCCGGCTCGCCGCCGGCGCCGGCCTCCCCCACTCCTTCCTCGACACCCTTCTGCCGACCTTCCGGGCGGCACGCCTCGCCATGGAGGGACGGCCAACGTCCACCGCGCCAGATCTCACCCAGAATGTCAGCGAGGGGCTGGACCGGGCGCTCGTCGAATCGGTCCTGCCGCGCCTCACTCCCTATTTGACGGAGTTGACCGCCATGGTCGCCAAGCCGAAGGACGAGTAATTGCCCTGGCCGCCCGCCTTGCGGCGGATGGGCAGAACGTTTTTCTCCGAGGCTGACCCGTTTTTCGGGCTTGCCCCCGCCTTTCCGCG
>JBDSHF010000262.1:0-10412 GCA_039918595.1 Thermoanaerobaculia bacterium
TTCCAGAGCCTGAACGGCGGCGTCTGGAGCTTCGCCTACACCGACCTGCTGCGGCTCGACCTGCCGGTCCACCAGCAGATCTGGCTGTTCGCGGCCTTCGCGCTGACCTTCGCCATCAAGGTGCCGATGTTCCCGGTGCACACCTGGCTGCCGGACGCCCACGTCGAGGCGCCCACCGGCGGCTCGGTGATCCTCGCCGGCATCCTGCTGAAGCTCGGCACCTACGGCTTCCTGCGCTTCGCCATCCCGCTCTTCCCGCACGCCAGCCAGGCGGCCCAGCCGCTGCTGGTGACCCTCGCCATCGTCGGCATCATCTACGGCGCGCTGGTCGCCTGGGTGCAGACGGACATGAAGAAGCTGGTCGCCTACTCGTCAATCGCCCACCTCGGGTTCGTGATGCTCGGCCTGCTCGCCTTCGACATCGTCGCCTGGCAGGGCTCGCTGCTCCAGATGGTGAACCACGGCCTGTCGACCGGCGCCCTCTTCCTCCTCGTCGGCATGCTCTACGACCGGCGGCACACCAAGAAGTTCGACGAGTTCGGCGGCCTCGCCAAGGTGATGCCGGTGTTCGCCTTCTTCCTGGTCTTCGCCAGCCTGGCGTCGGTGGGCCTGCCCGCCCTCAACGGCTTCGTGGGCGAATTCATGATCCTGACCGGCAGCTTCCGCACCCTCGGCTGGGTGCCGGTCGCGCTCGCCACCTCCGGCGTGGTGCTCGCCGCGGTCTACCTGCTGAAGATGATCCAGCTCACCATCTGGGGCCCGATCACCAGGGAAGAGAACCGGAAGCTGGTCGACCTCTCGGGCCGTGAGCTGGCGGCGCTGATCCCGCTCTGTATCTTCATGCTCTGGATCGGCGTCGCGCCCGACGCCTTCCTGCGGCCGAGCCGCAGGGCGCTCGAAGGGCTGCTCGCCGACTACCACGGGCGGACCGCCGAGCCGGAAGTGGCGCAGGCGACGCTGCGGCCGCCGGTCGATCCGACCGCCACGGCGGCCACGGCGGCCCCGGCGGCGCAAGTTTCGAGCACGACCACGGAGGCCGGCCAATGACCCGCTCGGATTGGATGGTGCTGCTGCCCGAGATCCTGCTCTGCGGCGGCGGCATTCTGGTGCTGATGCTCGACGCGATCGCTCCGTCCCTGCGGCGGGCGTTCACGGCGATCTCGCTGCTGGCGACCGCCGCGGCGGCCTGGGCGGTCTATTACGTGACCCCCGGCCATGCGATGACCGCCCCGGCGGCGACCTTCCACGGACTGCTCGAGACCAGCCCGCTCACCGCCGCCTTCTCGTTCGTGATCCTGCTCTCGACGGCGCTCTGCCTGCTCGCCTCCCAGGGGTACCTGCGGCGCGAGAAGATCCTCTCCGGCGAGTACCATGCCCTGCTCCTCTGGTGCGCCACCGGCCTGCTGCTGATGCTGCGTTCGACCGAGCTGCTGATGGTCTTCCTGGCTCTCGAGCTGCTCTCGCTCTGCCTCTACTCGCTGGCCGCCTATCACCGGCGGCTCTCGATCTCGGGCGAGGCGGCGATCAAGTACTTCCTGATGGGGGCCTTCGTCAGCGCCTTCGTGCTCTACGGCATCGCGCTCGTCTACGGCGCCACCGGCAGCACCCGCTTCGACGCCATCGGCGCCGCGCTGGCCGCCGCGCCAAGCGTGCCGGTGCTCGCCAGCCTCGGCTTCCTGATGCTGGTCGCGGGGTTCGGCTTCAAGATGAGCCTCGTCCCCTTCCACGCCTGGTCGCCGGACACCTATCAGGGCGCCCCGTCGCCGTTCGTGGCCTTCCTCTCGGTGGCCCCGAAGGTGGCGAGCGCGCTGGTGCTCTACCGGCTGCTCGCCGCGGTCGCGCAGGGGGGCGGCACGGCGAACGTCGCCCGCTGGTCCACCGTGGTGGCGATCCTCTCGGTGCTCTCGATGGTGGTGGGGAACCTGCTGGCCCTGGTGCAGCGGGACATCAAGCGCATGCTCGCCTACTCCGGCATCGCCCACATGGGCTACCTGCTGCTGGCGCTGGTGACGCTCGACCGCGCCTCGCTGATGCCGGTGCTGGTCTACCTGCTGGCCTACGTGCTGATGAACGCCGGCGCCTTCACAGTGGTCACGCTGCTCTACAGCCGGCCCGGCGAGCAGCACCTGATCTCCGGCCTCGCCGGCTGGGGGTATCGCTATCCCCTGCTCGGCGGCTGCCTCGCCGTCTGCATGCTGTCGCTGGGCGGCATTCCGCCGACCGCCGGCTTCCTCGGCAAGTACGTGGTGTTCCTGAAGGCGGTGGGCGACGGTCACGTCGGCCTCGCGATCACCGGCGTCATGATGAGCCTGATCGGCGTCTTCTACTACCTCCGCGTCATGTACTACCTCTACATGAAGCCAGAGACGCGGCAGCCGGAAGGGCTGCTGATCGACGTCTGGGGCCGTACCGCGGCGGTGGTCGCCGCGCTGGGGACCCTGGCGCTCGGCATCTGGCCCACGGGTCTGCTCCAGTGGCTGATCACGGCGACCACCGCGAAGTAAACGAGCAGGAAGAGGTCTCGCCTCTTACTCTCAACCGGCTCTCGTTCTACCTGCGCTGCCTGCGCCATCTCCAGGAGCTCGGCGTCAACCGGGTATCCTCGCAGGAGCTGGCGCAGCGCTACCACCTCTCCGCCACCCAGATCCGCAAGGACCTCGCCCAGTTCGGCGAGTTCGGCATTCGCGGCGTCGGCTACGACGTCGACGCGCTGGCCGACCACCTGAACTCCCTGCTCGGCCTCGACCGCCGGCACGCGCTGGTGATCGTCGGCATGGGGAACCTGGGGAGCGCGCTCGCTCAATATCTCGGTTTCAACTACGGCGCCTTCCGCGTGGTGGCGGGGGTGGATATCGACCCGAAGAAGATCGGCCGGCGGATGGCGAGCCTGACCGTCCGCTCCTCCGCGGATCTCAAGGAGGTCGTCCGCGAGTCCGGGGCCGAGATCGGCGTCCTCGCCGTCCCCGCCGAAGCCGCCCAGGAGAACTACGACGCCCTGGCCGACGCCGGCGTCAAAGGGGTCCTCAACTTCGCCCCCGTGCGCGTCAAGCGCCGCGACGACGTGCCGCTCAAGAACGTCGACCTGCGGATCAATCTGGAAGAGCTTGCGTTCTTTCTGCGGTGAGACTTCAGACGGGCTCGCAGTCGGATTCGATGACGTACCCGATGGCCTTGACGACCTCCCGCAAAGTCATCCCATCGAGAATCCCGAGCGGCCCTGTCTCCAGATCCAGTTGCCTCTTGTCGATCGAGAGGATGTTCTCGCACTGCGCCACGCAATCGGCCGTAAATCCAAACTGTCCCGCTTGGAACGGCACGCAGCTGGCAAGTTGGCTGCGCAAGGCGAACCGGGCCGAGGTGCAGACCACCACGAGAGTGTAGAGGCCGCGATTGAGCTCTTCCCGGGATACGACGATGACCGGATGGGGGCCGGCTTCAGGAATATCGGCGACGTAGATCTCACCGGGCTCGATCATTGAGGCTCGTTCATGCGACCTGCGGCATTCTTGAGAGCCACGGCCCGGATAGCCGCCTGCCGCCGCTCATCCTCCAGAACCTCGCGGACAGCTTCGTACTCGTTGGCCGGAACCAAAACATACGAGGAGTTCGTACGGGGATCCACGACCTGAGGCGGGATGGCTCCGGCCGAATCGAGGACCTCCTGCTGCTGTTCCGTAAGCTGAATCGTCATAGCGTCACCTCCGATGGGATTCTACCGCTCCTACGCCGGTCCCCACCGATAAAAGCTGATCGCGCTGTCCCCGTATTTTCTCACGTCCACCCGGGTCAGCGGCCCGATCTCGATCGGCAATTCCCGGCGTGACATGTGCTCGACGGCGACCTCGCCGTCGGTGGCGAGGAGGGGGGCGGCCGCTTCCAGGAGCTCCGCGTAGAGCGGGAAGTTGTAGGGCGGATCGGCGTAGACGAGGTCGAAGGCGCCGGCTTGCAGGCGGGCGAGGCCGGCGGGGAGGGTCAGGCGGCGGATCTCGAGAAGGCGCTCGCCCAGCTTGCCGGCGTTCGCCTGCAGAGTCTCCACGGCCCGCAGGTTCTGGTCCACGGCCAGGGCGGAGAGCGCTCCCCGTCCCAGCGCCTCCAGACCCACGACGCCGCTGCCCGCGAAGAGGTCGAGGACGCGGGCGCCCTCGATGCGGTCGCTCCAGATCGAGAAGAGCGCCTCGCGAACCCGCCCCTCGGTCGGCCTCGCGCCCGGCGGCACGGCGAGCCCGCGGCCGCGGAACTCGCCGCCGGTGATCCGGACGCCCGGCTTCATGGATCCCTCGACGGGCCCCTCGACACCAGCGCGATGAACTTCTTCCTCAACTGGTCCCTGGCGATGTAGAGCTCGATCGGCTGGTCGATCCCCTCCAGCTCGATCCCCTTGCCGTCGCCGGTAAAGGCCATGATGCGAAAGCGGGAGCCGTCCCCCGACCGCTTCAGCACGTCGCCTCGCGCGGGCTCGTAATCGACCGGGATCTCGTCCTTCTCCTTCACCACCCGCACCTTCTTGGTCAGCTCCTCGGCGATGCGGACGACGTGCGAAAGGTTGAGCGGCAGGGGCTCGAAGTGTCCGAAGCGGTAGGTCTGGAGCTCCTTCCCGGGGAGTTGCAGGCGCAGCTCGCATCGCTCGATCCAGGCCCCCTCGGGTCCTTTCTCGGGGCTCTTCACGTCGCCGAGATCCTCCCCCGAGAGACGGTTGAGGAAAGCCTGCAGCTTCTCCGGCGACAGCTCGGCGAGCCCCATCCACTCGTTCCCGAGCTGCCCCTTGCGCAGGCGGATGGTGCCGTTGGCGAACAGCGTCATCTCGCGGCGGGCGAGCTCGGTCACGCAGTCGTAGCGGAGGACCTCGGTCGAACGGTCGTCCGCCCGGGCCGCGGGTGTCGCGAGCAGCAGGAGGGCGGCACAGAGGGTGCGCGAGCGGATCAAGAGTCTCCTTTGGCGATGTCCAGAGCGTAGCGCAGCTCTCCCGCCGCGTCGACATGGCCGTCGAGACGGGCTCGCCGCGTGGCGCGCAGGGCCTCGCCGATCCGGGGTCCGGGCGGCACGCCGGCCGCCAGCAGGTCGGCTCCCCGCAGGGAGAGCGTCAGCGGACGCATTCCGGTCAGGTACCGGCGCACCCAGGCGCGCACCGTCTCATTCCCCTCTGCCATCAGCAGGAGGAGCTCCTCGCCGGCCAGCGGCTCCAACGCCTCGGCCGCCTGATGCGGCGCCGGCTCGTCGGTCTCGCGATGGAGAACGGCGCGGGCGGCGTCCAGACGGGCTGGCGGCGCGGTCAGCAGGCGGCGGTCCTCGCCGTCGAGCAGGAGGCGGTTGGCGAGGCGCTCCTGGTCCGCAAGCTCGAGGCCGGCCGCGATCGTCAGGAGAAGCAGGCGCCAGGCCGCGACGGGCGGATCGGCGATCCCCTCGCGTCGATGCCAGCCGAGGGCCGCCAGCGCTTCGCGCAGCCGCTCGCGCGTCGCCTCGTCCAGCTCCAGGCGTGGATCGATCGCCCGCAGGACACCCAGCTCGGCCAGCCGGTCGATCCCCCCCAGAGCCAGCGCCGGATCGTCGAGCAGCAGGATCAGCTCCTCGCGCAGGCGCGAGCCGGAGAGGAGATCGAAGACCCCTTCGGCGAGCGCTTCCTCGACGAGCTCCAGGGAGTCAGGGGAGAGCCGGAAACCGAGGCGCTGCTCCAGCCGCACGCCGCGCAGAATGCGCGTGGGATCGTCGATGAACGAGCGGCCGTGTAGCACGTGCAGCGATTTCTCCGCGAGATCACGCCGGCCGTCGAAGAGGTCGATCAGCTCGGCCCCGGGCTCGGGGCCCAGGCGGATCGCCATCGTGTTGACGGTGAAGTCGCGCCGGAAGAGATCCTCACGGAGCGCGGCGGCCCGCACCTCGGGGAGCACCGCCGGCGAGCGGTAGCGCTCGCTGCGAGCCGTCGCCACGTCGATGTCGTCCCCTTGTGGATCGACCATCACCGCGGTCAGGAAGGCGCGGTGGGCGCGCACCTGGCCGCCGAGGGCCGCGGCGAGCCGCGCCGCGAATGCGATCCCGTCCCCTTCGACGACCACGTCCAGGTCCCGGTTCTCCCGCCCGAGCAGCAGGTCGCGCACGAAGCCACCGACGAGATAGGCGGGGGCTCCCTGCTCGCGCGAGGCGGCGGCGATCGCCTGGAGGCGGGCCCTCTGAGCGGCCGGCACGGTGTCGAGCAGCTCCATGGATGGAATTATGGACGGACACGGACGGACACGGACGAAATTGCACTCCAGGATCGATTCGTCGCGGCCGGCCCTCAGCGCTTCGCCGTCCGGGTCTCCCGGGGCGCGAACGCCGCCTCGCCCCAGATGGCGGTGCCGTTGACCGGGTCCTGGACCGAGAAGACCAGCCGCTGCCCGATGTCGCGGACGCGGATCGCGGTCTGGAAGCGGGCGTAGGTGCCGGCCCGCGGCGGCGTCTTCAGAGCGACCTTGAGATGCGATGCCGGCAGGTCCGCGCGCCCCCCCTGGTCGTCCATGGTCACGATCGCGAGCGGGGTCTCGGCGATGTAGCCGCTCCCCTTGGGCGTCAGCGCCAGCGACTCGACCGGCACGCCCAGCGTCACCGGGACCTCCATCTGCCCGCGCCCCGCCCGCTTCGGCTCGCCGAGCCGCACGATCAGCCGCCGGTCCTGGTTCTGGCTATCGCCGCCGCCGAAGAGCAGCACGCTCTCGGCCTTCATCGCGTTCTGCGTCCGCTTCGACAGATCGGAGAAGCCGCCGCGCGACCGCACCGCGAGCTCCGCCCGCCGCGGCTCGACGGTCACCTTGTGCCCGTGGTCGTCCGCCTTCCAGGCGGGCGTGAAGCCGATCCAGTAGTACGAGCCGGTGTCGGCCACGACCTCGCGGAAGGCCTCCATCTTCGCGGAGACCACTACCCGGCCGCCGGTCCTCTCGGCCAGGGCGCCGAGCGCCGAGACCGCGCGGGCGTCGGACTGCGCCATGTCCGCGGGATAGATCGTGTAGCCGAGCCGGTTGGCGGCCTCGATCATCGGTCCGTAGAGCTGCGGCGCCACCTGCATCGACCAGGCGCCGGAGAGCATCAGCATCACCTTGCGCCCCGGCGGGGCCGCGAACCCGCGCAGCGCGGCCGCGGCCGCCGCCGCCGTCCTGCCGAGCTGGGTGCGCGCCTCCGGGCTGATCCGGTTCGACGTATCCTCCTGGAACGCGGCGATCTGGTCCCCTTCCAGGCCGTCCATGTTGAGCACCCAGTCCGTGTCGGACTTCAGCGCCCGCTGATGCGAGAGCTGCTGCGCTCCGAGAGTGGGGCGCCGGCGAGCCCGCTCCAGGGCCGCGGTCAGCGCGGCGGCGTCACCGGTCCAGTTGCTCAGGACGTCGATCCGCGAGCCGTCGAAGGCCAGCACGGCCATGCGGTCGGCGGATTTCAGGAGCGTCAGGTCGCGCTGGAGCTTCGCCAGCGCCTCGTTACGGATGCCGGCGACCGAGAAGGAGTCGTCGACGTAGATCAGGTAGTTCCGTCCCACCTCCTCCCCCGCCGCCACCGGCGCTCCGGCGTTCTCCTTCGTGCTGGACGCGGCCTTCCCCTCCTCGATCTCGGTGCAGTACTCGATCGACACTTCCCGGCCGTCCACTAGCAGCCGGAAATCCGCCGCCGAAAGCCCGCGGACCCGCTCGCCTTTCTTGTCGACGACCACCGTCTCGACGTTGACCACCCGGACGTCGATCGAGTCCCCGAAGACTTGCACCTGCCGCGGCGGCGCCTGCTCCGCCGCCACCGGCAGGGCCGCCGCCAGCAGAATCGCCCCCATGAACCGATTCAGGAGCTTCATGATCTCCTCCTTGGATTGTCTCCCGGGCGTGGCGGGCGTCAACCGGCGTGGACCGCGATCTCGGCGGCGATGATCACGGGGGAGTCGTTGGGGAGCTGCGCCATGCCGATGGCGCTCCGCGCGTGCTGCCCCACCCCGGGGCCGAAGACCTCCAGGAGAAGGTCCGAGCAGCCGTTGATGATGTTGGTCGTCCGGATGAATCCCGGGGCCACGTTGATCATCCCCGAGACCATCAGCCAGGCCGCGATCCGGTCGAGGTCGCCGAGGGCCTGCTTCAGGGTGGCCAGGATGGAGAGGGTGGCGAGGCGGGCGGCGTGGTACCCCTGCTCGGCGGAGAGCTCCGCGCCGACACGGCCGAACGGCGCGGCCAGGGTGCCGTCCGGATTCAGCGGCGCCTGACCGGAAACGTAGGCACGGTCGCCATAGAGGCGGACCCACGAAAAGGGCGCCCGGACCTCCGGCGGCAACTGGATGAGCTGCGGCAGCTCGAGCCCGAGCTGCCGGAGACGCGCTTCGACGTTCATGGGCCTGCCTCCCTGGAGGTCAGCGGCCTAGGGCTGCCTCTCGCCGACGACCACGATCTCCTGGGCGCTCAGCCGGCCGTCGCGATCGCGGGCCGCCTGGATCCGCACCTCATCCCCACGCTCGATGTTCTCGGGGCTGTAGGTGCGGCCCTGGTATCTGACCGTCGTGCCGGTATTATACCGCACCACGACCACGTCGTCGGAGGGGCCGGGGCGCGTTCTGCAGGACCCGTGCCGGTGTAGCATGGATCTCATGGAACCCACGTCGCAGCCCTACACCCTCCCCGCCGACACGGACATCGGGCACGTCCACCTCAAGGTGGCCGACCTCGAGCGGGCGCTGGCGTTCTACCTCGGCGTCCTCGGCTTCGAGCTCACCTCGCGCTTCGGCTCGCAGGCCGCCTTCATCTCCGCGGGCGGCTATCACCATCACATCGGGCTGAACACCTGGGAGAGCCACGGCGGCACCCCGCCGCCCGCCGGCCGGACCGGCCTCTACCACGTCGCCATCCGGTATCCGACCCGGCAGGCGCTCGGGGCCGCGGTCCGCCGGGTCCTCGCAGCGGGCGTCCAGCTCCAGGGCGCCGCGGATCACGGCGTCAGCGAGGCGGTCTACCTGGCCGATCCGGACCAGAACGGCCTGGAGCTCTACTGGGACCGGCCGCGCGAGCAGTGGCCGCGCTCCCCCGAGGGCGCGCCGGCCATGTACACCGAGCCCCTGGACCTCGAGGATCTGTTACGGGGCGCCGACCCAACCGAGGGGAAAATTTCATGAGCGTTGCGACTCCGACCGCCGGCTCGCCCGTCTTCCAGGTTTCGCCCCAGGAGGAGCGAAAAGTCATCTTCGCCTCCTCGCTGGGGACGGTCTTCGAGTGGTACGACTTCTATCTCTACGCCACCCTGGCGCCGTTCTTCGCCGCCCTCTTCTTCCCCAAGGGGAACGACACCGCGGCCCTCCTCTCGGCCTTCGCCACCTACGCCGCCGGCTTTCTGGTGCGGCCGTTCGGCGCCCTGGTGTTCGGGCGCCTGGGGGACCTGGTAGGACGCAAGTACACGTTCATGGTGACCATCATCGTGATGGGCGTCTCGACCGTCGCGGTGGGGCTCCTCCCCACCTACGCCTCGATCGGCGTGCTGGCGCCGATCCTCCTGGTCACCCTCCGCCTGCTCCAGGGCCTGGCCCTCGGCGGCGAGTACGGGGGCGCCGCGACCTACGTCGCCGAGCATGCCCCCGAGGGGAGGCGCGGCTACTCGACGAGTTGGATCCAGACCACGGCGACCATCGGCTTCTTCCTCTCGCTGCTGGTGATCGGCCTCTGCCGCAAGAACATGACCGAAGACGTCTTCAAGGCGTGGGGCTGGCGGGTGCCGTTCCTGATCTCGCTCGTGCTCCTCATCTTCTCGATCTACATCCGGGCCAAGCTGAACGAGTCGCCGGTCTTCCAGCGAATGAAGGCGGAGGGCAAGGGGTCGACCTCGCCGCTCAAGGACAGCTTCATGCGGTACCCGAACAACAAGTACGTGATGCTCGCCCTGTTCGGCGCCACCGCCGGCCAGGGGGTGGTCTGGTACACGGGGCAGTTCTACGCCCTCTTCTTTCTCACTATCACCCTCAAGCTCGATTGGCTGAAGGCCTATCTCCTGGTCGGCGCCGCGCTGCTGCTCGCGACGCCGTTCTTCGTCATCTTCGGCAGCCTGTCCGACCGCATCGGCCGCCTCAAGATCATCCTCGCCGGCTGCCTGCTGGCGGCGCTCACCTACTTCCCGCTGTTCCACGCGCTGACCCGCGCCGTCAACCCGGCGCTCGGGGAGTTCCAGGGCAGCCATCCGGTGAGCGTCGCGGCCTCCGACTGCAACTTTCATGTCTTCACCGTCCTCCCCGGCACCAAGTTCACCGACTGTGACAAGGCGAAGGACTTCCTCACCAAGTCAGGGCTCTCCTTCACCTCGCAGCCCGCCGAGCCCGGGCAGACGGTGACGACGCATATCGGCAACACCTCGCTGAACGGATGGAACGAGGACCAGTACAAGGCCGCCCTGAAGGCCGAAGGCTATCCGGCGGCGCCCGACCCGGCGCGGATCAA
>JBDSHF010000263.1:0-25881 GCA_039918595.1 Thermoanaerobaculia bacterium
GACGAGAACCCGGCGTTCCAGGTCCACCGGCTCGACGGCGACACCTGGGCGCTCCGGGAGAACAAGTGCTGGAGCTTCGAGGCGCCGTTCCTCTATCTGCTCTTCGGCGACCGCATGGCGCTCCTGCTCGACAGCGGCGCGGAGCCGGACGACGGCCGATCGCTGCCCATCCGCGAGGCGGTCGAAGGCATCCTGGCTGAAAGAGGGGCGGCGGGCATCCACCTCCGGGTCGCCCATACGCACAGCCACGGCGACCATATCTTCGGCGATGCGCTGCTGGCGGCGCGGCCCAACACGGAGGTCGTCGGCGCCGGCCTGGAGAGCGTCCGGACCGCCTTCGGGATCGGCGGCTGGCCGGACGGAACCGGGTCGATCGATCTCGGCAACCGGCGCTTGACGGTCTTTCCCATCCCCGGCCACGAGCCAACGCATGTCGCGTTCCATGACGAGGCGACGCGGACCCTCTTCTCGGGCGACCTGCTCTATCCGGGGCTCCTCACGGTCCGCGACTGGCCCGCCTACCGGGCGAGCGCCGCGCGGCTGGCCGCCTTCGCCCGCGCCCATCCGGTATCCTGGGTGCTCGGGTGCCACATCGAGATGGGCCGCGAGGCGGGGCAGCTCTATCCGCTCGGCACCACTTGGCAGCCCGACGAGCACGCGCTGCAATTGGGCCCCGAGCACGTCGAGGAGCTCCACGAGGTCTGCGAGGCGTTGGGGGATGCGCCGCGGGTCGAGGTGCGGACGGATTTCATCGTCCAGCCGGTCTCGTGAGAGGGCGTACAATCGCGCCTTCTCGGTCCAGGAGGGCAGGACGTGGAAAGAGGATCACAGCGATCGTCCATCATCCGGCGTAACCGTCTCCTCGCCTGCGGCGCCGTGGCGGTGGCGCTGCTCGGCCAGGCGTGCACCCTGATCTCCGCCGACAAGCGGAGCGTCTACCAGTACAAGGATCCCTCGGCGCTGGCGGACGGCGCCTTCCGCCGCTCGCTCGACGCCTTCGGCACCACGATGGTGGGGGGGAACCGCGCCGAGATCCTGAACAACGGCGACGAGATCTTCCCCGCCATGACCGGGGCGATCCGCGGCGCCAGGAGGACGGTCAACCTCGAATCCTACATCTTCAAGAACGACAAGGCGGGTGGGATCGTCGCCGAGGCGCTGATCGAGGCCGCGCGGCGGGGGGTCGAGGTGCGCGTGCTGGTGGACGCCACGGGGAGCAGCCACTCCTGGTCGGTCCTCAACCGGATGAAGGAGGCGGGCGCCAAGGTCTACGTGTTCCACCCCATCCGGCTCTGGAGCCTCTACAAGATCGGCCGGCGGACGCACCGGAAGATGCTGATCGTCGACGGCGCCACGAGCTTCACCGGCGGCTTCTGTATCGCCGACAAGTGGCTGGGAGATGCCCGCGATCCGAAGGAGTGGCGGGACATGATGGTGCGGGCCACCGGGCCGGTCTCGGCGCAGATGCAGGCGATCTTCGGCGAGGACTGGACGTACACCACCGGCGAGATCCTGGCCGGCGACAAGTTCTACCCGCGGATCGCCGCGGCGGGAGAGGTGGCGGCGCAGGCGATCAAGGTGTCGCGCGGCGACTCGTCCTCGCTCGCCGAGATGCTCTACTTCGTGGCGATCCAGTCGGCCAGGAAGTCCATTTACATCCAGAACGCCTACTTCGTCCCCGACGCGCAGATCCGTGAGGCGCTGGTCCAGGCGGCGCGGCGCGGCGTCGACGTGCGGATCATGATCCCCGGCCGGCACATCGACATGCCGCTCCTGCGCATGGCCTCGCGCCGCCACTACGGCGAGCTCCTGCAGGGGGGCGTCCGGATCCTCGAGTACAACCGAACGATGCTGCACAGCAAGGACGCCGTCATCGACGGCCTCTTCAGCACCATCGGCTCGATCAACTTCGACGCCCGCTCGCTGCTCCAGAACAACGAGGAGAGCCTGGCCTTCTACGACCGCGACTTCGCGGCGCGGCTCGAGGCCACCTTCGCGGCGGACGAGAAAGGGTGCCGCGAGGTGACCTACGCGAGCTGGAAGCGGCGCGGCATCGAGCAGCGCCTGGCCGAGCTCGTCTCGGGCCTCTTCGAGCCTCTCTACTGAAACCCCGTTCTGCTTACTTCCGCTTCCCCGGCATGTCCCGCTCGCCCTGGTGGAGGACCAGCCCAGTCACCTTGGCGTCGGCGCCGCGGATGAACTCGATCTCGGCGTCCACGACCTTGAGGAAGAAGCGGGTTTCGGAGGCGGGGAAGATCTCGAACCTCGGCTGCCCCGTGGCCTGCGCGAAGAGCCGGTCCCCCTCGCGGGCGACGGCGATCGAGAAGGTGGGCGCCACCTCGTACTCGCCGGCGTAGGCGTCGTAGATCGACGGGTCCACCTTGACCGCCTGGCGCTCCTCGGGGAGCGGGTCGCTGGTCCGGGTGCCGGTCTGGCGGATGCCGGAGAGCGGCTGGAAATCGACGCCGGTCACCTTCCCCTGGGTGTCGCGCCGGAAACGGAGGCGGTTCATCCGGTCTTTGTAGATGAACTCGTCGGGCGCGGTGGCCGCGACCTCCTGCTTCTCGCCGCCGGCGCGCTGGGCGAACAGCTTCCCCCCCTCGTGGGTGATGGCGCGGGTGGTCCGCTCGTCGAACCGGTAGACGCCGGGGTAGTCGGCCAGCGCCCTGGGGTCGAGCGGGATCGTCTTGATCTCCTCGAGCGGCTGGCCGAGCGCTTTGGCCACGATGTGCAGGGCGACGTCGTCCGGCCGCGGATCCGAGGCGTCGTTGTTGGAGAGGATGGCGATGAAGAGCCGCTCCTCGGGGACGCGGGTGACGACGGTCGTGAAGCCGGGGATGTCGCCGCCGTGCATCTGGACCCGCCGCCCGGCGAAATCGAACACTCCCATGCCGTAGCCATACTGGACGGGGAGCCCGGACTTGAGCTTCGCGGTGGTGAACATGCGGTCGAGGGAAGCCTTCCTGAGCAGCGTCTCACCGCTGAGCGCCCGGTCCCAGATCGCCAGGTCGTCCACCGTGGACACCAGGGCGCCGGCGGCGTAGGGGGAGGACATGCTGATGTAATCCGCGTTGTGGAACCCCTTGCCGTCCTTGGAGTAGCCGGAGGCCCGCCGGGGGATGAGCTCGTCCGGATGGCCGTACCGGCTGTGGGTCATGCCGAGCTTCTGGAAGATCTCCTGCTCGACGAACTGCTCGTAGCTCTGCCCCGAGACCTTTTCGACGATCGCCCCGAGCAGGAAGAACCCCGAGTTGTCGTAGGCCCACCGCTCGCCGGGATTGAACTCCAGCGGCTTGTCCTTGAACAGCGCGATCACCTCGGCGGGCTTGAGGTCCTCGCGGACCTTGGCGTACCACTCGGGCAGCCCGGTGTAGCTCGGGATGCCGGAGGTGTGGGTGAGCAGGTGCTCGATGGTGATCGTCTGGCCGTGGGTCGGGAAGTCCGGCAGGTACTTGCCGATGTCGTCCGCGACGCTGAGCTTGCCGCGCTCCTGGAGCAGCAGGATCGCCGCGGCGGTGAACTGCTTGGTGACCGAGCCGAGCTCGTACACCATGTCGGGGGAGCTCGGCACTCCGAGCTCGAGGTTGGCCATCCCGTACCCCTTGCGGAGCAGCACCTTGCCATCCTTCACCACGATCGCCGCCGCCCCCGGCTGGCCGGACGGGTAGACGGCGGCGAGGGCTTTGTCCGCGTAGGCGGCGAGGTCGGACGTGGAGGCCGGAGCCGCGGCGCGGGCCGGCGGGGCGGAGAGGGTCAGCAGCAGGGCGGCCGCGAGAGCGGGGCGGGCGCCTGGGAATTGGAGGTTCATCGAGGAGACTCCTTGGTCGAGGTTGAGAGCGCGGCGGGCGCTCCTCTCCTGATACGAAGGCAGGATGCGGATGTTACGACGCGGTCTACGCGAGGACTTCGCTCAGACGGATCGCGAGCCCCGGCAGGAGGGGCGTGGCGAGGACGTCCCCAGCGTCGGCGGAGAGCTTGGCGACGAGCACGAGGCGGTCGCCGTCGCGCCGGTAGACCCGGGTGCCGCGGCGGTCAGGATCGAACAGCCAGCACTCTCCCACCCCCAACTGCTCGTAACGCTCGAGCTTGATCCCTTCGTCCCCTCGGCGCGTCCTCTTCGAAAGGATCTCGATGACCAGGTCCGGAGCGCCCTGGACGTTCTTTTCGGTGATGATCGCCGCCCGGGCGTTCGAAATGAAGAGCAGGTCCGGCTGAACGACGTCGTGAGGGGAGAGAACGACGTCGGCCGGCGCCGCGAAGAGCTCGCCAAGGCGGTGCTCTTCGATGAAAGGGCCCAGACGATTGTGCAGCTTCGAGGAGATGCGTTGGTGCCGGATAAAGGGGGCTGGCGTCACGTAGTGCTCTCCGTCCAGGATCTCGTGCCGCCGTCCGTCCTCGGGGAGGAGGACGTAGTCGTCGTAGGTCAGCTTGCGGGGGAAATCGAGATCCGGGAGAGCCATGCCGCGCCTCCTTGCGCGAAATCATCCTAGCACGCGCGTTCCACCGCCGTCCCGCGTTCCGCCCTGAGAAGACCGGGTTCCGTTAAGGAGGAACATACCACGCGGCAGGAAGGGAGAAGGGGCACAGAGTGTTCTCGTCATCTCGGGCCGCTGCTAGCATGGCCCTCTGGCAGGTAGCGGTTGCAGAAAACGATTTCCCGAAAAACATACCCACCGAGAGGTGTCACTCATGGACGACGAAGAGCAGATCGGAGAAGAGCAGTACGAGGAGTTCTCCCAGTTCCTGCGGCAAGCGGTGAGCGAGGCCCTGCGGCTGGCGGACGGCGAGGCCTTTCTCGCCTGGATGCAGGCGGAGGCTCCGGGCCTGCTGCCGGGGCTGTTCGAGCAACTGCCCGACGATCAGGCCCGCAGGGGGTTCGCGACCGAGTTCGGCCGCTCGCTCTGGAACTCCGTGCCGCTGCCGGACAACGGCTTCCGGCCGCGTCCGATCGCCAAGCCGGAGCGCAACGACGCCTGCCCCTGCGGCTCGGGAAAGAAGTACAAGAAGTGCTGCGCCGAATGGGCCGAGGGCGCGCCCGCCCTCGACGCCGAGGGGGTCTGGATGCTGGTGGCCGAGGAGCTCCCCCTGGAGGCTGTGGAGGCGATGGGGGTGTCGGGCCGGGTGCCGCGCCCGATCCTGGGCGATGTCGCCACCGGCCTGCTCGACAACGGCGACGCGGCCCGGGCGCTGGCGCTGGTCCGCCCGCTGTTCGAGCGCCCGGAGCGGCTGGACGAGCGGGATTCGGCGGCGCTCAACACGCTGCTCGAAGCCTACGATGCCCTGGACCTCCAGGAGGAGCGCTGGGAGGCGGCGGAGCGTCTGGCGCGCGATCTCCGGCCCCCTCTGCGCGCCGTGCTCTGGGAGAACCTGGCCCGGACCTACGCCGTCGAGGGGGAGATGGAGGAGGCCTGGGTCGCGCTCGACCGCGCCCGCGAGGACGATCCCGAGAGCCCGGCGCTCGGACCGCTCGAGGTGAGCCTGCTGCTCGCCGAGGGGCGGACGGTGGAGGCCGCCGAGAAGGCCCGCTACTGGCGGGGGAAGCTGAAGGAAGGGGACCTGTCGGAGCAGGGGTTCGAGTTCCTGGCCCGGGTGGGGGAGAACGCGGAGGAGACCCAGCTCCGGTTCTCCTTCGGCGACGAGGTCACGGACCGCATCCATCAGCTCGAGGCGTGGCTCGCCAAGGCGGAGCCGCCGGCGGCGCTCTATGGGATCGAGGCTGTCGCGGACGACCCGCAGGCCGGCCGGTTGATCCCCTCCGCGTCGTTGCGCGAGGTGGAGGCGGAGTTCGAGGCGGCGTTTTATCCGCCCCTGGCCGATCCGGAGGCCGAGGAGGAGGACGAGGAGGACTGGGACCCCTGGGACGAGGACCGCGCCGAGCGCTGGCTCGAGGTCCTGGTGGAGAATCCGGTGGCCCTCGACAGCGTCGATATCCTGGAGGACGTGGCCCATGCCACGTCCGAGCTCGCCGCGGACCGCTATGCCTTCCTGGACCGGCCGCTGCTGCGCCCGCTCCTCGAGCGCGGCCTCGCCATCGTGCGGCAGGCGCTCGCCGACCATCCCGGGATCACCCGCCTGCCCAGCGAGCTCGAGCCCAACGGCTCCGCGCTGGCCCTGGTCGTCGCCGCCACCGCCCAGGCGCACCGCCTCGGCGAGACCGGCCACGCCCGCGAGCTGCTCGACTGGCTGCGCTCGCTGGAGCCGAGCAGCCTGGTGGAGGAGGCCGGGGAGGAGGAGAGCGCCGGGCAAGAGGACTGAGCCCCGACGACGAGTCCGCCTGACTGTCCCCCGCCCAGAGGGCGGAATTTATCCAGCCTGGGGTGTTAACCCCAGGTTCGAGGCCCACAAATCCCAAGCCCCCGAAGGGGCCGGCAGACCCGTCCCGTGGGGTATGCCGGCTCTTCCTGGGGTTGACACCCCAGGCTGGATAAATTCCGCCCCTCTGGGCGGTGTTGTAGTTCTTTTCCGCACCTTGATCTCGATCCAGAGGATCTTGAGATCGTGTATGGAGATGATTAAGACTACAATGTCTCTCCATGCCGACCTCCCGGGCCGTGATTCGTCGTCTCTATCCGCAACTCCTCGGCTTTCCCCACGATTATCTGGACCGGATCGCCGAGGCGGAGCGGCGGGGGGACGCCCGGGAGGAGAGCTTCTACCCTCATCTGATCGAGCTCTTCGAGGGCTACGCGGAGCGCCGGGGGATGAGCGATCTCCAGGTGACGATGCTGCCACGCAAGACCCGGGACTGCCTGCTCGACTTCCAGGTCTGGCGGGGGGAGCGGATCGCCGGCTACATCGAGGCGAAACGGCCGGGGACGGATCTGGACCGGTCCGCCAACACCGAGCAGGTCGAGCGCTATCGATCGGCTTTCCCCAATCTCCTGCTCACTAACTTCCGCGAGCTGCGGCTCTACCGGGGCAAGGAGATGGCCGCCCGCGTCGACATCGGCCGGCTGGGTGAAGGGGCGGAGCCGCTCCTCTCTCTGCTGGACCTGTTCTGCGAGTTCTCTCCGCCGGCCAGCTCCTCGGCCGCGGAGCTGGCGCCGCGGATGGCGTTTCGCACCCGTCTCCTGGCGGAGCGGATCGGCGAGCTGCTGAAGGCGGACCGGGAGGGGGCCTCGGACCTCTCCGGCTTCTATCGGGCCTTCTCGGAGCACCTCCTCGCCGGGCTCACCCACGAGGAGTTCGCCGATCTCTACGCCCAGACCCTTTCCTACGGCCTCCTCGCCGCCCGCTGGCGGGCGCCCGGCGATTTCGACCGGCGGATCGCGGCGGAGAGCATCCCGGCCACCAGCGGCGTGCTGCGCGACGCCTTCCGCTACATCTCGCTCGCCGATCCGCACCCGGAGATCGCCTGGATCGTGGACGAGATCGTCGGCCTGCTCGCCGGCTCCTCCGTGCGCGCCATGCTGGAGCGCTCGCTCCAGCGCGGGCGGGACCCCGTGCTCGACTTCTACGAGACCTTCCTCCGCCACTACGACCGCGAGCTGCGCAGGAAGCGCGGCGTCTACTACACGCCGCCGGAGCTGGTCTCCTACGTCGTCGGCTCCGTCCACCGGCTGCTCCAGACCCGGCTGGGCCGGCGGGACGGCCTCGCGGACCCGACCGTGACCCTCCTCGATCCGGCGGCGGGCACGCTGACCTTCGTCGTCGAGGCGATCCGCCGCGCCGTCGAGGAGGTGCGGACCACGGCGGGGGGCGGCGGCGTGCCCGCCCTGGTGAGCGATCACCTGCTGCGGGACTTCCACGCTTTCGAGCTGATGATGGCCCCCTACGCCATCGGCCATCTCAAGATGAGCCTGATCCTGGAGGAGCTGGGCCGGCCGCTGCGGGAGGGGGAGCGGGTGCCGTTCTACCTGACCAATACCCTGGAGATGGAGGATCTGGCGCAATCGACGATCCCCGGGACGGCGGCGCTGTCGCGGGAGTCCCGCCTGGCGTGCGGGATCAAGAAGGACGCGCGGATCACCGTCATCCTGGGAAATCCCCCCTGGTCGGGGCACTCGGCGAACCGGGGCCATCGGGTCGAAGGGTACGACCGGATCGACGGCCAGCCGCTGGGCGACAAGAACCCCAAGTGGCTGCAGGACGACTACGTGAAGTTCCTTCGCTTCGCCCAGCGGAAGATCGACGAGGCCGGCGAGGGGATCGTGGCGCTGGTGACCAGCCACGGCTACCTCGACAGCCCCACCTTCCGGGGCCTGCGCCGGTCGCTCCTCGCGAGCTTCGACGAGATGTATCTCCTCGACCTCCATGGCAACGGCAAGAAGAAGGAGCGGGCCCCGGACGGCTCGGCCGACGCCAACGTCTTCGCGGACGTGCGGCAGGGGGCCGCGGTGGCGATCCTGGTCAAGCGGCCCGGCCTGCCGAAGCGGCCGCAGCGGGTATTGCGGGCCGATCTCTGGGGGAGCCGGTCCGCCAAGCTCCGCTGGTTGGGGGAGCACGACGTCGAGACCACCGGCTGGACGGAGATCGCGCCGCGCGGGCCGGCTTTCCTGTTCGCGCCGCGCGACGCCGCCCTGGAGGCGGAGTACGGCCTGGGCGTGCCGCTGCCCGATATCTTCCCCGAGCATTCGGTGGGCATCGTCACCGGCCGTGACGCCTTCGCCCTCGACACCGATCCGGCGCAGCTCGGGCGGCGGGTCGGACGGCTGCGGAGCGAGATCGTCGACCTCGAGCTGGTCCGGCGGGAGTGGGGCGCGGTCGACCGCGGGCGATGCCGGCTGGAGGAGGCGCGCCGGAGGCTGCGGACCGATCCGGACTGGCAGGCGAAGTTCCGCCGCATCCTCTTCCGCCCTTTCGACTGGCGAAAGATCTTCTACGCCGGCTACGTCGTCGAACGCCCTCGCACCGAGACGATGAAACACCTGCTGATCCCGGGGAACCTGGGGCTGGTGGTGCCCCGGCAGGGCAAGGAGGAGCCGGGCGCGCTGGTGACCGACACGATCATCGCCCACAAGACGGTGAGCGCGTTCGACATCAACTCCGCCTTCCCGCTCTATCTCCACCCGGAGCCGCGGCTGGACGGCGCCGGCCGCCTCGCCAACCTCGATCCGGCCTTCCTCCGCCTCCTCGCCGGCCGCCTGGGCGAGGAGCCCTCGCCGGAGCTGATCCTGCAATATGTCTACGCCGTCCTCTACAGCCCTCCGTACCGGCGGCGGTACGCCGATCTCCTGCGGGCGGATTTCCCGCGCATCCCGCTGCCGCCGGACCGCGGGGCCTTCCTGGAGATGGCGGGGCTCGGCGCGGTCCTGATCGATCTCCATCTCTTGCGATCGGATCGCCTGGAGCGGCCCGGCGTCCGCTTCGAGGGGGAGGGGCTTGGGCATCTGGACGGGCGCCGCGAGCACTGCGACAACCGGGTGATCGTCAACGCCGGGGGGCAGGCGTTCGAGGGGATCTCCCGCGAGGTCTGGGAGTACCGGATCGGCGGCTACCAGGTGCTGGACCGCTGGCTCGCCGGCCGCGCCGGGCGGGGGCTGCGCTGGGAGGAGATCGAGGAATTCCGGCGGATCGCCACGGCGCTGCGGTGGACGATCGAGGTTCAGCGCCGCTGCGGCCTTCTCTGCGGCTTGGCGTTCCAGGGGTCCTCGGGCCAGGCGTGCCTGGGGTAGCGGCCGGCGAGCTCCTTGCGGACCTGGCGGTAGGTGTTCTCCCAGAAGCTGCGCAGGTCGTGGGTCACCTGCTGGGGGCGGCCGTTCGGGGCGAGCAGATGGAGGAGCACGGGGACCCGCCCGGCGGCCACGCGGGGGGTCTCGGCGAGGCCGAACATCTCCTGGATGCGGGCGGCGAGCACCGGCGGCTTGCCCGGTTCGTAGGCGATCCGGATCTGGCTGCCGCTCGGCACCTCCAGCCGCTCGGGAGCCTCCCGGCGGAGGGCTTCGAGCTGCGGATAGGAGAGCGCCCCGTGCAGGACGTCGAGCAGCGGGGCCCGCCGTAGCTCGGCGAAGGACTTGCGGCCGGCGGCGAGGGCGGGGAGGAGATCGCGGAGCTCGCCGTCGGCGAACCGCGGGAGAGCCAGCTCGGGCATCCAGTCCGCGAGGCTGCGGACGCGGGCGAGAAAGGCGGCGACCTCGGGGTCGTCCAGGGGCAGCGCGCGGTCGAGCCGCTCGGCGGCGGCCGCGGCGAGGACCCGCGCGGTCTCGGCGGCGTCCGGAGGCGGGACCTCGGCCTCGGCGATGATCAAATCCTCGTAGCGCGTCCGCTTCCAGGCGGCGACCCGGTCGCGAGACTCGTCGAATTCCAGGTCGATGGTGGTTCGTAGCGCGGAGAGCCACTCCGGCTCGATCTCCGACGCCTTTCGCACCAGCGCCTCGGAAGGCGCCCCGGAGCGGCCGGCATCGAGCTCGACACAGAGGAAGAGCGGCGCCTCGAGCACGGCGCTGTCGTCCGCGAGGCGCACCCCGCGCCCCCCCACCATGACGCCCCGCGGGCTGCGCGGCTCGCGGCGGCGGGCGACGCGGTCCGGATAGGCGGCGAGGAGGGTGCGGAGGAGGGAGTCTTCCGTGCCTTCCCCGCCGTCCGCCGCCAGCTCCCGTTTCGTCAGCTCCAGCAGTTGGTCCCGGGCGCGCAGGACATAGCGGGCCGCGCCGGCGTTCAGGTCCCCCGCGAAGGCGTTCCGGCGCTCGAAGGCTTCGAGGGCGTCGAGGCGGTCGAGCAGGTCGGAGCGCGAGGCGCGGCGGGGTCCGGCGCCCCGGGGGGCGCGCGGGAACGGGTCCCGCTCGGAGAGCAGGGCGGCCAGCAGGGCGGCCTCGCGGGCGCGGCCGAGGCGCTGCCCCTCGACCAGGAGGCGGCCGAGGCGCGGGTGGACCGGCAGGCGGGCCATCGTCCGGCCCGCCGTGGTGATCCCGTGATCATCGATCGCGCCGAGCTGCCGGAGCAGGAGCGTGGCGGTGGCCAGCGCCGCCGGATCGGGGGGCTCGAACCAGTCGAAGGCGGCAAGGTCGGGCTCCCCCCAGGCGAGGAGCTGGAGCGCCGGGCCGGCGAGGTCGACGCGGGCGATCTCCGGCGTCTCGCGCTCCGGGAGGGTCGCCTGCTCCCAGGCGGGCCAGAGGCGGAGGCAGATCCCCGGGGCCTGGCGGCCGGCGCGGCCGGCGCGCTGGTCGGCCGAGGCGCGGCTGATCCTCCCCAACTCCAGGCGGTCGAGCCCGGTGGCCGGATCGAAGCGCAGCCGGCGGACGGCCCCGGAGTCCACCACCGCGGTGACGCCGTCGACGGTGATCGAGGTCTCGGCGACGTTGGTCGCCAGCACGACCTTGCGCTGACTCGACGGGCGGAGCACCGCGTCCTGTCGCTCGGCCGGCAAATCGCCATAGAGCGGCAGGACGGCCAGATCCTGCTCGGCGGTCAGGCCGGACATCGCAGTGATTGCCTCGGCGCTGCGCTGGATCTCCCCGACACCGGGAAGGAAGACCAGCACGTCCCCGGGAGTTGCCGCCAGCACCCGCCGCACCCCGGCGGCGATCTGCGCGGGCAGGGGGCGGTCGTCCGGGCGATCTATATAGAGGATGTCCACCGGGTAGAGCCGTCCCCGGCTCTCGATCACCGGGGCGCCGCCGAGGAAGGCCGCCACCGGGCCGGGGTCGAGGGTGGCGGACATCGCGACCAGCTTCAGGTCGGGGCGCACCTCGCGCTGGACGCGGCGGGCCATAGCGAGGGCGAGGTCGGCTTGCAGGCCGCGCTCGTGGAGCTCGTCGAAGATTACGGCTCCCAAGCCTTCCAGGAAGGGGTCGGCCTGCAGGCGCTGGACGAGGATCCCCTCGGTCACCACCAGGATCCGGGTCTCGGGCCCCGCCTTGCGCTCGAAGCGCACCTGGTAGCCCACCTCGCGGCCGAGCATCCAGCCGTTTTCCTCGGCCATCCGGCGGGCGGCGGCGCGGGCGGCGATCCGCCGCGGCTCGAGCATGACGATCTGCCGGCCGCCGCCGATCCCCGAAGCGAGCAGCGCGGGGGGAACGCGGGTCGTCTTCCCGGCGCCGGTGGGCGCGATGAGCACGGCCGCGGACCCCTGGCGCAGGGCCGCGATCAGCTCGGGCAGGACCTCGTCGATGGGGAGCGGCGCGGGCATCGCGGAGGGAGGGTATACCACCCTCCGCTACGGAGGGCTCAGGGCTCGGGGTCCGGCGCGTGGACCTCGTCGGCGTAGGGGAGGACGCGGAAGCCTTCGAGCGCGGCGGCGAGGCGGAGCGGCGAATGGAGGGAGACGAAGGCGGCGCCGTGGGTGCGCTCGCGGCACCAGATCAGGGCGGCGGCCAGCTCCAGGGCGGCGGCGGCCCCCAGCGGATGGACGGAGAGGATGCGCAGGGCGCGGGCGCGCAGCTCCTCGGTGGGCTGGATCTCGAAGGCGCGGGCGCGCAGGTGATCGATCACGGCCCGGGCCTTCAGGAGGTCGGCGGGGGAGATCCGCTCCTTTCGCTGAGCGGCGAGCAGGGCCTCGCCGCACTCCAGGGGCGCTCCCCACCAGAAGGCCACGTCCGGGTCCCGCTGCAGGAGCGGCTCGATCTTTCCGGAGCCGCCGGAGCCGCCGGAGCCGGGCTCCCGCACCGCCAGGGCGAGGAGGGCCGAGCTGTCCCAGAACCTCAGACCGCCTCCCGCAGCTCCCACGAATCGGGCGGGTCGTCAGGCTCGTCGAGCGGGCGCCTGTGGGGTGGGGTGCGGTACTCGCCGCGCGGCAGCTTCCAGAACGCTTCGTCCAGCGGCTTCTCCGGCGCCCGTACCTGCCCCATCCGCACCAGCTCCTGAGTGGCCGCGGCCGGCGCCGCCGCCGACAGCGGCAGAATGCGGGCGATCGGACGCCCATGCTCGGTGACCAGGACCTCTTCTCCCGCCTTGACCCGCGCGAGAGTTTCGGAAAGCAGCGCTTTCAGCTCGGCAATTCCCAGGGATCGCATGCGAAGAACTATAGACAGGCGAAAAAGACCTGTCAAGTCATAATCGCGGAGCCAGAAAGATCTCTGGCGACGCGATTCAGGAGCCCGCTATTCAGGAACCAGGAGCGCTCGGCTTCGAGGCGATCGAGAGAAACAGCTCCTGGAGGACCTCTCTGAGCTCGAGGGTGTAGTTGGCGAGATCGCGCACCGTCACCTCGAGTTGCTCGGTGGTCGGCCGGACGAGGGCGCCGCCCGGCCGGGGGCGGATCTTGTGGCTCATCCGTTCGTCGAGGCTCTGCAGCTTCTGGTAGGCGTCCTTCAGGCGTTGCGGGTCCATGTCAGGGTCTCTCCTTGGAGGTTGGCTGGAGCTGGAAGGTGAAGTCGACGAGCCGCTCGAGCTCTTGGGGGGTGAGGCGCCGGGCGAAGCCGGGCATCGGACCGTACCCCTCGCGGATGCGCTGGCGCACGGCCGCGCGGTCGCCGCCGCGCACCCTCGGCGAGGTGAGCAGGTTCAGGTGCGGGTAGAGCTTGAGGTCCTCGGGATCCCCCTTTCCCTTCCCCTGCTCGCCGTGACAGCGGACGCAGTAGGTCGAGTAGAGCTCGGGCGCCGCGAGGTCCTTGCGCGCGCACCCGGCCAAGACGGCCAGGACCACGGCCAGGGCCGCGGCGAGGAGGAGAGCAGCCCGGGACTTCAACCCTGGGGCGGTTCCCGCCGGTTCACCATCGTGGCGGTCGCCTGGTCGCGCGGGCGGACGACGATCTCGTCGATGTTGACGTGGGACGGGCGGGTCGCCGCCCAGACGACGCAGTCGGCGATGTCCTCGGGAGTCAGCGGCTCGAGCCCGCGGTAGACCGCCTTGGCCCGCTCCTCGTCGCCGGCGAAGCGGACCCGCGAGAACTCGGTCTCGACGAGGCCGGGATCGACCTCGGTCACCCGCACCGGCTGCCCCAGCAGCTCCAGCCGCAGAGTGCGGGTGAACGCCCGCACCGCGTGCTTGCTGCCGGTGTAGCCCGCCCCGCCGGCGTAGGTCTCGAAGCCGGCGATCGAGCCGAGGTTGATCACGTGCCCGTCCCCGGACGCCTTGAGCGCGGGGAGCAGGGCGCGGGTCAGGCGCAGCACGCCGAGGACGTTGGTCTCCCACATGCCGATCCAGTCCTCGTCGCGGGCGTCCTCGATGCGGTCGAGCCCGTAGGCCGCGCCGGCGTTGTTGACCAGCAGGTGGACCGCGGGGGGGAGCCGGGCGGCGAAGGCCGCGACGCTGCCGGCGTCGGTCACGTCGAGCTCCAGGGCGGTGGCGCCGAGCGGCCCGGCCACCTCGCGCAGGCGGTCGAGCCGGCGGGCGCCGAGGAGGACGCTGAAGCCCGCGCGGCTGAGCGCGCGGGCGGTGGCGGCGCCGATGCCGGCGCTGGCGCCGGTGACGACGGCGGTCTTCTTCGCTTCACTCATGCTCCACTCTCCTCAAACTTCGGCCGACGGGCAGAGGTCCGCCACCGGGCAGAGGGCGCATTCGGGCTTGCGCGCCTTGCAGATCTTCCGGCCGTGATCCTGGAGCAGCAGGGCGAAGCGCGTCCACTCCTCCCGCGGCAGGACCGGCATCAGGTCGCGCTCGATCTTCTCCGGGTCGGTCTCCTCGGTGAGGAAGAGCCGGCGCGAGAGGCGCTGGACGTGGGTGTCGACCGCGACCCCCTCGTTGAGCCCGAAGGCGTTGCCCAGCACGACGTTGGCCGTCTTTCGCCCTACCCCAGGAAGCGCTACCAGCAGCTCCAGGCTCGCCGGCACCTCGCCGCCGTGCTCGGCGGCCAGCGCGGTGCCCAGATTCTTCAGCGCCCGCGCCTTGTTGCGGAAGAAGCCGGTGGTGCGGACCATCTCCTCGAGCTCGAGAATGTCGGCCGCCGCGTAGTCGCGGGCGGTGGGGTAGCGCCGGAAGAGCAGCGGGGTCACCTGATTGACCCGCTCGTCCGTGCACTGGGCGGCGAGCACGGTCGCCATCACGAGTTGGAGGGGACTCTGGAAGTCGAGCGCCAGCCGGACCTCGGGGTACGCCTGCCGCAGCCGGGCCAGGATCTCCGCGGCGCGCTGCCGCCGGGCGCGGCCGGACTCCCGTCTTGCCTGGGCTGGGCGCATCCTCGAGCTACTCCGGAGTGAACGCCCGCAGGAGCCAGTTGACGAGCGCCATCACCAGGCCGCCCAGGATCGCCGCGCCGCAGCCGCTCACTTGTAACTGGCTGGGGAGGAGCCAGGCGGCGAGGTAGAGCACCAGCCCGTTGATCACCAGATAGAACAGGCCGAGGGTGAGCAGGATCAGCGGGAAGGAGAAGAAGGTGACGATCGGCTTGACGATCAGGTTGATCAGGCCGATCACCAGGCCGACGATCAGCAGCGACGGCAGGGTGCCGGTGTAGACGATGCCCGGCACCAGATAGGCCGCGACCAGGACGGCCACGCCATTCAACGCGATCTGCACCAGCGCTCGAAGCATCGAGATCCCCTCCTTCGTTTGCGGTCGCCGATCTTATCCCGTCCCGCCGGAGGCCTGGCGGTCCGGCTGTACGATCGCCCGCGCCTGCAGGACCACCCGGCGCTCGTTCTCGAAGCTGAGCCTGGAGATCCCCTCGTCCCAGGAGAACCACTCGGCCCCCGAGACCTCGTGGACGTCGAAGTCGGCGGTGTCGCCGCTGACGAAGGTCAGCAGGTAATAGTCGACCTGCTTGTGGACCCGCTGCGCCCCCTTCTCGACGAACCAGTACTCGACCCCGGGGAGCGGCGCCACCACCCGGCCGGTGACGCCGGTCTCCTCGCGCACCTCGCGCACGGCGGTCTGCTCGGAGGTTTCCCCCTCCTCGATGTGCCCCTTGGGGAGCTGCCAGCGGCGGCCGGACTGGGTCGAGATCAGCAGGATGCTGGCGCCGCGCACGACCAGTCCGCCAGCCGATCGGTGGTGGACAGTCTTCATGATTGGACGGAGGGCGACGGGGCGGGGGGGGCGGCCCGCTGTCAGTTCGTCGAATCCTCGGAGTCGGAACCCGGGATCCAGGAGGGGAGGACGGCCGGATCGATGCCGACCGAGCGCAGCGCCGCGTCCCAGACCTGCTCGGGATCGGTGGCGAAGATCAGCTCGCTGCTCGCCGGCGCCGTCAGCCAGTCGTTGCGGAGGATCTCTTGCATCAACTGCCCCTCGCCCCAGCCGGCGTAGCCGAGGATCAGGCGGAACTGGTCGGGCGGCGCCTCGGCCAGGCGGGAGAGGTCGCCGACGTGCTGGGTCAGCGCCACACCGGGGAGGACCTCGGTCGCCGTGTCCTCCGGTCCGCTCTCGGCGAGGACCGGCGCGAACAGCACCGTGCCGAGCTGCGGCTGCACCGGGCCGCCGAAGTAGGCGACCGCCTCCTCGCCGCCGGACCAGGCGACCTCCATCCCCTTCAGGATCTCGCCGACCTTGATCCCGGTCGGGCGGTTGAGGATGAAGCCGAAGCTCCCCTCGTCCTCGTGTTGGAGGAGGAGGACGACGCTGCGATTGAAGAACGGGTCCAGAACCTGGGGCATAGCCATCAGCAAGACGGGGGTGGTGAGATCGGAGCCGCTAACCGACATGGCCCTCATCTTACCCGGCCTCCGCCTCTGTGAGAAATCGAATTGAGCTGATATCTTTGGGGCCGGCGGGCGCTTGGGGTTCCGCCGCGCGCCTCACCCCTTGACAGATCCTGAGGAGAAGGTCCCATGAACGACAGCTTCGGAAGCCGCGCGACCCTTCGGGTGGGCGGCCGCGAGTTCCGTCTGGCCCGGCTGGATGCGCTGGAGAAGCGGGGTTTCAACATCTCCCGCCTCCCCTATGCCCTCCGCATCCTGCTCGAGAACCTGCTGCGCCGCGAGGATGGCGCCGTGGTCACGGCCGGCGATATCGAGGCCCTGGCCGGCTGGGATCCCAAGGCGCTCCCCTCGCAGGAGATCGCCTTCATGCCGGCCCGCGTCCTCCTCCAGGATTTCACCGGCGTCCCCGCCGTGGTCGACCTCGCCGCCATGCGCGACGCGATGGTCGCGATGGGGGGCGATCCGAAGCGGATCAACCCCCTCCAGCCCGTCGAGCTGGTGATCGACCACTCGGTGCAGGTGGACGAGTACGGCACCGCCGCCGCCTTCCTGATCAACGCCGAGAAGGAGTTCGAGCGCAACGGCGAGCGCTACGCCTTCCTGCGCTGGGGGCAGACCGCGTTCAGCAACTTCCGCGTCGTGCCTCCGGACACCGGCATCGTCCACCAGGTCAACCTCGAGTACCTGGCGCGGGTGGTGATGGAGGGGGACGTCGCCGGCGAGAGCTACCTCTATCCGGACACCCTGGTGGGAACCGACTCCCATACCACCATGGTCAACGGCCTCGGCGTTCTCGGCTGGGGGGTCGGCGGCATCGAGGCCGAGGCGGCCATGCTCGGCCAGCCGGTGTCGATGCTGATCCCGCAGGTGGTCGGCTTCCGCCTCGCCGGCCAGCTCCCGGAGGGGGCCACGGCGACCGACCTCGTCCTCACGGTCACCCAGATGCTGCGCAAGCGGGGCGTCGTCGGCATGTTCGTCGAGTTCTTCGGCCCCGGCCTCGCCACCCTGCCGCTCGCCGACCGCGCCACCATCGGCAACATGGCGCCCGAGTACGGCGCCACCTGCGGCATCTTCCCGGTCGATCAGGTCGCGCTCGACTACCTCAAGTTCACCGGCCGCTCGCCCGAGCAGGTGGCGATCGTCGAGGCCTACATGAAGGAGCAGGGGCTCTTCCATACGGCGGATTCCCCCGAGGCGGCCTACACCGACACCCTCGAGCTCGACCTCGGTTCTGTCGAGCCGAGCCTCGCCGGCCCCCGCCGGCCGCAGGACCGGGTGCGCCTCTCCGACGTCAAGCCCTCATTCCTCAAGGAGCTCGCGGTGATGACCGCCGCCGGCAGGACCGGCAAGGCGCGCCCCACGGCCTATGGCCTGCAGTCCGCCGGGGGCACCGCCGCGGGGCTCGCGATCGCCGAGCCCGAGGTCGCCGCCGCGGCGGACCCCGCGGCGGCCGAGCTGCGCGACGGCTCGGTGGTGATCGCCGCGATCACGAGCTGCACCAACACCTCGAACCCCTCGGTGATGATCGCCGCCGGCCTGCTGGCCCGGCGGGCGGTCGAGAAGGGGCTCGCCAGCAAGCCCTGGGTCAAGACCAGCCTCGCCCCGGGCTCGAAGGTGGTCACCGAGTACTACAACGCGGCGGGGCTCACCACCTACCTCGACCAGCTCGGTTTCAACCTCGTCGGCTACGGCTGCACCACCTGCATCGGCAACAGCGGCCCGCTCCCGCCGGCGATCTCGAAGACCATCGAGGAGCGCGACCTGGTCGCGGTCGCCGTGCTCTCCGGCAACCGCAACTTCGAGGGGCGCATCAACTCGGACGTGCGCGCCAACTACCTGGCCTCGCCGCCGCTGGTCGTCGCCTACGCTCTCGCGGGGCGGATCGACGTCGACTTCCAGACCGAGCCGCTGGGCACCGGCAAGGACGGCCAGCCGGTCTACCTGCGCGACGTCTGGCCGACCCGCCAGGAGGTGGAGGAGACCATCCTGCGCGCCGTCCGCTCCGACATGTTCCGCGACCAGTACCGCGACGTCTTCACCGGCGACGAGCACTGGAACGGCCTCGACGTCCCGCTCGGCGACACCTACGCCTGGGACCCGGACTCGACCTACGTCCGCCAGCCCCCCTACTTCGTCGACATGCCGGCCGAGCCGGCACCGGTCGAGGACATCCACGGCGCCCGCGTGCTCGGGGTCTTCGGCGACAGCATCACCACCGACCACATCTCGCCGGCCGGCTCGATCAAGGTCGCCAGCCCGGCCGGCCACTATCTGGTCGACCATGGCGTCCCCCCCAAGGACTTCAACTCGTACGGCGCCCGCCGCGGCAACCACGAGGTGATGATGCGGGGCACCTTCGCCAACATCCGCATCCGCAACCGGATGGTCCCCGAGATCGAGGGGGGCTTCACCATCCACCTGCCGGACGGCGAGCCGCTGTCGATCTACGACGCGGCGATGAAGTACAAGGCCGAGGGGATTCCCACGGTCGTGCTCGCCGGCCAGGAGTACGGTACCGGCTCCTCCCGCGACTGGGCCGCCAAGGGGCCGCTCCTCCAGGGGGTCCGCGCCGTCATCGCCGAGAGCTTCGAGCGCATCCACCGCAGCAACCTGGTGGGCATGGGCATCGCCCCGCTGGAATTCCTCGCGGGGGACACCGCCGCGAGCCTGGGGCTCACCGGCCACGAGGTGATCGACATCGTCGGCCTTGCCGAGGGGGTCGGCAGTGGCTTCAAGGGTGGGCGCGAGGTGACCGTCCGGGCGAAGCGGGAGGACACCGGCAAGGTGACCGAGTTCAAGGCCCGGGTGCGCCTCGATACCCCGCAGGAGATGCAGTACTACCGCCACGGCGGCATCCTGCACTACGTGCTGCGGCAACTTCTGCGCGACAAGGCTTGACGGCAAGTTGGAGGCCAATAAAAAGCCCCGCTCCGGGGAGGGAACCGGCGCGGGGGGAGGAGAGGGAGCTGAAGGAGATTGTTGGAGTGTTTGACTCCGGGACGGGCCCAACTCCCGAACCCCGTCCCACCTCCTATAACCCAGGCGGGGTATGGGCGATTCCCATTTTTTTCAATATCCTGGATGGTCCCCTGCTCCTTGGAAACCTGCGATGCGGATCTTCTTGACCGGCGGCACCGGCTACATCGGCCGCGCTCTGGCGCGCCGGCTCGTCGAAACCGGGCATGAGGTCCGGGCCCTCGTCCGCCCCGCCAGCGACGCGGTGCCGCTGCGGCAGCTCGGCGCCGCCACCTTCACCGGCGACATCGCGGACCGCGTCTCGATGCGGGAGGGGATGTCCGGTGCCGACTGGGTGATCCACGCCGCCGCCGATCTCGACCTGACCGGCCCCCCCGAGCGGATGCAACAGGCCAATGTCCAGGGGAGCGAGAACGTCGCCTCCCTCGCCTACAAGCTCGGCGTCGGGCGCTTCCTCTCGGTCTCCTCGATGGCCTACTTCGGCGGCAGCCCGTCGGATGGCTCGGTGGTGGACGAGACCGGCCCCGTCCAGACCTCGTTCCCCACCCGCTACAGCGCCACCAAGCACTCCGGAGAGCGGGCGATCCAGGAGTGGGCGAAAAAAGGGCTGCGGATCAACACCGTCTATCCGAGCCTGGTCTACGGCCCGCCCGGGAAGAAGGAGGGGGCGAACTCCATCCTGCGCGGCTTCCTCAAGGGGCGTTACCCCGTCCTCGCCGGCGCCGACCGCCGGATGTCCTGGATCTACCTCGACGACCTGGTCGAGGGGATGCTCAAGATGATCGCCAAAGCCCCACCCGGCCGGGGGTACCTGATGGCGGGGGACGTCACGACCTTGCGATCCCTGGTGGACCGGGTCTGCAAGCTGGGGGGAGTCGCGCCGCCGCGCGCCAGCCTGCCGATCGGGCTGGCGCGTGCCGGGCTGGTCCTCTCCACCCCCTTCTTCAAGCTCGCCGGCCGGCGGCCGCCGTTCTCCCACGATCAGCTCAACAGCCTGGAGCGGCACTGGGCGTTCAGCGACGCCCGCGCGCAGGCCGAGCTCGACTGGCACCCCCGGAGCCTGGACGAGGGTCTGCCGCCGACAGTGGCGTTTCTGCGGGCGCGGTAGGAGACCGTTCCCTCTTTCGGGAACCCTCGCCGGCGCGGTACTGCTTTTGGGGAATCAATTGCAATAAACTTCTCTCCATGGCGCGCCGCAAGGAGCAAGACCAGCTCGCCCTTTTCGCTTTCGAGCCGGAGCCCGAGCCGGAGACGAAGGGCGTGGGGGCGGCGGCGCAATCGGAGGAGGTCGAGGCGCTCGGCCGGGAGCTGCCGCGGGGGATCTATCTCGGGGGCTCGACCTGGTCATTCCCGGGGTGGGCCGGGCTCGTCTACGACCGCCCCTATTCGCCCTCGAAGCTGTCCCACCAGGGTCTCCCGGCTTACGCCCGCCACCCCTTGCTGCGGGCGGTGGGAGTGGATCGTACCCACTATGCGCCGGTCGAGGCCGTGGAGCTTGGCCAGTACTGCGAATCGGTGCCGGAGGAGTTCCGCTTTCTGGTCAAGGCCCATGAGGCCTGCACGCTGGCGCGCTTCCCCGATCACGCCCGCTACGGCGCCCAGCGCGGTCAGGAGAACCCTCTCTTCCTCGATCCCGTGTATGCCATCGACCAGGTCGTGGCGCCTTTCGCGGAAGGGATCGGGATCGGCGGTGGAGCGCTCCTCTTCCAGTTCGCTCCCCAGAGCCTGGGGAGCGCCGGTGCCTTTGCCCAGCGGCTGCACGATTTCCTGGCGGCGCTCCCGCTCGGGCCGGTCTACGCCGTCGAGCTGCGCAACCGCGAGCTGATCACGGCCGAGTATGGCGATGCCCTGGCCGCGGTGGGCGCCTGCCACTGCCACAACGTCCACCCCCGCATGCCGGATGTCCGCGCGCAAGCCCGCCTCGCGGGAACGGACCGGGGGGTGATGACGGTCATCCGCTGGCTCCTGGGGCCGGGAATGACCTACGAAGACGCGGGCCGCCGCTACGCCCCCTTCAATCGCCTGGCCGCGCCGGACCTCGCCAACCGCCGGGCGGTGGCCGACCTCGCCCGCGAGGCCCAGGCGGCGGACCGGCCTTTCCTATGTACGATCAACAACAACGCCGAGGGGTGCGCGCCGCTGTCGGCGGTGGAGCTGGCGCGGGAGATCGTGACTCCGCTGCCTACCGCATCTTCCTAGCCACTGAGCCCCCGCTCGCCGCCGCGGCCGTGCTCGAGAACGATCCGCGCAGGGCGCTGCCGTCCGGAGAGAGGGTGAAGGAGAAGCTGCCGTCGGTGGATCTGCGGGCTCCGCGCTCGGTGTACTGAAGAGTCACGCGGCGGCCGTCGATCCGCCCCGAGACGATGATCGGCGACCGCGCTCCCGCCGAGACCGGCCGGCCGGACTCCGACCACTTCTGCCCCCGTCCGGTGATCCGGTCGCCGTCCTGCTCGAGCTGGACGCGGTAGCCCAGGCGCAGCCCCTGGTAGGCCGAGTAGTTGGTCGACTGGATCGTGTTGGTCAGCTCCCACCAGCCGGAGAGATCGGCCCCGGCGCTCTCTTCCGGGCGCCGCTCCTCCCGCACGACGACCTCGCCGACGTCGATCTCGTTACTCCGCTCGTCATCCGGCTGCTCGCGCTGTCTTTGGAGACGCTCTTGCTCCCGGGCCGCGGCCAACTTGGCCCGGCTGTCCTTCTCAGCTCTCTCCTCGGCCGCGATCCGCTCCTCGCGCCGCGCGAGCTCCGCCGCCTTTTCCCTCGCCGCGACCTCCCGCTCCCGGCGGTTCGCCGCCGCCTCTTCCCGGGCCAGCCGCTCCTCCCGGACGTCGAGCTCGGCGCGCTCCTTCTCCGTGGTCCCCGCTTTCCGGGCCGCCGCCAGCTTCGCCGCCGCCTTCTCCTGCTGCTCCTCCTTCTCCTGCTCCCTGGCCTTCTCCTCCGTGAGGCGGGCGGCGGTCCGTTCCTGCTCCTTTTCCTGCCGTTCTTCCCGGGCCAGCCGCTCGGCCTCGCGCTGCTCGGTGAGCCGTCGCTTCTGATCCTCGCGAGCCTGGGCAACCAAGTCGGCCTGCTCCTCCTTCTTATCCTCGCGTTGGGCCAGCAGCCGCTGCGAGGGGAAGCCGTTCGGCGGCGGCTCCTCGCGGCCGGGGCAATAGGAGTCCGGCTCCTTCCCCTTGAGGAATAGCTCGCGTCCGCCCCTCTCGGGCGCGCACCCCTTCTCGACGACCAGGCCGGTCGCTGGGTCGACGGGCAGGGAGACGACGTCCGCCGGCATCTTCCAGGGCGGTGCGGATCTCTGCTTCGGATTCTGATAGACGCGGGCGAGCATCCGCCCCCAGGCCGGAGCCGCGAGGCGTCCGCCCGTCGCGTCCTCGAGGATCGGCCGGGGCTTGTCGAAGCCGATCCAGACGCCGCCGACGATCTCCGGGGTATAGCCCACGAACCAGGCGTCCGCGCCGTCGTTGGTGGTGCCGGTTTTACCGGCGGCCGGGGCCTTGAGGCCGGTCTGCTGGATCAGGTTGCCGGTGCCGCTGACGACCGCTTCGGAGAGAACGCTGGTCACCAGATAGGCGACGCCGGGATCGAGCACGTCATGGCGGTTCGGCTCCGATCGCCAGAGCACCTTCCCATTCTCATCCTCAACCCGCAGGATCAGCCGCGGCTCCACGGCCTGGCCGAGGCTCGCGAAGCCGCTGTAGGCCGAGGTCAGCTCGAGCGGCGAGACGGCGACTGTCCCCAGCGCCATCGAGGGGACCGCCGCGATCGGTTCCTGGATCCCGGCCTTGTGCGCCATGTCGGTGATCTGCTGGAGGCCGACCGCGTCCGCCAGGCGCACCGTCGGCACGTTCTTCGAACGGACCAGGGCGTCGCGCATCGTGATCCGCCCCTCGTACCGGTTCGAGAAGTTCTTCGGCTGCCAGAACTGGCCGTTGGACATCTTTACCCTGAGCGGCTGATCGAGGAGCGGCTGGCTGAGCGCCCAGCCGTCCGCCAGCGCCGCAGCGTAGACGAACGGCTTGAAGGCGCTTCCGGGCTGGCGGCGGGCCTGGATGACGCGGTCGAACTGCGAGTGGGCGAAGTCGCGCCCGCCAACCCAGGCGAGCACGTCGCCGTCGTGGGCATCGAGCATCACAGCCGCGCCCTGGAGATAGGGGGTGCCGTCGTCGGGCGGCTGGGTATCCGGCGAGTAGCGGGCACCCTGGAACGCGCCCAGACCTCCGGACTCGATCAGCTTGAGCTGCCGGCGCAGCTCCTCCTCGGCGGCCCGCTGGGCGGCGGAGTCGAGCGTGGTGACGATCCGCAGCGGCTGGTTGTAAAGGTTGGCGCCGAACCGCTCCTCGAGCTCGTGCCGCACCTGCTCCACGAAGTAGGGGGCGAGCCCGGCCTCGACCTTCTCCTGCCGCGGCGCCGGAGCGAGCCCGAGCGGCTCCAGCTTCGCCTTCTCGGCGAGGAATCTGGGGGTGCGCCCCTGCTCGCGCATCAGCGACAGCACAAGATTGCGGCGGGTCAGCGCCTCCTGTGGATGCCGGCGTGGGTCGTAGTGGCTGGGCGCCTTGGGCAGGGCGGCGAGGAGCGCGGCCTGGGGGAGCGTCAGCTCCTGGGCCGAGCGGTCGAAGTACTGGCGCGCCGCCGCCTCGATCCCCGTGGCACGGTTGCCGAAGTAGATGTTGTTGAGATAGAGCTCGAGGATCTCCTCTTTCGAGTAGCGCCCCTCGATCTCCTGGGCCACCCGGATCTCGAGGAGCTTGCGGCGTGTCGTCTGCTCCTCTCCCGGGAGACTCTCGGGGAAGACGTTGCGCGCCAGTTGCATGCTGATCGTGCTGAACCCCTGAGCGAACCCGCCGGCCCGCAGGTTGGCGAGCACCGAGCCGCCGACCCGCTTCCAGTCCACCCCCCCATGCTCGTAGAAGCGCTGGTCTTCGACGGCGAGGAACGCCTGCGGCACCAGTGAGGGGAGGGACGACAGCGGCACGATCTTGCGCTCCGCCGACGCGAGGTCGGCGAAGACCTCGCCGTTGCGGTCGAGCAGCACCGGCGCGCCCCCCGGCTGAAAGACGGCGAGCTTCGCCACGTTCGGACAGGTGGAGAAGAAGCAGTGCGACCAGGAGAAGCCGAAGAAGAGAACGGCGGCGTACAACAACGAGAGCACGACCGCCAGCAGGAGCCGCGGGCTCTCCCAGATCGATCGCCAGTCGAATCGCCAGCCGAGCCGGCGCGGTGTGGACGTCTGCTCCATCGCGGAGCAGGAGATGAGCAAAGTTCCTGCCAGGGGTGAGCGGGTTCAGGATTGACTTGCCCTCAAGGGCAGATCGCCCAATCTGCCTCCGTCCCATGAAGCCCTCGTACTCGGTCTAATACTCCGGAGCCTGTGAGCTGGCGCGGATCACGATCTCCTCGGGGCGGGCCTCCGGCGGCAGGCGGAGGGCGAAGCGCAGGGTCTCGGCGACCGTTTCCGGGCGCAGGAGCGACTCCTTGCCGGGGGCGCCCTGAGTCGAGCCGGCGAACCAGGTGTCGACGGCGCCGGGGCGCAGCTCCAGCACCCGGAGCTCGGGGTTCTCCTGCTGCAGTGTGCGGGTGAGCGCCCGCAGGGCGAACTTGGAAGCCGTGTAGGGGCCGCCATTCGGGAAGGTCCGGGTCGAGACGTCCGACGAGATCATCACGACCTGTCCGCGCGCCCCCTTGAGCTGGGGCAGGAAGGCCGCCGTCATCGCCCAGACCCCCTGGACGTTGACCCGGAACGTCCGCTCGAATTCCTCCGCCGAGAACTCTTCCAGCCGCTTGAAGATCCCGATCCCCGCGTTGTTGATCAGCACGTCCGCGCGTCCGAAGCGTTCGAACACCGCATCCCGGAAGGCCGCGACGCTCGCCGCATCCCCCACGTCGAGCGGATGGGCGAGCGCCGGCCCAGGGAGGCCCGCCGCCAGCCGCTCCAGCCCCTCCCGGTCCCGTGCTCCCAGCGCGACGGCGTACCCCTCCTCCGCGAGCACCCTGGCGAAGGCGGCTCCCAGGCCGCGGGAGGCCCCGGTGACGACGGCGACTTTTCTGTCTTCCACGATCGATCTCCTCAGGGTCGCCTTACAATCTTCTTATGATCTCCACACCCCGCAGCTTCCGCTTCGCCCTCTTGCCCGTCCTCCTGGCTCTCGCCTGCGCCGGCGTTCCGCCGGCGGCATCGGCGAGGCGGCCCACAGCGCCCGCGGCCGTCCAGTGGAACCATGACTGGGCGCGGGGAGCCGTATTCTACGAGGTCTTCGTCCGCAGCTTCGCCGATTCCAACGGCGACGGCGTCGGCGATCTCCCGGGTCTCACGGGGAAGCTCGACTATCTCAAGGACCTGGGCGTCGACGCGCTCTGGCTGATGCCGGTCTTCGAGTCGCCGAGCTACCACGGCTACGACACCACCGACTACGAGAAGATCCAGCCCGCCTATGGCACGAGCGAGGATTTCGACCGTTT
>JBDSHF010000264.1:0-4964 GCA_039918595.1 Thermoanaerobaculia bacterium
CGGACGTACTCCATCGAGCTGGGCCGGAACTTCGCGGCCATCCCGGGATCGTTGCGCTCCTCGAACCAGCGGACCATCGAGCGGGAATCGGGGCGGGTGGTGAACCCTTCGTCGATGCGATGGAAACCTTTCTCTCCGCCGCGGTCGACATCAAAAGGCTGATATCCCATCGCCCGCACCTGGCTTCGCATCGAATCGCGGAGGGCCGCCGTGCGATCGATCCAGGCCTCTTCGATCAGGAACCACGGGCCGGTGGCGAAGCCCATCCCGTGGAAGCTAGCGTGCAGATGGAACGGCGCGCCCTCGGCGAGGAAAGCGGCCACGGCCCGGTTCTCCGGCCGCGCGCCGGCGTCCTCCGGATCGCGGGGAAAGCCGAACTCCATGTCGTCCCCCGGCAGCTCGCGCCGGACATGATTCATATAAAGCGACAGATCGTAGACGCGGTCCTCTCCGCCGCGAGGATCGGCCACCGGCACCGTCGACGCGCTCCAGGGGGCGTTGCGCTCCTCGCCGTCCGGATTGACGTGGGGGACGACGAACCAGGTCGCCGTGGCAAGAAGGGGATCCTCCTCCGGCCGCGCGGCGAGGAAAGAGACCAGCCGGCGCAGCATGGCGGGGCCGACCGGCTCGTCGGCGTGGCAGCCGCCGATCAGGCTGACGTGGAGGCCGCCGCGGCCGAAGCGGTAGCCGTCGATCTCCTGCCCCTTGCGCGAGCGGCCGAGGACGCGCCCCGGCGGTGGAAAAGGAGGTCCCGCGAGGACCTCTTCGATCGGAAACGTCATTTGCCCTCCCTCGCCTCCTTCAATTCATCCTCGGCGCGCGCGAGCCGCTCGGTGGCGCGGCCGGCCTTGTCGCGCGCCCGGTTGACCGCCAATTCGGCGGCCTCCGCCCGGCGCCGCGCCTCGGAGGCGGCCTTCTCGGCGGCCTCCACCTCCTCGCGCAGGGAATCCGCCTCGTTGCGGGCGCGCTCGACTTTCTCCCCGGCGACCTCCACCCGGCGGCGGCTCCGTTCCGCCTCACGCTCCCGTCCGGCCTGCTCGGCCGCTTCGCGGCGCTCGCGCTCCTTCTTCTCCCGCTCGGTTTCCCCCTTCGGCTTTGGCAGAGAGGGAACCGGTGTGGGCCGCGGCCGGGGGGCCTCGCGCTTCTCCGGGGCCTTGGCCTCGCGCTGAGCGCGGCGGGCCGCCATGTCCACCACCGGAGCGCCGGCGAGTTGCAGCCCGGCGAGCACCTCGAAGCCGGGGGGATCGAGATCGCGGTCGAGCCAGCGGCGGGACGCCTCTTCAGCCACCACCGGACTCAAGGCGAGAGCCTGGAGATCGGTGCCGATGCGCTCGATCATGGTCCGGCTGACCGTGCGGCCGGACTCGGCGAGAAAGGCGGCCGCGCGGCGCCGCAGCTCGTCGATCAGGCGGCGCACCGCGCCCAGGCTCTCGCGCAGGGCCTCGGGACCGCGTCCGGAGACCGCCTCCCGCTGCCCGGCGCGCGCCCGCTTCCCCGCCGCGAGCAGCTCGTCCATCCGCTCCCGCTCGCGATCGAACAGGAGGTTGACCGCCCAGGCCGAGGGGGTGGGCTTCGCCAGCGTCTTCACCTGGCTCGCGTCCGGGCCGTGCCCGAGCTTGCGGAGCTGCTTGGCGAGATCGTTGCGGGCCGCCGTGAACGCGTCCAACGGCCCGCTGTAGAGGCGCTGGAGCTCGACGTCGAGGTCGTTCTTCTTCGCTGCCATGGCAGGCGCCATCGTACAACGAGGCACCCGGCGACAGGCGCGCGCCTCGAGCGATGTTAGAATAGACATACTTCAGAGGAGCTCACCGTGCCAAAACGCCTTGTCCTTTCGCTTGCGTCGATTGCCATCTCCCTTTTATTCTCCGCTCCGTCGATCGCGGGGCCAGGTCCTCTGCGCTCTTTCGACGCCGTGAGCGCCAAGCCCGCCGACGTGGCGCAGGCGGCGAAGGTGAGCGCTCCGGGCGCACTGTTCCGGATCGCGGGGCTGCGGGGCGCCGACGGCGAGACCTTGACTCTCGCTCTCGAGACGGCACCGCTGTTCGCGGCTGATTTTCACCTTTACGTCGACGGCCGCGACCGCGGGAACGAGGCCGCGGCCCAACTGACGCTGCTCCGTGGCACCGTCGAGGAGTGGCCGCGCTCATCGGTGGCACTGACCGTCAACAGCTCGACCGGCGCCTGGAGCGGCTACCTCGTCAACGGCGACCGGCTCTACGAGGTCGCCCTGCCGGCAGGCCTGGGCAAGGACTCGGTCGCCCGCTCGGCCGTGGTGCGGCCGGCGGAGCTCGAGTCCCTGGCGAAGGGCGCCCTGTCGGATGTCCTGGAGCCCCCCGCCGGCTCGGCCAGAGCGGCCAGTCCGGAAAAGAAGAAGGTCGTGGTCCCCCCGGGCACCGAGTATCTGGCGACCCTCGCCATCGACTCCGACTATGAGCTGTTCAACAAGTTCGGCAACGTGGACGACGCCACAGCCTATATCGCCTCGATGATCGGCGGCGTTTCGGAGCTCTACTTCCGGCAGCTCGGCGTCTCGCTGGCGATCACGAGCCTCTCCCTCTATACGACGCCCGACGATCCCTGGAACGCGCCGGACCCCCACAGCGGCGAGAACGCGGAAGTGCTCTGCGAGTTCGGCAACTACTGGCAAAGGTTACGGCCGGTCAAGGACTACCCGCGCAACGCGGCGGTCTTCTTCACCGGCAAGGCCTCCAACGAAATCGGCGGCCAGGCCTGGCGCTCCAGCCTCTGCGATTATTCGGAACGCCCCTCCTCTTGCTCCTATGGCCCCTACGGCATCGTCGTGGTGACGAAGCGGACGCGCGACACTCTGGTCACCGCCCATGAGCTGGGTCACATTTTCGGATCGGCACACACCCACTGTTACAACCCTCCGATCGACATGTGCCATTCGGGCGAGGGGCGGTGCTACCAGGGCCCGGAGTCGACGCCCGAGGATGGCGGCTCGGTGATGAGCTACTGCGGCCAAACCACTCTCTCGATGGGGGAGCCCGGACGTTTCGGGCTCGACAGCCAGCGCGTGGTGCAGGTCATCCGCGGCTTCGTCGACACGGTCGGCCCGAGCTGCCTCGCGGTGACCGGCGATGCCTACCACCTGACCGGCCAGGCGGACACCGCCAGCGTGACCCTCTCCTGGACCGATCCCTTCTCGACGGAGAAGAACTGGCTCGTGGAGCAGCAACTGCCGACCGGCAAGTTCAAGCAGGTGAAGTCGCTGCCCGCCAACTCGACCAGCGTCACGATAACCAAGCTGAAGCCCGGCCCCAACACTTTCAGGATCCGAGCGAAGTTCAAGAAGGACGTCAGCACCTACTCGGAGGTCGTGACGGTTACGGTGCCCTAGGGGCCACGCATGCCTTGCCCCCTTCGAGCCATCTTCCTGCTGCTGGCCGCCGCCCTGGCTCCGGCCGCGCGGGCCGCCGATCCCGTGATCGCGGCGGCGGGGGACATCGCCTGCGATCCCGCGGACCCGAGCTACAACGGGGGGAACGGCACCGCCGTCGCCTGCCGGATGCGGGATACCTCGAACCTGCTGGTGGGGGCCGGCTACGACGCCGTGCTCCTGCTCGGGGACAACCAGTATACCGACGGCAGTCTCGCGGCCTATCAGACTTCTTTCGCCCCGACCTGGGGGAGGCTGAAGCCGATCCTGCGGCCGGCGGCCGGCAATCACGAGTATCAGACCCCCAGCGCCACCGGCTATTTCGACTATTTCGGAGCGGCGGCGGGCGCGCGCTCCCAGGGGTGGTACAGCTACGAGCTCGGCACCTGGCACGTCGTCGTCCTCAACTCCAACTGCGCCGATGTCGGCGGCTGCGGCCCCGGCTCGGCACAGCTCCGCTGGCTGGCCGACGATCTCGCCGCCCACCCCCGGGCCTGCACGCTCGCCTACTGGCACCACCCCCGCTTCTCCTCGGGGGCGCACGGCGACGATGCCACCTATGACACCTTCTGGCGGACCCTCTACGCCGCCGGAGCGGACGTGGTGCTGGTGGGACACGATCACGACTACGAGCGCTTCGCGCCGCAGAACCCGTCCGGCCAGGCGGATCCGGAGCACGGCATCCGGCAGTTCGTGGTCGGCACCGGCGGCCGGGAGACCCGCCCGTTCGCCACGATCCGCCCGAACAGCGAAGCGCGCGATGACCAGGAACTCGGCGTGCTGAAGCTCCGGCTCCGCGCCGACGGCTACGACTGGGACTTCCTTCCGCTTTCCGAGAATGCCGGCGGTCGCTTCGCGGACAGCGGGAGCGGCGGCTGTCATCACCCCCTCGGTGTCACCAGCCTCCCGCTCGATCAGGGGCGTTTCAAGGTGGAGGCGAGCTGGCGGAGCTTCGACGGCGCCACCGGACCCGGCATGGCCGCCGCCCCCGCCGCGGACAGCTCCGGGCTCTTCTGGTTCTTCAGCCCGGACAACTGGGAGTTGCTGGTCAAGGTGCTCGACGGCTGCGCGATCAACGGCCGCTACTGGGTCTTCGCCGCCGGCACCACGAACGTTGGCTATACGCTGACGGTGACCGACACCCGGACGGGCCTGACCGCGCGCTACGAGAACCCGCTGGGCCAGCGGTCGCCGGCGATCACCGACGTCGACGCCTTCGCGACGTGCCCCTAGAACCACAATCGTTTAGAATCGAGGATGGAATCTGGCTCTCAGGTTTAGAAAATGAAAAAAATAGACTCCATCCTCATCATGATCCCTATCCTCCTCTCGCTCACCGGCTGGAGCTCCGCCGCGGAGGAGCCCGCCTTCTCCCGCAGCCGCTGGCTCGAGGAGCAGATGGCGTGGGGGGCCCGCGTGCCGGAGAACCTCGTGCCTCAAGACCCGCGGCAGCTCCGGGAGTTTCTCGACAAGCTCGCCGCGACCCGCCCGCCTCGCGGCGGCATCCCGAAGGGAGTGGTCCGGGTGAGCGCCGACATCCTCGCTCCCATCGCCGGCCCCGCCC